>NZ_CP107942.1:8705000-8957500 GCF_036053395.1 Actinoplanes sp. NBC_00393 | reverse complement strand
CTCGACGATCCAAAAGCGGGCAACCCGCGGAAGAGTACACGACAAGTCGTCGCACTCGAACTCCGGGGTTTGGCAGGACGGCCGCTGCGGATCTTTCGATCCGGGCTCGCCCGTTTCCCTGCCGGCTCGAAGAACTTTACCCGGTCCCCCGCGCAACGCCAAATCGGCCCCCTCACCCTTCCGTGGCCCCTGTGACCAGTGAGCCAGGCGCCATTTGTGAGCCGAAATTGCATTCCGGATAAGCGCTACTACGTACGGTGATCAGCCGGGGTGGCGACCTGTTCCAAGGCGGCACGGTCACACGGTGAAGCTCGCCCAGACGTGCTTGGTCTCCGTGGCCTTGTACCAACCGACCTCGACCGCGAACGTCCGGGCGAGGACCAGCCCCATCCCACCCAATCCCGGTGGACGGCCGCGGTCGAGGCGCGGCTCGGTCCCCAGGTCATGGTCGGCCACGTCGATGATCAGTCGATCCGGCCCCTGCAGGAGCCGCACCTCGGTCGGTGGCAGTCCGTGCCGCAGGGCGTTGGTGGCCAGCTCGGTGGCGACCACGGCCATGCGATCGATCAGATCGCTGTAGTCGGGGGTCAACACGTCTGCCAGAGCAGTACGCAACGCCACGCGCAACTGACGCAGTTCACGGAAGGCGTCCAGCCTCCAACAGCGCAACTCGACGGCGCCGGGGTGCGGCACCGAGGCGGGCAGCGCAGTCATATGTCCATCTTGCCCGCAGGGATTAGGAAAGCACTGGCCCATACAGTCCGCCCGGCAGCCCGGAAGGCTTACCCCGGCCGCGCCACCCCGCGATGCACCGAAGCGTGACCGGCCGGGATATAGGAAGACGGCGCCGGCTGGTGCCGGCGCCGTCAAGGGGAGGGAGGGAAATCAGATCGCGTCAGTCGACAGCTGGCCGCGCAGCTTGGTGAGGGCCTTGGTCAGCAGACGCGACACGTGCATCTGCGAGATGCCGATCTGCTCGGCGATCTGCGACTGGGTCAGGTTGCCGTAGAAGCGCAGCGTCAGGATCTTCTGCTCCCGCTCGTCCAGCGTCGCCAGCGCCGGGCCCAGCGCCACCCGCGTCTCCGCAATCTCGTACTCATGGTCCTCGCCACCGAGCGTGTCACCCAGCTCCGTGTTCCCATCAGCACTGATCGGCGTCGACAACGACGTCGCGTTGTACGCCCGCGCACCCTCCAGACCCTCGAGGACATCCTCCTCGCTGATCCCCAGATGCGCCGCGATGTCCGGCACCGTCGGCGACCGCCCCAGCGAGTGCGTCAACGTGCTGTTCGCCTCGGTGA
Source organism: Actinoplanes sp. NBC_00393 (assembly GCF_036053395.1). Taxonomy (NCBI): domain Bacteria; kingdom Bacillati; phylum Actinomycetota; class Actinomycetes; order Micromonosporales; family Micromonosporaceae; genus Actinoplanes; species Actinoplanes sp. NBC_00393. The sequence continues at coordinate 8,956,199 of NZ_CP107942.1, read as the reverse complement.
TCGCCAGCCGCAGCTCCTGCAGCCGCCGCGGCACCCGCACCGACCACGTGCGGTCCCGGAAATGCCGCTTGATCTCCCCGATGATCGTCGGGATCGCGTAACCGGCGAAGTCCACACCACGCTCGGGGTCGAACTTGTCGACCGCCTTGATCAAACCCACCGTCGCGGTCTGGATCAGGTCATCGGTGGGCTCGCCACGCCCGGAATAGCGGTGCGCGAGGTGACGCGCCAGCGGCAGCCACGCCTCGATCGCCCGGTCGCGAAGTGCTGCGCGGGACGGGTGGCCAGCAGGCATGGCGGCCATGGCGCTGAGCAGCTCGGCCGCGCTGTCCGCCGGAGCCTCGGCGCTGGCGGCAGTCGACGGCGATACCGCCGTCGAAGTCTCAGTGACGGTCATGTCGTGGGTCCTCCCTGGAACCTTTCCGGAGAGCCGGCCCCCGCCTGGGGGCCCGGGTCGGTCGGGCGTCCATATCCGTGGGGCAGCAGATTGCGCCGCCCAGGCACACTTGGCCGTTCGGTTACGCAGACTCTATCCGACAGGTCCAGAGAAGACTAGCCGAAAGTATGAGTCATTTAGTGGGGCAAAAGCCCCTCAAGTGGACTTCCCCTCGGCCCAGTTGAGCGGAGATCAGCTGAAAGAGGTCCACGAAGGTGGGCCAAGTCACGCGAAAGATCGACCGCGGAGCGGCCGCGACGGGGTTTCTGATCGGAAAAGGTCTGACCCGGGTTCGCACAAGGTCGGTGCGGTGTCGCTCCCGGCTGGCGCTACCGTGTAGCGGATGCCACCTACAGCCTCGCTCCCCGGACTTCTGGACAGCGTTGCCCCGATCCTGGACCGCTGGGGCTACCTGGCCATCGGTGGAGTGATCGGCGTGGAGAGCTTCGGCGTCCCCGCTCCGGGCCAGACAATCATGGTGGCTGCCTCGATCTATGCCGGCGCCGGCCGGATGAACATCTACATCGTCGCGATCGTCTCGTTCGTCACCGCAGTCATCGGCGACAACATCGGCTACTGGATCGGCCTGCGCGGCGGTCGCAAGATCGTGCACCGCTGGGGGAAGTACATCTTCGTCACCCCCGAGCGGTTGGAGAAGGCCGAGAAGTTCTTCGCCCGCCGCGGCAACCGGATCATCGTGGTGGCCCGGTTCATCGACGGGTTGCGGCAGCTCAACGGCGTGATCGCCGGGATCACCAAGATGCCCTGGAAGACGTTCCTGATCTACAACGCGATCGGTGCGCTGCTCTGGGTGGGCTGGTGGTGCACGGTGGCCTACCTGCTCGGCGTTCACCTCGTGGAGATCATGGGGCAGGCGCACAGGTACAAGTGGATCGCGATCGGTCTGATCGTGGTCGCTATCGCGACCTACGTGACGCTCCATGTCCGGCATGTCCGCCGCCGGCGAGCACGCTCCGCGGCCACCGTCGAAGAGCCACAGACCTGAGGCGTACGCGTAACTGACCGTTCCCGGACAGCCGGAGGCGATCTCCCGCCGCCCACAGCGGAAGACCGCCTCCGTCCCCCCTCGAACGAGGTCTTCAGGCCCCCTGAGTGGGCTGAACCGTGGGCATCCCGCCATCCGGCATCTCCGGAGGCTGCCCCGGCACCCCCTGCTGGCCGCCGCTCTGCTGGCCGCTGCCCTGCTGGCCGCTGCCCTGCTGGCCGCCGCCCTGCTCGCCGTTCCCGGCTTGCCCACCCGGCGCCGCAGGCACTGCAGGTGCCGTGGCGCTGCTGTCCCCACCGACCGCCGCCATGATCCCGGCGCCTACACCGCCACCGGCAAGCGCAGCAGCCGCCAGCGCCGCGGCAAACACGAGCTTTGCCTTACGGTCCACCCGGCGCCCGCGCTCACCCCTCCCGCTGCCCCTGCCGCCCGCCTGTTCTGGCCCGTTGAGCTTCCCCTCGTAACGTGGAGACATCGCCTTAAGGGATTGGTGACTGGCGATGGCAGAGACACGACGAAGGTTCGAGCAAGACTTCCGAGATGGTGCGGTGCGGCTGGTCCGGGAGACCGGTAAGCCGATCGCGCAGGTGGCCCGGGATCTGGGGATCAAGGACGGCACCCTGGCGAACTGGGTGAACATAGACCGGCGGCGCCGCCAGGACGGCGCCGACGACGGGCTTGGTGAGGACGAGAAGGCCGAGCTGGCCCGGCTGCGCCGGGAGAACGCCGAGCTGCGGATGCGGTGTGACGTGCTCAAGCGCAGTCTGGCCCTCTGGGTCGAGGACTCGATGGGCCGGTAGCCATGGCCGGGTTCATCGCCGCCCAGAGGGCACAGCACGGCATCCCGTACGCGGTCTCGTGCCGGGCACTCGGTGTGTCACCGGCCTGGCTGTACAAATGGCTGCCCGGCGACACGTCGCTGCGCCGGGCCCGCCGGCAGGCGTTGACCACGCTGGTCGTCACGCTGTTCCACCGGCACAAAGGGCGCTACGGGTCCCCGCGGATCACCGATGATCTACGGGCGATGGGCTGGAAGGTCAGCGTGAACACCATCGCGCAGATCATGGCCGAGCAGCATCTGGTCGCCCGCCCGAAACGCCGCCGCCGGAACCTCACCCAGCCGGACAAGTCCGCGCGCAAGGCACCGGACCTGCTCCACCGCGACTTCACGCCGCCGCCCGAGCCGAACGTGGCGTGGGTCGGCGATCTCACCGAGATCCCCTGCGATGAGGGCAAGTTCTACCTCGCAGCCGTGCTGGATCTGCACTCGCGCCGGGCGGTCGGCTTCGCCATGGGCGCCCACCACGACGCCGCCCTCGCGATCGCCGCGTTGCAGGTCGCGATCGCGGTCCGCGGTGGTGACGTGGCCGGGGTGATCTTCCACTCCGACCAAGGCGGGGAATACACCGGCAACCTGTTCCGCGCGGCGTGCGATCGGGCGAAGGTGCGCCAGTCGATGGGCCGCACCGGCTCCGGGCTGGACAACGCGGTCGCCGAGTCGTTCAACTCGACCCTCGAGTTCGAACTGCTGGCCGACGCCGGCCGCTACGGCACCCGGGCCCAGGCCCGGACCGCGGTCGCCGCCTTCATCGACGAGTACAACCACGAGCGGCGGCACTCGACCGCGGGCCGGCTGCCGCCGGTGGTCTACGAGGCCCGGGTCCGCGCCGAACAGGCGGCTTGAGGATCTGGAGACGGAGGCGGCTACGCCGCCGCTTCCCCACCTATCAAGATCCAAAAACCACAAGATCAAAGTCTCTACGGTTTCAGGGGATTGCCACCGTCCCCGGCCGACGCCGTCGAACCCGTGCCGATCGTCAGATCGATCGAGCTCGGTAGCCCGGTCCGAGCCGCGCTCCCGGAAGCGAGTTGGGCCGAGAATGGCGCATCGGAACGATCCGGATAAGCAGCGGATGCCACGTCAGAGCGAGCCAGATGACTCGGAGCCGTCTCAGCGGAGCGCACCAGGTGGTTTGGAGCGACCACCTCGGCTTGAGGCAGATCAGTGTGGGTCTGATCAGAGGGAACCGGCAGATACGCCGAGGCGGGCCACGATGCGGTATCCCGGTCCCAGGCAGCCGGCGCGCCACCCGCGACCGGGCCGGTGCCCACGGGCCAGGAGGGCGGCACTCCGATCGGAACGGAACTGTCGATTCCGTTCCGCCAGGGCGGATGCCCAGCGGAGGCAGGGAGAGCGCCGGGCGGAAGGCCACCGGAAGCAGGGAGTACGCCGGGCGGAGCGCTACCGGAGGCAGAGTGAGCGCCGGGCGGAAGGCCACCGGAAGCAGGGAGAACGCCGGGCGAAGCGCTACCGGAGGCAGAGAGAACGCCGGGCGGAAGGCCACCGGAAGCAGGGAGAACGCCGGGCGAAGCGCTACCGGAAGCAGAGAGAACGCCGGGCGGAAGGCCACCGGAAGCAGGGAGTACCCCGGGCGAAGCGCTACCGGAAGCAGAGAGAACGCCGGGCGGAAGGCCACCGGAAGCAGGGAGAACGCCGGGCGAAGCGCTACCGGAGGCAGAGAGAACGCCGGGCGGAAGGCCACCGGAAGCAGGGAGAACGCCGGACGAAGCGCTACCGGAAGCAGAGAGAACGCCGGGCGGAAGGCCACCGGAAGCAGGGAGTACCCCGGACGAAGCGCTACCGGAAGCAGAGAGAACGCCGGGCGGAAGGCCACCGGAAGCAGGGAGTACCCCGGACGAAGCGCTACCGGAAGCAGAGAGAACGCCGGGCGGAAGGCCACCGGAAGCAGGGAGAACGCCGGGCGAAGCGCTACCGGAAGCAGAGAGAACGCCGGGCGGAAGGCCACCGGAAGCAGGGAGTACCCCGGACGAAGCGCTACCGGAAGCAGAGAGAACGCCGGGCGGAAGGCCACCGGAAGCAGGGAGTACCCCGGACGAAGCGCTACCGGAAGCAGAGAGAACGCCGGGCGGAAGGCCACCGGAAGCAGGGAGTACCCCGGACGAAGCGCTACCGGAAGCAGAGAGAACGCCGGGCGGAAGGCCACCGGAAGCAGGGAGTACCCCGGACGAAGCGCTACCGGAAGCAGAGAGAACGCCGGGCGGAAGGCCACCGGAAGCAGGGAGTACCCCGGACGAAGCGCTACCGGAAGCAGAGAGAACGCCGGGCGGAAGGCCACCGGAAGCAGGGAGTACCCCGGACGAAGCGCTACCGGAAGCAGAGAGAACGCCGGGCGGAAGGCCACCGGAAGCAGGGAGTACCCCGGACGAAGCGCTACCGGAAGCAGAGAGAACGCCGGGCGGAAGGCCACCGGAAGCAGGGAGTACCCCGGACGAAGCGCTACCGGAAGCAGAGAGAACGCCGGGCGGAAGGCCACCGGAAGCAGGGAGTACCCCGGACGAAGCGCTACCGGAAGCAGAGAGAACGCCGGGCGGAAGGCCACCGGAAGCAGGGAGTACCCCGGACGAAGCGCTACCGGAAGCAGAGAGAACGCCGGGCGGAAGGCCACCGGAAGCAGGGAGTACCCCGGACGAAGCGCTACCGGAAGCAGAGAGAACGCCGGGCGGAAGGCCACCGGAAGCAGGGAGTACCCCGGGCGAAGCGCTACCGGAAGCAGAGAGAACGCCGGGCGGAAGGCCACCGGAAGCAGGGAGTACCCCGGGCGAAGCGCTACCGGAAGCAGAGAGAACGCCGGGCGGAAGGCCGCTGGAAGCAGGGAAAGCGCCGGTGGGCGACCAGTCGGCGGAGTCGGGGTCGGGGATTTGGGCCCGGGCCTGGGTCGGCCCGGGAGCGCCGTGCTCGGATACCGGTCCGCCGTGTGGGGTGTGCGGGTGAGCGGGTGAGCGTCGGGTCATCGGGGCTCCCTCGGGGTGGTGGGCTGGGGTTCCGGGGAGAAGACTGACCAGCCACGCTATGCGGGTCCTGTGCGGTCGATAGGCACCGCGTATCAGGACCGGCGGCGATAATCGGCGACGACGTGGCGGTCGGGCGCCTGCGGAAAGGCGAGGCACGGACGGTGCAGCGGTTCATCTTCGCGGGGCGGACCTGCGTGATCACGGGCGCGGCCAGTGGGATCGGGGCGGCGCTCGCCCTGGAGCTGGCCAAACGCCGGGCAGTGCTGGCTCTGGTCGACAAGGACGCCGGTGGGCTGGAACAGGTCGCCGCGATGGCCAAGGAGGTCGGGGCGGCGGACGTTTCCGCGTACCCCCTCGATCTCGGCGATGGTGGTGACCGGCGTGACCTGGCCGCGGAGATCGCGTCGCGCCATGGTGGTGTCGATCTTTTGATCAACAACGCCGGGGTGACGCTGACCGGGACGTTCGAGCAGAACAGCATCGCCGACGTCGACTGGCTGCTGGAGATCAACCTGCATGCGGTGGTGCGGTTGACGAAGGCCTTTCTGCCGCAGCTGCTGAGCCGGCCGGGGTCGCACGTGGTGAACGTTTCCAGCCTGTTCGGGCTGATCGCGCCGCCGGGGCAGGTGGCCTATGCGACCAGTAAGTACGCGGTGCGCGGTTTCAGTGAGGGCCTGCGGCATGAGCTGGCGCCGCGCGGGGTGGGCGTGACCGTGGTGCATCCGGGCGGGATCCGGACGAACATCGCGGCCAACGCCCGGATCAGCGGACTTGATCCGGAGGGTGAGCAGGCCGCGCAGGCCCGGCGGTTCGCGGAGGCCGCGCTGACCATGCCGCCGGAGGAGGCGGCCCGGCAGATCGTGGCCGCCGTCCAGGCCCGGCGGCCACGCCTGGTGATCACTTCGGCGGCGAAGGCGGGTGACTGGCTGGCCCGGCTCACGCCCGTGCGGTACTGGGCGATCAGCGAATTCGTGACCCGGCGCAGATTCTGAACGGTCAGAAGCTCGCGAATCGAGGGCGCTCCGCACCGCCGATGGTGGTGAAGTCGCCGCCGGCGTCGATGGTGCCGGCGGTGGGGTTCGCGGAGAGGACGCGCACGCCGATGACCCCGTTGGCCTGGGGTGCCCAGGGGGTGAGGCGGCCCGTGCCGGTCATCGCGGCCAGCTTGACCCGCGGCGTGGAGCCGTCCAGGCAGGAACCCTGCGGGCCGTTGCGCGGGGTGAGGCAGGCCCGGTCGAAGTGGCCGCCGACGTAGGTGACGCCGTTCAGGGCGGTGATGGCCACCGCGTCGCCGTCGAAGACGCGCTGCCAGCGCAGGGAGCCGTCGAGGCGGTAGGCGACGGCCCGGCCGCCCTGGCCGCCGGTGGCGGCGTAGACGCCGGAGCGGTCGACGGTGAGCGCGTTCACCTCGGCGGTGACCTTGGGCCGGAAGTAGCGGTCCAGGACGCCGGTGCGGGCGCTGACCGCGGCCAGGCGCAGGGTGCTGCTGACCCCGTTCACCTTGTGGAAGGCGCCGCCGAGGAAGAGCTGGGTGCCGGTGGCCGCGAGGGTGTGCACCCGGTCGTCGGCCTGGGCCCGCCAGGTTCGGTCCAGCCGTCCGGTGGTCAGGGCGAAGGCGGCGAGGTTGCGGCGCTTCGTGCCGTCCACCGCGGTGAAGCTGCCGCCCAGGTAGAGGCGGCCGTTGCCGTGGGCCAGGGCGTACGGGGTGCCGTCGATGTCGTGGGTGAACGAGCCGACCGCGCCGGTGACCGGGTCGAGCCGGGCCAGCGAATCGCGTTTCTCGCCGTCGACGGAGTGGAAGTACCCGGCCGCGTAGATACCGCCGGGCGTGGCCGCGAGCGCGCGCACCGTGCTGTCCGCGTTCGGCGCCCAGGGCAGCAGCTCGCCGGTACGCCCGTCGAAGGCAGCCAGGCGCAGGCGCGGGAACATACGCCCGTTCCAGCTCGCCTTGGTGAACGAGCCACCGACATAGACCGTGTTCCCGCGGTAGGCGATCGCGTACACCGTGCCGTTGAAGGTGGGCGCGGCGCGGGCGGTGCTGTCGACGGCCTGCGCCGGGGCCGCGACGAACAGGAGGGACAGGATTACCAGAATGACCAGGCGGAGAAAGCGCACGTTCCGTTAACCATCCCGGCTCGGGGAAAGTCGCGCCGACATGTCGGGATCGAAATCACGTATCGGTTCGCTGGCCTCCACCGGCGCCGGTTCGGAACGGCGCAGGCCCAGCATGGTGAGCCAGCCGAGCAGTTGCCGGTGCACGGCGTCCGGCCCGTCGAGGTCGCCGTCGACCGGCCAGCCGGAGGGGTGGACCAGCACCGCGTCGGTCTGCCAGCCGCCGAGGCCGCCGTGTGAGCCGACCAGTTCCTCGAAGGCGGCGACCTCGTGCGTCACCGGGTCCACCGAGCTGATCACGACGAGGTCGCCGACGTGCGCGGAGCTCTGGTGGCGCAGCAGGTCGTGGCAGGCGCGCGGGCCGTACGGCAGGAGGGGGTCGGTGCCGGTGACCGCTCCGTCGCGCAGGCGCTGGGAGCCGGCCGACCCGTACGCGATCGGCCCGTCCTCGTCCTGCACCACCACCAGGCCGACCCCGGGATGGGCGGCGAGCCCGGTGACCAGCCGCGGGTACGCGTGCTCGATCGCCGCCCGGTTCAGCCGGTGCGGGAAGCGGGTCAGGTAGAGCATCGACAGGTTGCCCGAGGAGACCACCAGCACCGGGGCGGGTGCCGGTTCCTCCTCCACCGCGGCCGCCGCGTCGGGGGCGGTGAGCCGGTCCACCACCGCGTCGAGGGTCTCGCCGTACCGCTGGCGGAAGGTGGCGCCCTGGCTCTGCCCGTGATCGGAGAGCACCACCAGGTGGTAGCGGCGGGCCGCCTCGGGGGCCAGGCGTTCGAGGACGCCGAGCATCCGGTCCAGGCTCTCCAGCTGGCGCATCGACTCCGGCCGGGCCGGGCCGGCGTGGTGTGCCACCTCGTCGTAGTCGACCAGGTCGCAGTAGATCGCCGGGACACCGCGGGCCATCTGCTCGGCGACCAGCGAGATGTTGACGTCGCGCAGCAGCATCGAGGCCGGGCGCAGGGCCAGGAACGCGCCGGACCGGCTGACCCGGGGCTGCAGGTTCCGGCGGCGCTGCAGACGGGCCTGGTGCAGCTCGGTGATCACCTCGGCGACACCGAGGACGAGGGCCCGGGTGAAGCCGTACGGCGAGGCCATGAAGGCTGCCCAGCCGCGGGCGGACCGGCCGGGCAGGGCCGCGTGGCTGACCGTGAGCAGGTTGGTCACCGCGTCGCCACTGAACGCGTTGCTGATGCTCACGCCACCGTCGCGGAGCAGGCCGGCGCCGTCGCTGATCCGGTTCTCGATGATCGCGGCGTCGCGCGGGCGGTTGGAGACCATCAGTTTGCCGGTGTCCTTCTCGTACCAGCGGAAACCGGGGATCTGCCGGGTGGCGCCGTGCAGGATGCCGGCCTGTGAGGCGGGCGTGGTGGAGGGCAGGCCGGTGTGCCACGGCCGGACGACATGGCTGCCTGTCCGCAGCCAGTGCCCGAGGGTGGGCAGGTTGCCGGCCCGGACCGCCCAGTGCAGCACCGGCTCGGCGACCCCGTCGAGCTGGACCATGAGCAGGCCGGGTTCGGTGCCCGGCCGGGGGCGGCGGAAGGTGAACAGCGATCCGCCGGCCCGCCGCGCGGCTCGGCGGCGGACCCCGCGCATCAGCCGGCGCGACTCCCGCACGAACGTGTCGTCACTGCCGCTGTCGGCCATCCAGTCGAGCAGGGCGGCCACCACGACGGCCAGGATCGCGGCGGACAGCAGGGTGGGCAGGCCGCTGATCTGCTCGGCCGGGTCCAGCTCCAGCGCCACGAACATGACCACGACCTGGGCCACCACGCCGAACAGCATGGCGCCCCAGCCGCCGAGCGCGGTGATGCCGAGCAGCAGCAGCGGCCGCAGCACCGCGCCGACCGCGGCGACCAGCACCACCAGGCCGAGGACGTCGATGATGTCGGTGCTGGCCACGCCGGGCATCAGCCACAGGGTGAAGGTCAGCACCACGAACGTGGTCAGGGCGCTGCGCAGCACGGCCCGCATCCGGTTCAGGACCCGGCGCCAGGCGAACAGGGCGCGGACCTCGGCACGCCACCCGGGTTCGCGCGGACTCACGACCACGGCTCGACAATCGCACAGCCGCGCACCGCCAGCCACGTGCAAGGTCACACTCGTACGGGGGAACGACCCGCCGTCCGCCCGATTCTGCGGTTACCTTCGGGCCGATGCGTGTGCGGTCGGCGTTCCTGCTCCTTGCTCTCCTGGCGGCTCTCCCCGCCTGCGGCTCCGAACCGCGTCCCGATCCGGGCCCGGCGCCACGGGTGGTGGCCGGCTACTTCACCGAGTGGGGTGTCTACGGCCGCAACTACCGGGTGAAGAATCTCGAGACCAGCGGCGCGGCCCGTCGCCTCACCCATGTGAAGTACGCGTTCGGCAAGGTCGACGGCGGCCGGTGCACGGTCGGCGACGACTGGGCCGCCCATCAGAAGCCGGTCGCCGCGGCCGACAGCATGGACGGTGTGGCCGATCAGGCGACCGATCCGCTGCGCGGCAACTTCGGCCAGCTCCGCAAGCTCAAGGCGAAGTATCCGCAGCTCAAGCTGCTCTGGTCGTTCGGTGGCTGGACCGGTTCGGCCGGGTTCGCCACGGCCGCGAAGGATCCGGCCGGGTTCGCCGCGTCGTGCCGGGCGCTGCTCGATGACGCCCGCTGGGCCGGGCTCTTCGACGGCATCGACATCGACTGGGAGTACCCGAACGCCTGCGGATTGGCCTGCGACGCCAGCGGGCCGGGCGCGCTGACCGGGGTCCTGGCCGCGCTGCGCGCGGAGTTCGGCCCGAAGGCGCTGATCAGCACGGCGGTGCCGGGTGACGTGGGCAAGCTGCGGGCCACCGACTACGCCGGTGCGGCCCGGCACGTGGATTGGCTCGGAGCTATGACGTACGACTACTTCGGCGCCACCACGACCGGAAGAGAGTTCCGTACGGCTCCGCACTCGGCGCTGAACGCGTACCCCGGGATCCCGCGGGCAACCGCGACCACCGAGGCGACCGTCACCGAGCTGCTGAACCTCGGGGTGCCGGCGGAGAAGGTGCTGATGGGTGTCGGCTTCTACGGCCGCGGCTGGACCGGGGTGACCGCCGCTGAGCCCGGCGCCACCGCCACCGGCCCGGCGCCGGGCCGGTACGGCAAGGGGATCGAGGACTACCACGTGCTGGTGGACCGGTGCCCGCCGACCGGGACGATCGGCGGGACGGCGTACGCGCGATGCGGCGGGCAGTGGTGGTCGTACGACACCCCCGCGACGATCGCCGCCAAGGTGGCCTTCGCCCGCAGCCGTTCGCTGGGCGGCCTGTTCGCCTGGGAGCTCTCCGGCGACACCGCGGGCGCCGAGCTGCTGACCGCGCTGAGCTCCTAGCCGATCCGCACCCAGACGTTGTCGAGGACGCCGTTGAACTGGTCGTTGTCGCGGTAGGCGCCCTTCGCCCCGATGCTCAGCGGCTGGTTGTTCGCCACCGACAGACCGGCCGGCACCAGGGTCCGGCCGCGCAGCACGTCGTCGACGTAGATCTCCAGGACGGCGCCGGCCCGCTGGCAGCGGATCCGGTGCCAGCGCCCGTCCGCCGTGGTGACCGCGCTGCGGGCGATCCGGATGGTGGGCCGGCGGACGTCCACGAGCACGCAGCTGGGCCGGCCGGCCACCCCGTCGATCTGCAGCTTGTACTGGCTGCTGGTCTTCGAGTAGCCCTTCTGCAGGACGTTCTGCCCCGAGCTGGTCTGGCCGGGCGCGAGCAGCACGTCGGCGCCGAACGCGATGTTGCGGGTGCCCGGGTTCAGGTCGGCGGAGGTGCCGCTCTGCAGCACCACGTGTGGGCAGATCCGCTGGGTGCACTTGCCCGGGAACGCGAGCGCTGTTCCGGGACCGTGTGCGACCGGGCGTACCCGGCCGCCCTGGATCGAGAGGACGCGCAGGGTGTGCCCGTTCCCGGACTCGTCGATGATCGAACTCGACCGCCCGTTGAACCCGTAACGGGCGATGAACGTTTTCTGCGTGTCCGGCGCGGGGCCATTGGCCTGCGCCGGTGCCGACGCGGGCGCCGCAACGGTCACGATCGCCAGAAGGGCAGCGGACAAACATGATCGCATGTCCGAATTATTACGTGTACGGTAATCCGTCCGGTCGCAAACCGGCTCGCCGAAAGGCTGAATTAGGTTTGGTCCCCCTTGCGACCGAAAAGCTTCCAGCCGCGCTTCTTCTTCTCCACGACCGGCACGGCGTCCCCGTTCAGGACGTCCAGCCGGTGCTTGGCCACCGGGTTGCCCGGCTCCAGGCGCAGCGACGTCTGCAACGCCTGCCGGGCCTGATCGACGTGGCCGAGGGCGGCCAGCGCGGCGCCGTGCGTGAAGTAGTAGTGAGCCTCGTTCGGGTCCAGCCCGATCGCGGTACGCGCGGCCTGCTCGGCGTCCGCAAGCTGCCGGTCCGCGGCGAGCAGCGCCCAGGCCACCCGGTCGTGCCAGAGCGGGTTCTTCGGCTCCACGATGACCGCGCGGTAGGCCATGCTCATCGCCTCGTCGTGCCGGTTCAGCAGGGTCAGCGCCCGGCTGGCGATGGCCGGTGGCCGCGGGTCGTCGGGTGCCAGGTCGATCGCCCGGGTCGCCGCCTCGAGGGCCGGCTCGACCTGGTCCAGCGCCAGCCGGACCCGGGCCATCAGGATCCAGCCGGCCGCCGAGGAGGGGTTCGCGGCGAGCGCCGGGCCCAGGAGCTCGGCGGCCTTGTCGGGCTGGAGGTGCTCGAAGAGGGCCGCGGCGCGGGCGACAGCCAGGTCGGTGGGGTCGGTGTTGGAGGCTGCCGGGACACCGGTGGGTGCCGCAAACCGGGTGGGCTGGGCCGGGTCGGTCATCGGGCCGCTGGAGAGGAGCGCGGGGATGGAGGTCACGCGGACAACTTCGGCAACATCCGGCGGGAACTTAGCGATTCCTCTCTGCGAGCCGCGCTTTCAGCGGCCCGCGCGGCGACGGCGGAAGACCACGAAGAGGCAGATCGCGGCGCCGGTCAGGGCGGCCCCCACCGCGGCCGGGCGCCATTGCGTATCGGCCGCCTCGGTGGCGGCCAGGCCGGTGGCCAGCGCGATGAAGACGCCCGCGACCAGCCACAGCGCGTAGGTGGAGAGCCCGCGTCCGGTCTCCCCCGGCTCCTCGGCCGGCGCGGTGAGCAGCCGCACCGCGAAGCCCGCCGCGGTGGCCGAGCCGAGCAGCACGGTCAGCCAGCCGGCCGGGGCCACCACGGCGAACAGCAGCAGGAGGACGGCGAGGGCGGCCGCGACGCCGGCCACCCGCTGCCGGCCGTGGGCCAGCAGATCACGCAGGTAGCGGCGGAGTGCGGGGTCCAGCCGGGCCAGGAAGAAGCCGGCGTACGCGGCCGGAGCGAGCGCCGCCAGCGCGGCCACGATGCGTGCGGCGCCGGTCGACCCGTCCGCGAGACGCCATCCGACGTACGCCAGAAGCACCAGAATGATCGACGTGTAGACCAGGAACTGGCGCAGCGCGATGTCCAGCAGGAACCGGCTGGCCTCCTGCTTCGGGTCCGCCCGCAGTGCCCCGACCAGCCCGGACGCGCCCCGGGCCAGCCGGCTCAGCGCGAACGGGTGGTGGTGCACCACGTCCAGGGCGGCGAGTTCGTGCTGGGCGACCGCGTTCTCCGGTTCCAGCTGCAGCGCGTCGCGCAGCGCCTGCCGCGCCCGGTCCAGCAGGTTGAGCTGCTTCATCACCATGGCGTACGTGATCCGGAAGTCGGCCTCGTCCGGGCCGAGCCGGACCGCCTCGCGGGCCGCGTGCTCCGCCTCGACCGGAAGCCGGCCGTCCTCCAGCAGCGCCCACGCCAGCCGGTTGTGCCGGTACGGGTTGTCCGGCTGACGCAACACCGCCTCCCGGGCGGTGGCGATCGCCTCGTCGTGCCGTTCCTGCGCGGTGAGCACCCGGCTCAGCGCGGAGAGCGCGTCCGGCCACTCGGGAGCATGCCGCACGGCCCGGCGGGCGGTCTCCTCGGCGAGCTCGGGCCGTTTCAGGGCGAGCTGGGCGTGGGTCATCAGGACCAGTGCGGTGACGTCGTCCGGTTCTGCCGCGAGCACCGGCCCGAGCAGCTCCGCGGCAGCGCCCGGCTCTCCCCGGAGCAACTGGACCCGGGCCATCTCGACGGGCCGGTCTTGCGACACGACGACTCCCTTACCGAACCTCGATCACGCCTTCGGCGATCAGCCAGATGCCGAAGATAGCGAAGAGTGCCGCGGCGCCGTATTTGATCACCTTCTCCGGCAGGTGCCGGCCCAGGTAGCGGCCGACCAGGATGGCGAGCGCGTCGGCGGCCACCATACCGATCGTCGAGCCGATCCAGACGCCGAACCAGCCGTGCTGGGTGGCCAGCGTGATGGTCGCCAGCATGGTCTTGTCACCCAGCTCGGCCAGGAAGAACGCGCCGCCCACGGCCCAGATCGCCGAGCCGGTGGACCGCTCGGCCTTGCCCTTCTCCTCGTCGGTGAGGCTGTCGCCACGCAGCGTCCAGGCGCCGAACCCGAGGAAGGCGATACCGGCGATCAGGGAGATCCAGCCGGTGGGAATGGTGGCGCCGAGGCCGTAGCCGATGCCGACCGACACCAGGTGGACCACCGCGGTGGCCACGGTGATGCCGATCAGCACCGGCAGGGTCTTGAATCGGGTGGCGAAGGTCATGGCCATGAGCTGCGACTTGTCGCCCAGCTCGGCCACGAAGATGACCGCGAAACTGATGGCCAGTGCGGCCAGGAAAGCTTCCACGAACTGACTCCCGGTAGAGACGGCCGGGAGGGGGCGCAGGGCGACCTCGACCCGGCCGCAGTGAATACGGCCTGGTCGAAGGTCTCGCTCGCCTCAGCTGAGGCCGCACGGCCGGACCCCGGAAACCGGGATCAGTATGTCGACCGCGACATTGGGAGCTACTCCCCTTCGCGGGGTCGAGCATAGCTCACCGCGAAGGGGAGTGGCTCCCAGGTCAGCGCCCGACGATCAAGCGCTGGAGGCGGAGCCGGTCGCTGGGTGAACCGGCCCGCTTCCCGGCCGGGGCCGGCTCGGCGGAGACCGGGGTGGGCTGGGCGATCGGCTTGCACTGCTTGTCGGAGCGGTTCGCCTTCACCCGCTTCGGCAGCTTGCCGGACGCCAGGTAGTCGGCGATCGAGTCGTCGACACAGGCGTTGCCGAAGAGCGAGCCGGCGTGGGTGGTCCCGCCCAGACCCTCGATCAGCGCGGCCAGCGGGAAGCGACGACGGACCTCGAGGCTGCCGGAGTACGGGGTGGCCGCGTCCAGCGTCTCGCTGATCAGCAGAACCGGCGGCACCTTGCGGCCGTCCACCGCGGTGGGCTTCCCGGACCGCCCGGCCCAGTGCCGGCACGGCGCGTTGTACCAGGCGTTGCCCCAGGTCTCGAACGGCGCCTTGTGGTGCACCCGCCAGTTGTCCTTGACCCACTTGCGCCAGCTGGTCGGCCACGGCGCGTCGGTGCACTGCACCCCGAGGTAGATGGCGTAGCCGTTGTCTGAGCCCGGGCTCTGCGGGTGGTTCTCGTCGAAGAGCTTCTTGAGCGGCTGCGCGTCCTTCTTGTGGACCCATGCCGAGAACGCCCGGGCGGTCGCCTCCCAGCCGAAGATGTAATAGCCGGGCTGCAGGAAGATGTCGGTGAACTCGGCCGGGCCGATCACCCCGCCGGCCGGCTTGGCGGCCAGTTCGCGCAGCTGGCGGTAGTAGAGCTGTTCCACGGCTCGGGCGGAGCTGCCCAGGCGGTAGACGGCGTTGTGCTTGGCCAGCCAGGCGAAGTAGACCTTGATGCTGCGGTCGAAGGCGAGGTCCTGGTCGAGGTTGGAGCGGTACCAGACCCGCGTCGGGTCGACCACGCCGTCCAGGACCATCCGGTGCACCCGGTTCGGGTAGCGGGTGGCGAAGACCTGGGCCAGGTAGGTGCCGTACGAGAAGCCGTAGAAGCTGATCTTGTCGGTGCCGAGGGCCTGCCGGATGCTGTCGATGTCGCGCACCGAGTCCTCGGTGCGCAGGTGGTTCAGCAGGTTCCCGCCGGCCCGGGCACAGGCGGCCGCGTACGCACGGGTCTTGGTGTGCCAGGCGTTCTCGATCGACGCGCTGCTCGGCACGTACGCGGGCCGGTTGTAGCCCTGGTAGTCGCTGTCACAGGACAACTTCGGCTTGCTGGCGCCCACACCGCGCGGGTCGAAGCCGATCCAGTCGTACGCCGCCCCGGCGTCCTTCGGCACGTGCGTTCCGAGCGTGGCCAGGGCCAGGCCGGGCCCACCCGGGCCACCCGGGTTGACCAGCATGACGCCCTGGTACTGACCGGCCGGCACGGTGTGCTTGATCCGCGACACGGCGAGCTGGATCTTGGCGCCGGTCGGCGCGCGGTGATCCATCGGCACGCTCACGGTGCCGCACTCCGCGCCCTGCGCCTTCAGCGTCGCATCCGTGCAGGGGCCCCACGCGATCGCCGCCGGCTGGGTTTTGCGCTCGCCACTCTGCGTTTCGGCCTGTGCCGCCGTGACTCCGGCGCCGACCGCACAGAGCGCTACCGCGGTAGCCGCCCAGAATCTTCTCATCCTCGCCCCTTGTGTCCGATAGACCCTTTATGTTGCGGGTCAAACCGGACATGAGCACCGCTCCACGCCGGGTCACCCCACGATCGGGGTGCCGACACGGAGCGACGGACGGCCGGGACACCCCGACGCGCGTGCCCGGAATGCCCACACTCAGCCGGTTCGCCTGTCACCATGCGAACCATGGACGAGTTCTGGCTCCACCCGCGGCTGGGGACGGCAACTCGGGACGGCCGGGCCCCGCGGTACTACCTGGTGGCGCTCCAGCAGGCGGCGCAGACCCTGGACGCCGACCCGCACTGGCAACAGTGGTGGGACTGCTCCGGGTTCGCCGGCTGCGAGCTCGGCATCGTCACCGAGGGGCGGCTCGATCACCTGCGCCCCAGCGCCGACATCCGCCGCGTCGACGACCAGCTGCGGGCGAACTTCACCTGCGAGCTGCCGCCGGCCGGCAGCGACCGCGACGAGCTGGCCCGGCGGGCGACCACCGAGGTGCGCACCATGTTCGAGGTGATCCGGGAGGCGATGGCCCTGCCGGATCTGCCACCGACGCCCGCGCCCGCCCCGCTGCCGGAGAACCCGGACGAGGTGCGGGTGACCGCGAAGGCGCTCCCGTCCATCCCGCGCGAGCTGGAACCCCAGGGCTATCTGACGCTCACTCAGGTCCAGGACTTCTTTGGCTGACCTGGATCCGCTCCGGCCGATGGGCGCCGGGTGTGCGCTGCCGCGGGATCAGCGGAGGATCCGGCGACGGCCCGGGTTCGGCGGGTGACTGCGGGGTGATCACGACCGCGACGCCGTCGAGACCGATGCCGGCGTAGGCGACCGGGTTGACGCGGCGCAGTGCGGCGGCGTGCAGCAGGCCGAGCAGCAGGCAGCCGGCCAGCGCCGCCGGGACGGCCCGGACCAGCGCGTATCCGGCCGGCAGATCGAGCAGCGCGGGCAGATCCCGCAGGGCCAGCCAGGCGAGGCTGGCCAAGGACACAGTGGACAGAACGGGCGCGATGAAGCGGGCCCAGGCGCTTTCGGGGCCGGGCACCCGATTCAGGTGCAGCAGCGCGGCCAGCGACGTGATCACGAAGAGGACCAGGATGCTGAGCGCGCCGCCGATCAGCAGCCAGCGGGCGGTGGCGGGGCCCGGATCGGCGCCGGCCGCCCAGGCGCCGGCCAGGGCCGCCCCGGCGATCAGCGACTGGGTCAGGGAGGCCGCGCGGGGAGCGCCGGTACGCCGGCCGGTGTGTCCCAGTACGCCGGGAAGCACCCGCTCCCGTCCCATCGCAAAGAGGTAGCGGGCGATCGGCAGGTGCAGAGCGAGCA
Source organism: Actinoplanes sp. NBC_00393 (assembly GCF_036053395.1). Taxonomy (NCBI): domain Bacteria; kingdom Bacillati; phylum Actinomycetota; class Actinomycetes; order Micromonosporales; family Micromonosporaceae; genus Actinoplanes; species Actinoplanes sp. NBC_00393. The sequence continues at coordinate 8,938,963 of NZ_CP107942.1, read as the reverse complement.
GCCCGGCCACAACCCCGCCGAACCACATCAACCGGGTCAGGGTCACCGCCCACGGGGCGAGCCGGTCGTCAGCCAAGTCGAAGATCAGCTCGACGCCGCCCGCGCCGGCCCGGCTGGTGATCGACCCGGGCCCGGCGGCGACGATCATCGACCAGGCGAGCCCGCCGAGCAGCAGGACGATCAGGACCACCGCGCCGCAGCCGGCCAGGGCGGTGGTGCGGCGCGGGCGCAGAGCCTCCTCCGCGTAGGTGCCGGTGGTCTCGAAGCCGGCGAAGGCCAGCAGACCGCCGGCGAGCAGCAGGCCGAGCGTCGGGCGGTCGACGGCGCCGAGGTCGGTGATCGTGATCGACTCGGTGGTGACGCGTCCCGCGTACGGCTCGATGACGTTGGCGGCGGCCAGCCCGGCCAGGACGGCCGCCTCCGCGCCGGCCAGCAGGGCGAGCACGCCGGCCGCGACCTCCAGCCGCATGGTGCCGCAGAGCGCGACGAAGGCCCAGCACGCGGCGGCCACCGCCCACCACGGCGCGGTGATGCCGAACCAGCTCCGCAACAGCGGCGCGGCTGCCACACCGGCGAGCACATATAGACCGAACTGGATCGCTTGGTAGCCGGCCACCGCGAGCCAGCCGGCCGCCAGACCGGCTGGACGGCCGAGGCCGCGAGCGACATAGGCGTACGCCGCACCGGCACTCGGGGACCGCCGGGCCATGGCCGCGTACCCGGTACAGAAGAGGACGAGGATCACCGCCACCGCGACGAACGCCAGCGGCACGAGCGGCCCCGCGCCGGTGGCCAGCGCAGACGGCAGAAGGGTGACGGCGGTGACGATCGGAACGGCTGCCGCCAGACCCAGAACGGCGACGAAGGCCGCGCCGATGCGGCCGGGAGCGAGCGCGCTCGATGGATCATCCTCCGGCGTATCCACGGACTCCATTCAGTCGCATCGCGCCCTCTTTGGCAACCTTACGTAGCGACCGCCTGACCGTTCGTGACCAGGTTGGCACGCGGCCCGGATTTCCCTCAAGTCGCCGCCCGGCCCGCCGACTGCAACCACGTGCTCGCCACCCAGCAACTGACGGAGTTCCTCGCCGTCGTCGCCGATCGGCCCGACGAGGCCGCCGCGCAGCACGCCGCCGTGGAGTGCGCGGTTCGCGCGCTCGAGGCCGACCTGGCAGTGCTCATGGTCGACGGGGGCGTGGTCGCGGCCGTCGGGCTGCCCGTCGAACGGATTCCCGCGTACCCGCTCTCCGAGATCGCCGCCGGCCGGCGCACCGTGCTGGAGGCCGACGGGTCCTCGTACGCGGTGGCCTGCGCCCCGCTGTCCGGCCCGTCCGCCGGTGTGCTCGCGCTCGGCCGCCGCAACGGCGAGTTCAGCGTCGAGGAGGTCTGCCTGCTCCGCGGCATGGCCCGGGTGCTCGAACTGAGCCTTCAGGCATTGCAGCTGATGGAGTCGGAGCGGCGCCAGGCCGCCGAGAACGGCCGGCTGATCGACTCGCTGCAGCGCCGGCAACGCCTCTTCGAGGAGCTGAGCACGGTGCAGCGGGCGATCGCCCGGCGCGAGCCGCTGCCGCGGGTCCTCGACATGATCACGGCCGGCGCCGCCGAGCTGATGAACGTCGAGATGGCCGGCCTCACCGTGCTGGACGCCGACGACCCGAGCCGGACCAGCCTGATCGCCTCCCGGGGCATCCCGGACGAGGCCGTTCCCCGGATGCAGGCGGTCCCGGTCGCCGCGCTCGGCGCCGCCGGACTGGCGATCATGGGAGACGAACTGGTCGCGGTCGACGACTACGCCAACTCGCCGATCGCCGTACCGGAAGTGGTCCGGGCCCGGCTGAAGAGCGTCATGGCGGTGCCGGTACACGAGAACGGCGTGGTGGTCGGGGCGATGTTCGTCGGCTCGTACAGCGGCCTTAGGGAGTGGGACAAGCCGTCCCAGGAGATCCTGCTGGCGTTCGCCGAGCACGTGAGCCTGGCCATCACCGACGCCCGCACGCTGCACGAGATGAACCAGGCGTTCCGCGACTCGCTGACCGGGCTGGCCAGCCGCTCGCTCTTCGTGACCCGGATGGAGACGGCGCTCGACGCCTCCCGGCCGGGCGGCGCGGCGGTGCTGCTGGTCGACCTCGACCGGTTCAAGGTGATCAACGATGCGCTCGGGCACGTCGCCGGCGACCGGTTGCTCGTCGCGGTCGCCGACCGGCTCCGCGAGTGCCTGCGTACCGGTGACACCGCCGCCCGGCTCGGCGGTGACGAGTTCGCGGTCCTGCTGCCGGAGATCGGCGGCGCGGAGGCAGCGGTTCCGGTGGCCCGGCGGATCGTGGCCGCGCTGCGCGAGCCGTTCGACCTGGACGGGCGGGAGACCTTCGTGACCTGCAGCGTGGGTGTCGCGTACGGCGAGAACGGCGCCGAGGACGCCCAGGAGCTGCTGGTCCGCGCCGACCTGGCGATGTTCGAGGCGAAGAAGCAGGGCAAGGACCAGTACGCCGTCTTCGAGCCGGCGATGCGCGAGTCCTTCCAGAAGCACCTGGAGATGGAGGCCGACCTGCGCCGCGCGGTGCTGCGGCACGAGTTCGAGCTGCGGTTCCAGCCAATCGTACGGCTGCGCACCGGGGAGATCTCCGGACTGGAGGCGCTGGTCCGCTGGCAGCACCCGGACCGCGGGATGATCCCGCCGCTGGACTTCATCCCGCTCGCCGAGGAGACCGGGATGATCGTCCCGATCGGCGAATGGGTGCTGCGGGAGGCATGCCGGCAGGCGGCCGCCTGGAACACCCGGCGCGACGGCCGGCCGCCGCTCACCGTCAGCGTGAACCTCTCCGCGGTGCAGCTGGACCGCGCCGACCTGCCGGACGTGGTGCGTTCCGCGCTCGACGACAGCGGGTTGCCGGCGCACTGCCTGGTGATCGAGCTGACCGAGTCGCTGCTCGTCGATCACCGGCCGGAGACGCTGCGCCGGCTCGAGGCGATCAAGGAGCTGGGCGTACGCCTGGCCATCGACGACTTCGGCACCGGGTACTCCTCGCTCGCCTACCTGCGCCGGTTCCCGGTCGACATCATCAAGATCGACAAGTCGTTCGTGGACGACGTCGGCGACGAGCCGGCCGCCGCGGCGCTCACCCTGGGCATCATCCAGCTCGGGCAGGCGCTGCAGCTCTCCACGGTCGCCGAGGGCATCGAGGACGCCGGGCAGCTCAGCGAACTGGCCGACGGCAACTGCGAGCTGGGCCAGGGCTACTACTTCGCCGAGCCGCTGACCGCCGAGGGCATGCACGCGCTGCTGTTCCCGGATGTTGCCGATGACGTAGATCCATGACAACTGTGGTTACCCTGAGCTTCATTTAGGGGGCCGACGGTGAACACATGGATGTTCTGCTGACCGTCGTGGTGCCGGTCTACGCGGTCGAGGACTACCTCCACCAGTGTCTGGACTCGCTGCGCGCCGGGCTCACCGCCGAGGAGAACGCGCAGGTCGAGGTGATCGCCGTCGACGACGCGTCGCCCGACTCGTGCGGCGCGCTGCTGGATGCGTACGCGGATCGTCACGGCGGCCTGCGCGTGCTGCACCTGGAGAGCAACGTCGGCCTGGGCCTGGCCCGCAACGCCGGCCTGGCCGAGGCCCGCGGCCGGTACGTGTGGTTCGTCGACAGCGACGACTGGCTGCCCGAGGGCTCGATGCGGGCCGTGCTGGACCGCCTCCGCGAGACCGGCCCCGACGTGCTGCTCGTCGACCACCTGCGGGTCCACGAGGGCGGCGTCGTCAAGACCGACGCGAGCTCGCCGCTGCTGGCCGGGCCGCCCACCCTGGAGCGGCTGCTCGGGGTGCAGCACACCGCCTGGAACCGGATCATCCGCCGGGAGCTGCTGGCCGAGCACGACCTGCACTTCCCGGAGGGCTGGTACGAGGACGTCGCGTTCAGCAATCCGGTGCTGATCGCCGCCGAGCGTCTCGACGTGCTGAACCGGGTCTGCTACCACTACCGGATCGGCCGGACCGGCGCGATCACCGGTTCCCGCAGCAGGCGGCACTTCGAGGCCTTCGAGCAGTACGACCGGCTGCACGAGCGGCTGGACCGGACCGGCGCCGGCCCCGGGGTACGCGCGCGGGTGTTCAGCCTGATGATCAGTCACCTGCTCGTGGTGGCCGGCAACGACACCCGGGTGCACCCGAGCCACCGCCGCGCGTTCTTCCGCGAGATCGCCGCACGGTATCGCCGGTACCGCCCGGACAGCTATCTGCCGCCGGGCGGCACGCCGGGTATCAAGCACCGGCTGGTCGCGGTGAACAGCTACCCGGCGTACGCCGCGATGCGCGCCGGTTTCCGGCTTGCCGGGCTGCGGCGCCGGACCCCCGCGGCGCCGGTTGCCGTTCCTGCGGCGCCGGAGCGGGTCCTGCTCTGACGACCTCGACCACCTGCCCTGGCCCGGCGGCCGCGTTTCGGCCGCGCCCCGGCAGGTGGTCGCGTCCCGGTCGGGGAAAGCTTCGATGCCCGTACCCCGATATTTTGATCTTGGCCTAAAGTGGACAGTCGGTGCTCGGCGGAACGAGCGCCCCGGGACCGGCCGGGGGGACGCCGCCACGTCTCCCCGGCCGCCCGGCTCCCGGTGGGCTAACGTCCCTGGTGATGGATCTCGACGTGGACCGGCCGGCGCTGCTGGCCGTCGCTGCCGGTGGCGTGCTCGGCGCGGTGACGCGCTACGGCGTCTCGGCCGCCTGGCCGGGCACGCCCTGGGCCACCTGGGTGGTCAACATCTCCGGCTGTTTCCTGATCGGCGTGCTCTACACGGTGATCGACCGGCGGCTGCCGCGCCTCTTTCTCGGCACCGGGGTGCTCGGCGGCTACACCACCTTCTCCACCGCCACCGCGCAGGTCTCCGAGGCCGGCCTGGGTTATCTGGCCGCCACCCTGGTCGGTGCCCTGCTGGCGGTCTGGGCGGGCAGCGCCCTGGCCACGGCCGTCCGCCGATGACCCTGCTTCTGGTCGCCCTGGGCGCGGCCGCCGGGGCGCCGCTGCGCTATCTCACCGACCGGTTCTTCCAGGTCCGCTACGGTCCGGCGTTCCCGTGGGGCACGCTCGTGGTCAACGTCGCCGGCTCGTTCGCGCTCGGGCTGGTCCTCGCCGTCCCGCTGGGCCCCGGTGTGGTCGCGCTGCTCGGGACCGGGTTCTGCGGGGCGCTGACGACGTACTCGACGTTCAGCTGGGAGACGCTCACCCTGGCCCGGCGCGGTGAGATCGTCACCGCCATCGGATATCCGCTGCTCAGCATCACGGCCGGACTGGGCGCCGCCCACCTGGGCGGCGCCCTCGCTCAGCTGGTCAGCTGACCGTCGTCAGCTCCCGCTCGGCCGGCGGCGGGGTGACCGCCGCGGGCGGCTCGTGGGCGATCTCCGGCAGCCAGCGCAGGCCGCGGGGCAGCCACCAGTTCGCCCGGCCGAGCAGCGTCATCACGGCCGGCAGCAGCACCGCGCGGACGATCGTCGCGTCCAGCAGGACCGCCGCCGCCAGGCCGACGCCGAGCTCCTTCGTGGCGGTCAGCGGAAGCGTGGCGAAGAGCGCGAAGACCGCGACCATCACCACCGCGGCGCTGGTGATCACGCCGGCCGTGCTGCCGATGCCGTCGCGCACCGCCTCGCGGATCGGCAGACCCCGGTCGTGTCCCTCGCGGATCCGGCTGACCACGAAGACGTGGTAGTCCATCGAGAGGCCGAACAGGATGACGAAGAGGAAGAGCGGCATCCAGTTGGTGATCCCCCCGCCGGACACGAAGTTGAGCTGGTCCTCGAAGTGGCCGTACTGGAAGACGAAGACCAGCATGCCGTAGGCGGCCGCCACCGAGAGCAGGTTCAGCGCCACGCCGGTGATCGCGATGACGACCGAGCGGAACGAGACCAGCAGGAGCAGGAACGCCAGCCCGAGTACGAAGGTGAAGACCCAGGGCAGGCTCTCCTCCAGCCGTTCGTTGTAGTCGACGCTGCCCGCGGTCATGCCGGTGACCAGCGCGGTCGTACCGGGAAGCGCTCCGAACGTCTCGGGGACCACCTCGCCGCGCAGCAGGTTCAGCGCGCTGATCACCTCGGCGCTCTCCTCCTTGCCGGTCAGGCCGACGGAGACCACCGCGACGTTCCCGGCCGGGTTGACCTCGACGTCGATCGGCTCGACCAGCTTGCCGCCACTGGCCTGTACCGCGGACCGGAACTCGGCCAGCGCCTGATCGAACTGCGCGCCCTTGACGGTGTCCGCCTGCACGACGACCTGCGCCGGCGTGGTCTTGCTGGGGAACGCCTCGCCGATCGCGAGGAAGGCCTGCACCACCGGCGCGTCCGGGGACACGTCCTGGATGCCCTGACCCTTGGTCTTCAGATCCAGGGCCGGCGCGGCGAGCGCGCCCAGGGCCGCCACCGCAACCACCGCAGAGATCAACGGCTTGGCGAGTACGAGCTTCAGCAGCCCGTTCCACACCCGGCCCTCGCTGTTCCGGCGGTACAGGCCGGGGATCTTGACCGCGTCTACCCGGTCGCCGAGGGCCGACAGCAGAGCCGGCAGCACGGTCAGCGAACCCAGCACCGCGGTGGCGACCACCAGAATCGTGCCGGTCGCGAAGCTGACGAACGTGACGTCACGGGTGAAGAACATGCCGGCCATGGCCACGATCACGGTGAGCCCGCTGACCCAGATCGACCGGCCGGACGTCTGCGCGGCGATCATCAGTGCCCGGTGCGGATCCGCGCCCTTGCGCCGCTCGTCGCGTTCCCGCCGGATGTAGAAGAGGCAGTAGTCGACACCGACCGCCAGGCCGATCAGCAGCATCACGTGCGTGGTCTCGTCCACCGCCGGCGCGAACCGGCTTGCCACGGCCATCAACCCGATCGCGGCGACCACCGACATGACCGCCAGCGCCACCGGCAGCAGCGCGGCCACCACGGCGCCGAAGGCGACCAGCAGGATGCCGAGCGTCACCGGGATGGACAGCAGCGACAGCCGGGTGAGGCCCTCCTCCAGCTCGTCACCGATCAGCTTGTCCCCGCTCGCGTCACCGGCCTCGGCGATGTAGAGATCCGGGTGGGCGGCCTGCACCTTGGACACCGTGTCCAGCGCCGGGCCGACCCGGTCCCCCGCGGTCTCCGCGTCACCGCCGATGGTGAACGAGATCAACGTCGACCGGCCGTCCGGCGACTCGATCGGCGCCTGTACGTCGGTGACGTCCGTGGTCGACTTCAGCGCCCGGGTGACCTCCTCCGCAGCGGCCACCCGGTCCCTGCCGGCCCGGTTCTGGATCAGCACCATCTCACCGGCCGGCTGCTCCGGGAAACCGGCCGCCTCGACGATCCGGTCCGCGTCGCCGGAGTCCCCGTGCCCCGCCTCGGCGTAGTTGGCCTGTGTGGTCCCGAGCTGTGCGCTGAGCATGACCGTGGCCGCGACGAAGGCGATCCAGCCGATGATGGCGAGCGCCCGATGGCGGGCGCTCCACATCGCGACGCGCGCCGCGATTCCCTTGACGTTCCCCCTGTTGTCCATGGTGAGAACGCTATGAATTCCGAAGTGGCTGGACGATCCGGCGAGCACCCCGGTCCGGGGTAGTGCTAGCCCTACGTCTGGAGGTAGGCCAGCACCGCCAGGACCCGCCGGTGCTGCTCCTCGTCCTGGTGCAACCCGAGCTTCGTGAAGATGTTGCGCACGTGCTTCTCCACCGCGCCCTCGGTGACCACCATCTTGCGGGCGATCGCGGTGTTCGACATGCCCTCGGCCATCAGGCCCAGCACCTCGCGCTCACGCGGGGTCAGGCTGCGCAGCGGGTCGTCGCGGTGCCGGCGGACCAGCAGCTGGCCGACCACCTCGGGGTCGAGCACGGTGCCGCCCTCGGCGACCCGGTTCAGCCCGTCCAGGAAGTCGGCGACCAGCGACACCCGGTCCTTGAGCAGATAGCCGACCGCCCCTCGGCGATCGGCGAGCAGATCATCGGCGTAGGAGACCTCGACGTATTGGGAGAGCACCAGGATCGGACTGCCCGGCACCGCGGCCCGCGCCTCGACCGCGGCGCGCAGCCCCTCGTCGGTGTGCGACGGCGGCATCCGGACGTCCACGATGGAGACGTCCGGACGGTGTTCCTTGATCGCCTCGACCAGGGACGGCCCGTCGCCGACGGCCGCCACCACAGTGTGACCGTTCTCCTCGACGAGCCGTACCAGGCCCTCTCGCAGCAGGACGGCATCGTCGGCAATCACCACACGCATGCCGCCATGCTGTCAGATCGGCAATGCCGCCGTGAGCCGCGTCCCTTCGCCTTCCGGACTCTCCACCGCCATCACCCCGCCGGCCGCCCGGACCCGGTCGTCGAGTCCGGCCAGACCGTGACCCTTGGCGAGGCTGGCCCCGCCGATCCCGTCGTCGGCGACGGTGACCAGCAGGCCGGTGGCGATCCGCTGCACACTCACCTGCACCTCGCTGGCGTGGCTGTGCTTGGCGACGTTGGTCAGGGCCTCGGCCACCACGAAGTACGCAGTCGACTCGACCGACGGGTCGAGGCGCTCGATCGGCGGCGCGTCCAGGTCGACCGGCACGGTGCACCGGCCGGCGAGCGCGGTCAGCGCGGCCTGCAGTCCCCGGTCGACCAGGATCGGCGGGGCGATGCCGCGGGAGAGGGCACGCAGCTCGTCCAGGGTTTCCCGGGTCTGCGAGAGCGCCTCGGCGACGGTGGCCCGGGCCGCTTCCGGGTCGGTGGCGAACTGCTGCTCGGCCCGGCCCAGGTCCATGGCCAGCCGCACCAGCCGCTGCTGCGGGCCGTCGTGGATATCGCGTTCCAGCCTGCGCAGCGCGACCGCCTCGGCCGAGACCGCGGCCGCCTTCTGCTGCTGGGCGATGTCCCGGTCCGCGTTCGCCTGGGCGACCTGCTGCCGCAGGTCGTCGACCCGGCTGAGCAGAAGCTGCGCGAAGAACGCCTCGAAGAGGGCGGCGCCGCGGACCACCGGGTAGAGGGTGGCGCCGAAGATCAGGCCGATCATCACGTTGACGCCGATCCGGGTGCCGGCGGTGTCCTGGAAGCCGAGGAACTCCGGCAGCTCGTAGTTGGCCTCCGGGTGCGGCAGCGTCCAGTCGTAGAACGGGTAGGTGAGGCCGGCCACGGTCACCGACCACCAGGTGATGACGAAGCAGAACGCCAGGGTGCTCGGGATGAACCGGAAGATCCCGTGCACCATGTCCAACCAGGACTGCGCGTCGGCGAGTGGGGACAGCATCTTGCGTACCCAGCCGTCGGCGCGGGCGGTGCGGTACATCGGGTGCGGGATCCTGCGCCGCAGCACCGGTCCCATCCGGGCCCGCTCCAGGATGGCGAAGCCGCGGGACATCCCCAGAGTGGCGACCAGGATCGGCAGGCCGACCCAGATGATCACGGTGCCGATGCCGACCGCGAACCCGGTCAGGCAGAGCACGATCGTGATCAGACCGATCGGGAACCCGAGAAGCACGTACTGGGTGTCGATGCCCAGCTGGCGCAGGTAGCGCCCGGCCAGGCTCGACTGGTTCGCCGAATCGGCGTAGGTCGTCGTCATGTCGTTCACGCTAGGCAATCGGGGCCTCCTCTCCGATCCCGCGAGCCGCCCGATCGACAGTAGGGTTAACCCGACCTACGGCTGCCGGAACGCGCCCGCGTTGACCGCCTCGGCAACCGCGGCCACCGCGTTCGCCGTCTCCTCCGGCGTCAGATCCAGGTCCGCGGTGTCGAGGGGGGTACCGGCGGAGTCTTCCACGGTTGCACCGGCCCACTTCGCGAGCTGGATCGCCGCCGTGCCGATCGGGCCGGCACCGTCCGCGATCAGCACGGTCCGGCCGGCCAGCGAGCCCGGGGTGAGCCGGTCCGGGCCGCCGGTGGCCCGGGTCAGGCACCGGTGCGCTTTCAGGGCCGGCAGGCCCAGGAGGGCGCCGACCTCGAACGGGACGTAGTCGTGCATCCGGACGGCTTGGTGACGGGGCAGCACGACATAGTCCTGCGTGGTTTCGGCGGCCCAGAGCCACACCCGGTCGCCCGGCTCGAGGTCGCGTACGCCCTCGCCGAGCGCGTCCACCACACCGGCGCCGTCCTGGTTCATGACGCGTACGCGTACCTCCCCGGCGCCGGCCACCGGCAGCTTCCGGTCGGCGCTCGGGAGGACGGACTCGCGGGAGACGGCAGCACGCATGCCCCAACCCTATGAGCCGGCCGGAAGATCGCGTCGCATGGTCAGGCGGGGCCAGCGGTCCAGCCCGTGCGCGGCCTCCTCGGCCCGGATCTCCCGCAGCCCCGGCGTCAGCTCGCTGTCGGCCAGCCGCCGGAAGCCCAGCCGCTCGTAATACGGCGCATTCCAGGCCACCTCGGCGAAGGTGGTCAGCGTCAGCGCGGCCGAGCCGCAACTCCGGGCCCAATCCGCGACGTGCGTGATCAGATCACGACCGAGACCACGGCCCGCGTACGCCGGATCGACCGAAACCTGCTCGATGTGCACCAGCCCGTCCACCCACTCGGCGATGAGGTAGCCCACCGGCCGGTCCACCTCGTCGACGACCACCCACGCCCGCCCGTCCCGCTGGTATTCCAGCAGCTCAGCGGCGGGCAGCGCCTCATCGCGGGCCACCTCGTCCATCCCGATCGCGGCGAACGACCGCCCGGCCGCCACCTCGATCTCCCGCAGCCGCTCGATCTCCGTAGCTCGCGCCGGTCTGATCACGCGCCCATTCGACCAGTTCACCGCTTCAGGTGGCGAAGCATTTAGCGGCGGTTGGCCTCAGCGGAGCAACGAGGTTGCCGAACTGGAGTACAAGTGCACAGCAGTGTCCCTGGAGGTTCGCGTGCCTACCGTGCTGATCGCCGACGACGAGATAGACCATCGGGAACTCCTGAAGTTGGCTCTGCACCGGCTGGGCTTCGACGTGGTGACCGCTTGTGACTCGGTGAGCGCCATCGACGCCATCGCCCACGGCGGCGTCGACGCGGCCCTGATCGACGTGCGGATGCCCGGCGGATCGGGCATCGAGTTGTGCCGTCGCATCCGCAGCGACCCGGAGACCCAGGACATGCCGATCATGGTGGTCAGCGCCGACGTGCACCGCCAGCAGATCATGACGGCGCTGCACGCCGGTGCGGACGACTTCCTGGCCAAGCCGTTCAGCCGGGCCGAACTCACCAGCCGCCTGGAGGACCTGCTGCGGCAGCGGCACAGCGCGGCGATCCGCTCGGCGGCCGCGGCCCGCGCTGCTCTGCTCGCGGCCCGCCAGGCCGTGCCGCCGGCCACCCCGGCGACCCACCGCGAATATCGGCACACGGCCTGAATCAGTAGTGCGCGATGATCCGTCGCGCCGGGCCGTCGACCGTGATCCGGCCGCCGTACGGCAGCACCCACTGCGGGTCGGTGTGCCCGAAGTCCACGCCGAAGACCGCCATCGCCTCCGGGTTGTACGCCTCCAGGGCCCGCAGCACCGCCGCCCGCTGCTCGTCCCGGTACTTCTGCCGGTCCTCCGGCGGCCGTGGCGCGGCGAAATGCGTGGCCTTGGCGGTCGCCACCAGCACCGCCGGGAACTGCTGCAGCAGCCCGCGCTCCCCGGCATTGCGCAACATCCGGAAGACCTCCAGCTCGGGTGGCATCTCCTCGGACGTCTCCAGCAGCAGCACGCAGCCCGCGTAGTCACCGGACGGGCGGACCCAGCGCCCGGCCGCCAGATTCCAGTGCAGGATCTCCAGATTGCCGCCCCAGGCCGGGCCGGTGACCACCCGGTCCGGCCGGTGCCAGCTCCACCCCGGGCTCGGGATCATCGGCGCCGACTCGGTGAGCGACCGGGGGTCCTCCCAGTTCACCTCCTCCTCGGCGAACGCGGCGACCGGCCGGATCTCCCGGTCGCCGGTCTCGAAGAGGGCCGCACGCAGCGACTCCAGGTGTTCCGGCCGGATCCCCTCGCCCTGCGCGAGATGCATCTGGGTCGATCCACCGTGGTACGCCGCGATGCCGTGGTACCAGAGCCAGTTCAGCAGGTTCGTGTTGTCCGAGAAGCCGAAGAACGGCTTCGGGTCGGCCCGGAACGGCGTGGGATCCAGGTACGGCAGCACGGTGATCTGGTCGTCCCCGCCGATCGTCGCGAAGACCGCCCGGATCGCCGGATCCGCGTACGCCGCCATCAGGTCGGCGGCCCGGTCCGCCGGCGTGGCGCCGAGCTGCCGGGTCGTCGGGTACTCCACCGGCTCCAGCGCCAGCTCCGCACGGATCCGCCGGATCGCCTGCTCGTGCAGCTCCGGGAACAGACCCGGCGCCGCGAAGGCGGGCGAGACGACGGCCACCCGATCACCCGGGCGCAGTTTCGGGGGCATACGGAATTCGGGTCGCATGCCCCCACATCTTTCACGTCACCGAAGCGGTGCCAAGCACTTTTCCGTCCCGGTCGGTGATCAGCACCGCGTCCACGTCGCCGATCTTGAACGAGCTCGCGCCGTTCACCTTGGCGCTGCCGTTTCCGGTGTCACCCCAGACCGCGGACTGTTCCGTACCGCCGCCCTTGCTGCGCATCAGGCACAGGAACGGCCCGTTGCCGGACATCTTGCTCACATCCAGCGCGATCGCCACACCCCACTCCTTCGGGGTGAGGACCGCCGATCCGGTCAGCCCGCTGCCGGGCGCCGACTCGAACCGGGTGGTCACCAGCTCCACGCTGGGCAGCGCCTCCGGCACCGTGCCGGGCTGCACCCGGCCGTTGGTGAAGATCCCGTAGCCGATCGCGGCGGCCGCGATCATCACGACCGCGGCGGCGGCCAGCCACCGCACCCGGTTGACCCGGGTCTCCCTGGTCTTCTCCGCCCGCATCCGGCTGAGCAGGCCTTCGATGTTCTGCTGGCTGGGCCGCGCGGTCGGGGCGACCGCGAGCGGTGCGCCACCACCCAGGTGCCGCGCGTCCGGCAGACGCTGCAGCATTTCCGGTACGGGAGCCAGCCGGTCGAGTTCGGCTCGGCAATCCGCGCAGTCGTGCAGGTGCTCGTCGAGCCGATCGGTGTCGGCCTCGTCGAGACCGCCGAGGAGGTAACCGCCCAACAACCGGTGCAGGTTGTCGTGTTCGTCGAGGTCGCTCATCGCAGCATCCCCATCTCCTCGAACACCGTACGCAGCGCGCGCACCGCGTAGTAGGCGCGCGATTTCACCGTGCCCTCCGGCACCGACAGCCTCCGCGCCGCATCCGCCACGCTCTGCCCCTCGTAATACATCGCCTGGATGACGGCCCGATGCTCCGGGGAGAGACGCTCCAGCGCCTCCGCCACCAGCCACCCTTCCACCATCTGATCCACATTGTCCGCCGACGGCACCGAATTGACCGCGTTCTCGTCGGCGACCAGCCGGGGACGACGCTGTTCGGCGCGCCAGGCGTTGGTCACCACGTTGCGGGCGATGGTCAACAGGTACGACCTGGTCCGGCCCGGTTCCGGGTCCAGATGGTCGATGTGCTTCCAGGCCCGTAACAGTGTCTCCTGCACCAGGTCCTCCGCTTTGTGCCGATCCGAGACGTACCGGGACACAAAGTTGATCAGGACTGAGTAGTGCTCGGTGTAGAGCGCGGTCATCAGCTGCTCGTCGGGGCTCACCCGTCGCTTCATCGGCGCCAGCTCCCCTCGGGTTCCGCCCGGCCACCCGCATGTACATCCTGGCATGCGGTCCGGTTCAAGTACTGTCGGCGAAAAGGCGAAAAACATCGATGCCCGGTCCCACGAGGGGAACCGGGCATCGAGTTGATCTAGCAGGTCAGCAGGCTCCGGAGCCGCCGTAGCGGAACGTACGGGCGCTCAGCTTCTCCACGCTGTAGTAGTCGCTGGTGCTGCGGACCTTCATCTCCACCGGCGGCCCGTTGAGGTACGAGACGCTGCCGACCTTGGCCGCGGTGGTGTCGGCGCCACCCTTGCCGTTGCCCATCTCGGTGCACGGGGTCGCGGTGGTCGCGGCGACCTCACCGAAGATCTGCACCAGACCGCTGCGGGTGAACTTGCCGCCCCACAGCTCGCCGGGGAAGTAGCCGACCCACTCGGTGTCGTACGCCACCCACCAGTCGCCGTTGAAGTTCTGGATGCCGAACTTCTTCTGGGTGTCCTGCACCAGGGTGTCGCCCGGCTTGATGGTCTTGCTGTACTGCACGAAGCCGCAGCCGTTGTAGCAGCTCGTCTGCCGGTCGACCCAGTGGTAGACGAACAGGTGCGGGTCGTCGTCGCCGTTGACCACCCGGTCGACGGTCCAGCCCACCTCGACGATCTGCTTCCCGTCGGCGGACTGCACGGCGATCTCGGCCAGCGTGTGGTAATCGCTCTTGGCCAGCTTGGGCTTGCTGATGGTGAGGTTCGCGTACGCCGCGTCGGCCTCGGCGGACTGCGAGCCCACGTTGTAGAGGAAGTGCACCGTCGGCCTGGCCGCGGCGTCCGGGCTCTCGGTCGGCACCGGCTCCGGCGGGACGACCGTGGTCGTCTGGGTCCGCAGCGATTCGGTCCGGTTGGTCCGGCCCTTGGGCGCCCGGTCCCGGCCGCGGTCCTCCGAGTGCGCGGCACTGAGCCCGGCCGCCTTCAGCGACTTGCTGGTGGCGCCGAACCGGCCGGTTCGAACTTTGCGGGGCCGCTCGCCCCACGGGAGATTGGTCGGCGGTTTCGCGACCGACTCGGCGGGCGCCGCCGCCTCCGCGGTGTCGGCCGGCGCGACGTCGGCGGGCGCCACCGCGGGTGCCGGCGCATCCGGGATCTGTTCGGCGCCCGCGTTGAGAGTCGAGACGACTCCGATCGCGCCGACCACAGCGGCGCTCAGGCCGGCGGCAAGCAGTCCGCGGCGTGACTTCAACACGTGTCCGTCCTCGTTGCTCGGGGCATCGGAGGCGATACGCGGGCGGCCTCCGGCAACCGGTTCTCAGCGGCGCCGCTCACGATATAGCTTTCTCGATTGGCCAGATACCGGCTGACCAGCAATTCCTCCGTTACGGCGGACCGGGGTAGGCCGAACTGGTGACAGACAGGCCACTTTGGTCGACGCAGCGTATCGATACCGTCGCGTATTGAAGTTTTTCGCACCACCTTCAGAAAGAGGCAAAGCTCTTGAAGCCTCTTTCGGGGACGTGCATCGCGGCCGAGCGCCGACTTCGCGATTCGGAAACCGCGGCCACGATCTTGTGGTAAAACCTATTGAGCCTATAGGGTATGTATGTGAGTTGGGAGCTGTCATGATCCGCGCCGCCGTCCGCCTCGATCACCTCGCCATCGCCCGTCAGTACGCGGCCGGCGCCGGCCTCTGGCCGGTCGCGCCCCGCTTCGATCCGGTCGAACGGTGGTATCACCGTCTCGCGGTCGCCGACGATCATGAGGTCTGGTTGCTCACCTGGCTACCCGGCCAGGCGACCGAGATCCACGACCACGGCGGCTCGGCCGGCGCGTTCCACGTCCACGAGGGCACCCTGACCGAAGACACGGTTTCGACCGGTCCCGCCGACTCCCCTCGGGTCACCTCCCGCTCCGCCCGGGTCACCTCCCGCTCCGCCCGGGCCACCTCGCGTGAGCTGGGCGAGGGCGCCGGGCGCCGGTTCGGCAGCCACCACATCCACCGGATCATCAACCGGTCCGGCCGGCCGGCGATCAGCGTGCACGTGTACGCGCCGGCGCTGACCACCATGACCAAGTACCGGATCGGGCCGGCGGGCCTCGAGGTGCTCACGGTCGAGCGGGCCGGTGCGCAGTGGTGACCACACCCCCGCCCGGATCCCGCGGGATCGACGAGATCCTGGCCGAGGCGCGTACCCGGCTGCGCCGGCTGGGACCGGAGGAGACGCACGCAGCGCTGAGCGACGGCGCCGTCCTGGTGGACATCCGGCCGGCTGCCCAGCGCGCCGAGTTCGGAGAGATCCCGGGCGCCGTCGTGATTGAGCGCAACGTGCTGGAGTGGCGGCTGGACCCGCGCTCCGACGCCCGGCTGCCGTTCGCCGGCGACTACGGGCTGCGCGTGATCGTCACCTGCCAGGAGGGCTACACCAGCAGCCTGGCCGCCGTCGCCCTGCACGATCTGGGCCTGCGGGAGGCGACCGATCTGGCCGGCGGCTTTGCCGCCTGGAAGGCCGCCGGTCTACCGGTCCGCTAGAGGGGGTAGACGATGCCGGAACGGCCGCTGTAGAGGTGACGCGTTCCGTCCCTCTCGTGACCGGTGTTCGGCGCGTCCAGCCAGACGATGTACGCGGCACCCGTCTCCAGGCCGGTGATCGTGGCGGTGACCGTGCAGCCGGTGCCCGGAGAGACCCGCTGCCACGTCGGCTCCGGCTGCGCCCCGGAGACCAGCGCCTGCGGCACCGCGGTCACCCGGTAGTCGGAGCTGTACTGCGTCGGCCATTCGACCTTGAGCGAGCCGGCGCCCGGCGTCACCTCGACCGGGATCATCACCGGCTCGGTACGCGGCCAGAGCTTGGTGCAACTCGGGTCGGGAGCCGGCAACGAGGCGGTGGCGTCCGGCGACGGACTGGCGGCCCGGCCGCGCGACGGGGCCGGGCTGGGCGTGGCCGCGCCCTCCTCGTACAGCATCCAGGGCTCGGCTGCCTGCTCGGCGGCCGACGAGGCCTGTGGGGTGTCACCGAGGCCCAGCGCGGCGCACCCGCCAAGCGCCAGCGAGAGAGCGGCCAGAGCGATCGCGGTCTTCGTGTGGCGCATGCCTGCAGAATCGGCCGGCGCCGTCCCGGGTTTAGCCCTCAGCCCGCCGGGAGCAGGCGATGTCCGGCCATCTCGAGTTCGCCCTCGTGCACGGTCACCGGCGTGTTCAGGCCGGAGTCGTCGTGAAGCAGCACCGAGGCTCCCTCGACCTGGTACGTGCCGCGAGCCGGGCGGCGGCGGCCGGCCACCTCGCCGGCGTACGTACCGTCGGTGCGCAGCCGCAGGCAGACCACACCGTCGGCGCTGCGCCACGCGCCGACGACGGCGGCGCCCGTCATCACCTTCGGGCGGCTCTTCGCCGGCCGCGAGCCCGGGTCCGCCGCGCCGCCCATGGCGATGGCGAGCAGCGCGGTGGAGTCCAGCACTGTGGTTTCCAGCACAGTGCGGTCGGTACAGGTGTCACTGAGAGAGGTCATCTTCTCCGGCTCCGGGGGGATCGGGTCGGGGTCAGCCCCTTCCTTCGGCCCCCACGGCGCGGAGCGCAGACTTTTCTGAGTTGCGAACGGGTGCGAATCGGTGAGCACCCGGTCGCCGGCTCAATCCCCTCCGGCGCCCTTCAGAGCGGCCGTCACGGCTGCCGCGAGCTTCTCCAGGTCGTCGTCCCGCAACGGTTGCCGGGCCACCGCCAGACGCCAGTACAGCGGGCCGAGGATCAGGCCGACGGCGAGGTCCGCATCCGTACCCTCGGGCAGCTCGCCCCGGGCGATCGCCTGACCGACCAGCTTCTCGCCCACCGCCTGCTGATGGGTCTGCAGCGCACGCTGCAGCGTCTCGGCGATCTGGGGGTTGCGAGCGGCCTCGGCCATCAGGTCCGGGATGATCTGCGAGGCGATGCGGTGTTGCAGCGCCCGGCTCACGATCATCATCAGGAGTTCGAGATCACCGGCGAAACTCCCGGTGTCCGGAAGGGGAACCTTTCGCTCCGCCACGTCCGAGATGATCTCCAGGACCATCTCCAGCTTGTTGCTCCACCGCCGGTAGATCGCGGTCTTGCCGACCCCCGCGCGGCGGGCCACCGCCTCGATGGACAATCGGCCGTAGCCGACTTCCGCCAACTCGTTCATGACCGCGTTGCGGATCGCCACGGTGATGTCACCTCGGAGCACCGCCGCTCCGGCTGGTGCGCGCTTAACTGTCGCCACAGAGTCACTATAACGCTACGACGTTACGGTTGCGTTCCGCCGTTTGGTCAGCTACCGTTTACAGCCACGTCGATACGAGCCCGTTTCATCGGTGTCGGTGGGTGCCTGTCATGCTGCTAGCTGTGTTCTCGCGTAAGTCACCGGAAGCCGCCGCCTCCCACGGGCTGACAAGATCGGAGCACCACCCCATGCCAGAGACGGCGGTCGCCGACGCCGACACCGGGCTTTCCCTCAAGGAACTGGCCCGGCGGCACGGCCTCAGCGCGTCGGGACGGCTCCCCAGCCTCCCGGAGTACGCGCGCCACCTGTGGGCTTACCGGCACTTCATCCAGGCGCACGCGAGCGCGAAGACGAGTTCGGCGCTGGGCAACACCAAGCTCGGCATGATCTGGCAGGTCCTCACGCCGATCATCAACGCCGCCGTCTACTACGTGATCTTCGGCATCATCCTGGGCGGCCGGAACGGCGTCGACAACTTCATCGCGTACCTCTGTGCCGGCGTGTTCGTCTTCGGCTTCACCCAGTCGGTGGTGCAGTCCGGGCAGAACGCGATCACCGGCAACCTCGGCCTGATCCGCGCCCTGCACTTCCCGCGGGCCAGCCTGCCGCTGTCGGTCGCCCTGGTGGAGATCCGCAACTACGTCGTGGCGCTGATGGTCCTGATGGGCATCATGCTGATCACCGGTGAGCCGATCACCGCACAATGGCTGCTGGTCATCCCGGTGGCGCTCCTGCAGGCGGTCTTCAACACCGGTCTGGCGCTGTTCATGGCCCGCTTCGGCTCCAAGGTGCGCGACATCAAGCAGCTGATCCCGTTCATCATGCGGTTCTGGCTGTACGGGTCTGCCGTGCTCTACCCGGTGACCCTGTTCGAGCAGCACCTGCAGGGCTGGGCGCTCGCCCTGGTCGAGGCGAACCCGCTGCTGATCTTCATCGAGCTGATGCGTCACTCGCTGATGGAGGACGTCCCGCTGGCCGGCCAGCCGACCCTGCTGTGGATCCAGGCGGTCGTCTGGACGGTGCTGGTGGGCCTGGGTGGCTTCGTCTACTTCTGGCGCGGAGAGAAGGGCTACGGCCGTGGCTGACAACGATCGCATTCCGACCGTCATCGCCGACAACGCCCATGTGATCTACAAGGTGCACAGCTCGGCCACGGCCGGGCAGACCAGCCCGCTGGCCAGCTTCAAGCGGCTGGTGACCAGCAAGACGGTGAACGTGCGCGAGGTGCACGCGGTCAAGGGCGTCAGCTTCGTGGCGTACCGGGGTGAGGCCATCGGCCTGATCGGCAGCAACGGCTCGGGCAAGTCGACCCTGCTGCGCGCCGTCGCCGGCCTGCTCCCGGTGGCCCACGGCAAGATCTACGCGGCCGGGCAGCCGTCACTGCTGGGTGTCAACGCGGCACTGATGAACGAGCTGCCCGGCGAGCGCAACGTCGAGCTGGGCTGCCTCGCGATGGGCATGTCGCCGGCCGAGGTGAAGGCGAAGAAGGACGAGATCATCGCATTCTCCGGCATCAACGACCGGGGCGACTTCGCCTCGCTGCCGATGCGGACCTATTCGTCGGGCATGGCCGCCCGGCTGCGCTTCTCGATCTCCGCGGCGAAGCAGCACGACGTGCTGCTCATCGACGAGGCCCTGGCCACCGGTGACGCCAAGTTCCGCCGCCGCAGCGAGGCACGGGTCCGCGAGCTGCGCGCCAACGCCGGCACGGTGTTCCTGGTCAGCCACAGCGAGCAGTCGATCCGGGACACCTGCGAGCGGTGCATCTGGCTCGAGTCCGGCCTGATCCGGGCCGACGGCCCGACCGCTGACGTGCTCCGGGAGTACGAGGCCTTCTCTCGCAAGTAGGCCCCGCACTCCCGCGGTTCGGACCCGTTCAGTTGACCGACAGGTGCACGTGGTTGGTGTGGTCGCTGGACGGGTCGCCACCCGCCCCGCTGTACGACTTCCAGCCACTGCTCGGCAGCCAGATCCGGCGGTACCAGATCACGTAGAGCACGTGCAGCTCGTCGGCGTTGTTGATGAAGTAGTTCGCCAGGTTGTCGCCGTACGTCCGGTCCCCACCGGTGGCGTCGCCACCGAAGGTGCCCTTCTCGGCGGAGAAGTCACAGGCCCGGCCCTTCGGGTGCTCACCGCTGTTCTGCTCGCGGAAGCACTTGGTGAACCGCGTGAACCCGTCGCTGCGCGCCTGCTCCAGCGCGTGCAGCGTGCGCGGGGTGAGGCAGCCGCTGGTGGTCGGGTCGCCCTCCGTGCAGCCGTTGCCGGCGCTGGGCGCCGGGTCGGCCGAGGCGCTGCCCCCGCCGTCACTCGCCCGGGAGGCGTCCGCACCCTGGTTGGCCTTCTTGAGCGCGGCCTCGGCCTGAGCCTTGCGCTTGGCCATCACGTTGACCTGCGTCTGCTCGTCCCGGACGGCCTGGTCGATGGCGATCTTGGCGCGCTGCTGCGCGGCCCGGGTCTCCTTGAGATCCGCGATCGCCGCGTTCTGCTGCGCCGCCACGGTGGCCAAAGTCTCGGCCCGGTCCAGGAAGGTGTCGCTCGAGTTCGCGGTGATCAGGGCGGACATCGGACCGAGCCGGCCCGACGTGTACGCCTGCTGGGCGATCTCGTCGAGGGCCTTCTGCTGGGGGCCGAGGGCGGCATCCAGCCGCTTGATCTCGGCGGCCAGGTCGGTCTGCCGCTTCTGGGACTTCTTGAGCTTGGCCTTCGCCTCCACGAAACCGCTGGAGGCCGCTTCGAGTTGTTCGACGAGGGACTTGGAACCACCCTCACCGTCGTCACCGGTGTCGCCCGGGGCGGCGAGGGGGCGGGGGGCCGCGGTGGCCGGCGTCGCGGCGACGGCCAGCCCGCACACGGCGACGAGCACCGCCAGCAGCGGTGCTAATCGCCGCGCAGTCTGATCCTGCACAGGCATTTCCTTCCGTCGGCCGCCGGCCGGGTTAGCTGACGGGTTCGGGACGAAGGAAATCCCTACCGCGGAACGCGGATTCACCCCGGAGAATGTGGTTCCCCGGCTCGCCGTAACGGCGATTAGGCGGCGGTCCCCGGTCGGGAACCGGCTCCGACCATACCCACTACATCGACAGATCGACAGTTCTCGTACGCACGGCAATTGGTCGCACACGGCAGGTGATCTGATTACAGAAAGTCGTTGCCCGGTAACGAATTTGACGGTTCCGTGGGTCCTGATGCGCGGCGATATCTCGGGTAAACTGGCCGCCGGTCCTGCCAGGACGGCACCGCCCCCGAGTTGCCGGCAGGCCGCCGCCCAATCGCCGAAAGGCGAGCCGGGGAACCAGGTCACTGGGGTGAATCCGCGTAATGCGGTAGGGATTGCTTCCGTCCCGAACCCGTCAGCTAACTCGGTCGGCGGTGACAAGGAAGGAACTGTTGATGACCGTAAGTCCCCGCCGGTGGCTGACACTTGCCCTGGCACCGCTCGTGGCTGTCGCATTGTTTGTGGCCCCCGCCACATCCGCGGCCGCGGCACCCGGTGGCAGTTCGCCATCTGCCGAGGACGAACCGGACGCGCTGATGTCGGACATGATGGAGTCGACCAACCGTCGCTTCGTCAACGCCAAGGCCGCCGTCAATGCGTCCCGAAAGAACCAGAAGAAGCTGGCGGCCGAGATGAAGGCTGCCGAGGGGCGACGCGACGCCCTGATTCCCGAGGTCAACTCGATCGCCCAGCAGCAATATCAGGTCGGCAACCTCAGCGCCGTCGGCTTCCTGCTGAACGCGAGCACGTCGAACGACTTCATGAGCAAGGCGATCTCCCTCGAGGAGATCAACAAGCTGCACGACAGCAAGCTGCGCGAGCTGAACTCGGCGATCGCCACGGTCACCGAGAGCAAGGCGGCCCTTGACGCCGAGCTCAAGAACGAGCAGCAGCAGCTGACCGCGCTGACGAAGCAGAAGGCGGCCGCCGACAAGCAGATCGACCTGCTCGGCGGTGGCACCGGCATCAACCGGACCATCACCGACGGTCTGGTCGACGCCAAGTCCAAGCCCGCCGAGGCAGCCCCGCGCAACGCCGACGGTGGCTTCTCGGCGGAGGGCTGCACGGAGAAGGACGAGACCACCAGCGGCTGTGTGACCAAGCGCACCCTGCACATGTACAAGGAAGTCCGCAAAGCCGGCTTCAAACGCTTCGTCGGCTGCCACCGCAACGGCGGACCGTTCGAGCACCCCAAGGGCCGGGCCTGCGACTGGTCCCTACAGAAGAGCGGCTTCTCCTCGGCGGACAGCAACGACGAGATGAAGTACGGCAACAACCTGACGGCGTTCCTGGTGCGCAACGCCGACAAGCTCGGCATCTACTACGTGATCTGGTACAAGCAGATCTGGTTCCCGGCAACCGGCTGGCGTGCGTACAGCGGGGTCAGTGACCACACCGACCACGTGCACGTCTCGATGCTCTAGCAGGCATATGAATGGCCCCCGCCCATCGGGCGGGGGCCATTTTCGTCGATCAGTGCACGGCGCGGCGCACCGGCGCCCGGCCGGCCGGCTGCGACGGCGCCGGGCCCACCGGCAGCGGCGGCGGGATCGCCATCGTCACCGGCCGCACCTGGGTCACCTCGAGCTCCTTGCCGTGGTGCAGCAGGGTGAGCCGGGCCTGGCCACCACCGTTGCGCAGCGAGTAGGTGACCTCCTCGGAGGTCACGTTCACCCGCAGCCGCAGGCCGCGCCAGAGCAGCGAGAACTCCAGGTTGTTGATCCGGCTGGGCAGGCGCGGGGCGAAGCTCAGCTGACCGTTGAAGTCACGCATGCCGCCGAGGCCGGCGACGAGCGCGATCCACGACCCGGCCAGTGAGGCCACGTGCACGCCGTCCCGCGCGTTGCGGTGCAGGTCGTGCAGGTCCATCAGGGCGGCCTCGCCCAGGTAGTCGTGGGCCAGCTCCAGATGGCCGGTCTCGGCCGCCAGCACGGCCTGGATACAGGCCGAGAGCGAGGAGTCCCGTACGGTCCGCGCGTCGTAATACGCGAAGTTGCGCGCCTTCTCCTCGGGCGTGAACGCGTCCCCACGGATGTACATCGCCATCACCAGGTCGGCCTGCTTGACCACCTGCTTGCGGTACAGGTCGAAGTACGGGTAGTTCAGCAGCAGCGGGTACCCCTCCGGCTGCGTGCCCTCGAAGTCCCACTCCTGCAGCCGGGTGAAGCCCTCGCACTGCTGATGCACCCCGAGCTCCTTGTCGTACGGGATGTGCACCGCGGCCGCCGCATCCCGCCAGGACGCCGCTTCCTCGTCGTCGACCCCGAACCGGCGGGCCAGATCCGGATGCCGCTTGCAGGCGTCCACCGCGGCCAACAGGTTCTGCTGGGCCATCAGGTTGGTGTAGACGTTGTCGTTCACCACCGCCGTGTACTCGTCCGGCCCGGTGACACCGTCGATGTGGAAGCGCCCGTGCCGGTCGTGGTGCCCCAGCGAGCGCCACAGCCGGGCCGTCTCCACCAGCAGCTCCAAGCCGACCTCACGCTCGAAGTCGTAGTCGCCGGTGGCCTGGACGTACCGGCGGACCGCGTCGGCGATGTCGGCGCCGATGTGGAAGCCCGCCGTGCCCGCCGGCCAGTAGCCGGAGCACTCCTGGCCGCGGATCGTGCGCCACGGGAACGCGGCGCCCTGCAGGCCGAGCGTCTGGGCCCGCTCCCGGGCCAGGTCCAGCGTCGAGTGCCGCCAGCGCAGCACGTCGGCCGCGGCCGAGGGCTGGGTGTACGTCAGGGCGGGCAGAACGAACGTCTCGGCGTCCCAGAACGTGTGTCCGTCGTACCCCGGCCCGGTCAGGCCCTTGGAGCCGATCGGGCGCTTCTCCGCCCGGGCGCCGGCCTGCAGCGTGTGGAACAGCCCGAAACGGACCGCCTGCTGCACCTCGGGGTCGCCCTCGACCTTGACGTCGGAGTGGTCCCAGAAGGCGTCCAGGTAGTCCTGCTGCTGCTGGACCAGGCCCTCCCAGCCGTCCAGGCGGGCGCTGGCCAGGGCCGCGCCGACCTGGTCACGCACTGCGGGCAGCGAGCGCATGCTGGACCATCCGTACGCCGCCAGCTTGACCACCCGCAGCTTCTGCCCGGGCTCGAGCCGGCAGGCGACCGTGGTCCGCAGCCAGTCGGGGTGTCCCTCGGTGGTGATGGCGTGCCGGCCCGGCGTCTCCACGGAATGTTCCATGGCGGCGGCCATCCGCAGGTCGCTGGCCTTGGTGCGGTGCACCAGGATGCCACCGGTGGCCTGCTCCATCATCTCCTCGGCCTGCAGCGGACGGTCCAGGACCGCCGCCACCCGCGGGTCCTTGCTCATCGGCGGCAGCTGCTCGTTCGCCACCAGCTCGGACTGCAGGATCAGCCGCGCCGGTACGTCCAGCGGCTCCACCTCGTACAGGAACGCCACCACGGCGCGCTGGGTGAACGAGACCAGCCGGACGGTACGCACCCGGACGCCCTGGCCCGACGGGGACACCCACTCGACGATCCGCTCCAGCGTGCCGGCCCGCATGTCCAGGCAGCGCTCGTGGGACCGCAGCTCGCCGTAGCGCACGTCGAACGGCTCGTCGTTGACGAGCAGGCGCATCAGCTTCGCGTTGGTGACGTTGACCATGGTCTGGCCGGACTCCGGGAACCCGTACCCGGCCTCGGCGTGCGGCAGCGGCCGCAGCTCGTAGAACGAGTTGAGGTAGCTGCCGGGCAGGCCGTGCGGCTCGCCCTCGTCCAGGTTCCCGCGTATCCCGATGTGGCCGTTCGAGAGTGCGAACACCGACTCGGACTGGGCCAGCAGGTCCAGGTCGAGCCGGGTCTCCCGGATGTGCCAAGGGTCGACGGGGTAGGCCCGTTCACGGATCACGGTCGTGCCTCTCGGTACTGAGAAGAGGAGGTCTTTGTTACTGCAGGAGGAGCTCGGACAGGTCCGTCACCACGATGTCGGCGCCGTGTTCCCGGAGCGCCTCCGCCTGACCGACCCGATCCACCCCGATCACGATGCCGAATCCGCCGGCCCGCCCGGCCGCAACACCGGCCAGAGCGTCCTCGAAAACCGCACAGTTCTCCGGGGCGAGATCGAGCAGCTTAGCCCCATAGAGGAAGGTGTCGGGCGCGGGCTTGCCGGGCAGTCCCAATTCGCGGGCGACCAGGCCGTCCACCCGGGCCTCCAGCAGGTCCGCGATGCCGGCCGCGGTGAGGACGTCCTTGCAGTTCGCGCTCGCCGACACGACGGCACGGCGCAGCCCCGCGGCCTTCACCGCGTTCAGGTAGTCCACCGAGCCGGGGTACACCTGGACCGCGCCTTCCTTGATCTTTTGCAGCACGAGCAGGTTCTTGCGGTTGCCGACGCCGTTGACGGTCTCCCGGTCGGGAGTGTCGTCGGGGTCGCCCTCGGGCAGGGTGATGCCGCGCGAGGCGAGGAAGGTCCGGACGCCGTCGGCACGCTGCCGTCCGTCCACGTACAGGTGGTAGTCGGAGCCGGAGTCGAACGGCACGAAGGGTGTGCCGGTGCGAACGGCCCATGATTCCAGGAACGAATCGAACGTCTGTTTCCACGCGGCATTGTGAACCAGCGCGGTTTGCGTCAACACTCCATCAAGATCGAATAGACAAGCGGTCACCTGGGAAGGAAGTCCGAGCACGCGCCCAATGTAGCCGGACGGAAGAGAGCACGAGACCGGAAGGGCAGCTTCACATTTCCTTGCTGGTTCACCAGCCGTTCAAGCTGGTGTTTCACCGGGAATCCGGCACGACATCCAAAGACATACGCAATCCGATCGAGGTACCGATCGGGCCGGTCGCGGTGGTCACCTCGTCGCACAACTGGTGCGCCAGCCACAATCCACGACCACCGACCTCGTACGCCTCCGGCGCCTGCGGATCGTTCAGAAGGTCACTGGGGATACCGGGGCCGGAGTCGGTCACCACACACCACACCGAACGGTTCTCCCGGCGCAGCCGCAGCCGCCCGGCGCCACCGGCGTGCAACACCACGTTCGTGATCACTTCGTTGACGGCGAGCAGATAGCCGTGCCGGCGGTCGCTGCCGAGACCGAGCGAGACGAGCCGGTCGGCCACCTCGTGGCGCAGAACGGTGATGTCGTCATGGCCGAAAGAGCGGTCGAGCAGCACGCCGTCCCCCGGTGAAGGGGCGGCGTCGACCCTCGACTCCCGTCCCGGAGCCGAGCGAACGCTGTGTCCGATCCTGTCCTCCACCGTCGTGCAGCCTACGCGCTGTGGCCGTCCGGTGGCGGGAGGCATCGGCTATCCCGCCCGGAAGTGGCGCGTGTCGTGAACTCAACGCCAACCGACATCGATGCGATCACCTCGCTCGTCGAAGAAGTGCACGGCGTCCATCTGCACCGAAATCGCCAGCGGATGCCCGGAGGCGACCTGGGGGTACGGCGCCAGCCGCACCGCGAGCTCGGCCGGCTTGCGGGCGTGTCGGCCGGGGTCGTTGAGCACGCTGACCCGCTCCCGGGACCGGTTCGGCAGGTTCGACTCCACCGGCGCCGGCCGGGTCAACCGCTGCAACGCGCCCCCGATCCGCTTGAGCGCGCCGCCGGCCGGCGGCTGATCCTGGATCGGGCCGCTCATCTCGTCCACCACGATCGCGGTGGCCCCGATGTCCAGGAACGCGACGGACTCGTGCCCGTGGTGCTCGAGATAGCGGATCCGCCCCTGGAAGATGTGCCCCGGCGTCTGCGGGGTCACCGGCGTGAGCGCCTCCGCCCGGATCCCGACCACGATGCGCTCGCCGTGATAGCGGGCCACCGCCCGCGCGCGTGGGTCGTTCCAGGGCAGGTAGAGGCTCTGCTCGCCGAAGCTCAGAGCGATGTACTGGTCGAGGTGCACGTAGACGGCGGCCTCGAGCAGATTCATCTTCGGCGAGCCGAGGAAGGCGGCCACATAGAGGGTGGCCGGGCGACGGTAGACGTCGGTGGGAGTGCCGACGTCCTGCAGCACGCCCTTACGCATGATCGCCACGCGGTCGGCCATGGTCAGCGCCTCTGCCTGGTCGTGCGTGACGTACATCGTGGTGACACCGAGCTCGCGGGTCATGCTGGTGATCTCGGCGCGCAGCTCGGCGCGCAGGCCGCTGTCCAGGTTGGAGAGGGGCTCGTCCATCAGGAACAGGCCGGGGCGGCGGACGATGGCCCGGCCCATGGCGACACGCTGCCGCTGACCGCCGGAGAGCTGGCTGGGGCGGCGGCCGAGCACCTCCCCTATCCCGAGCGCGCCGGCGATGGCGCCCACCCGGTCCTGGCGCGGCTCGGGCTCGACGCCGGAGAGCTTGAGCGGGAAGCCGATGTTCTCCGCGACGGTCATGTGCGGATAGAGCGCAAAATCCTGAAAGACCATCGCGATACTGCGGTCGCGCGGGGGCAGCTCAAGAACCGGTTCGCCGTTCAGCAGGATCTCGCCCTCGCTGGGATCCTCGAGCCCGGCGATCATGCGGAGCACGGTCGACTTTCCGCAGCCCGAGGGGCCGAGCAGGACCATGAACTCCCCGTCCTGCACCTCCAGGCTGAGGTTGTCTACGGCGTAGGTGCCATCTGGCCAGATCTTGGTGACGTCCTTGAGTGCGACGGTGGACACCGTCAACCTCCCCGATCGAGTGTGATCCCGATCCCACGACGGTCGGCGATCGGATACTGACTCTGCGAGTGGGTTCGATGCTTCGCCATCGGGCGAAAGTGCCATTCGCACATAGTGATCAATCGATTACGGAGATCTGAACTTCAGGAGATCAACTGTGCACGTTCACAGCAAGAACAGACTTGCCAGAAATGTCGTATTCCCAGCTCCCGCTGCCCCTCAGCGCCGTTTCGCCCGCAAACAACCTTGAGCGCCAGCCCACCCCACCCGGCTGACCGCCACGGTCGCTTCCCGAGCCGCAAAGCAGCACTCAGCGACAGCCGAACAACCGGGCTGACCGCCACGGTCGTATCCCGCGCCGCGAAACAGCACTGAGCGACAGCCGAACAACCGGGCTGACCGCCACGGTCGTATCCCGCGCCGCGAAGCAGCACTGAGCGACAGCCGAACATTCGGGCTGACCACCACGGTCGTATCTCGCGCCGGGAAGCAGCACTGGGTGACAGCCGGGATGCAGCGGCTGACCGCCAGCGCCCTCTCACGCGCCGCGAGACGGCGCTGAGCGACAGCCGGAGGGCTCAGCGGCTCGCGCGCCAGTCGGAGACAGCAACCACGGCGAACGCGGCGCCCACCAGAGCGGCCAGCACAGCCGTGCCCGCGGTGGCGTACCCGATCAATGCGGCCAGGACCAAAAGCAACACCCGGCCGTCCCAGCCCAGCCTGGCCCCACCGGCGCTGGTCGCCGGCGCGCCCTTCTCCATCCGGGCGGTCAGGTCGTAATGCCGCAGAGCCAGCATGAACAGCAGCAGGAAGACCACCGGCGGCGGCACCGACCCGTATTGCCCGACGGCGACCACGACCAGGTATTCGGCGGCCCGCAGCGCGGCCGGAACCAGCCAGTCCAGCGCACCACCGTGGCGGAGCCGGGCCGGGAACCCGCAGATCAGCACCGGCACGGCCACCACCGCGAGCAGCCACGGGTATCGGGACGGCTCACCGGCGAGCATCACCCCCACGGTGACCAGCGCGTACACCGTAAACAGCGCGGCGAACGGCAGCGGCCACCCGGCGCCGACCCGGCTCAGCACGGTCCGCACCAGCGGGCCGTCGTCGCGGTGCCGCATGGTGTCGACGGTGTTCAGCACGCCGACCCGCATGGAGAGCGCCCGCAGCGACCGCAGCGCCAGCGTGTATGCCGCCGCCAGCAGACCGAACCCGACCACGGCCGCGAGGGTCGTCCGCCCGTTGGTGATCGCGGCCAGCACGGCGATCAGCGCCCAGCGTTCACCGATCGGGAAGACCACGATCCGCTTCAGCCAGTAGATCAGCGAGCCGCGCTGGCTCTGCGCCTTGACCGAGGCGGCGGTGAGCCGGGCGCCGACCCCGCCCGCGGGTTGCGCCCCCGGGTGGGCGGCGGCCTCGTCGTGCAGCGCGCCGTACCAGGTGTCGGTCATGTGCCGGACGGTCTGCAGGAGGATCGCGGTGATCGCGAGCGGCCACGCGTACGGCAGCCCGATGCGTTCCGCTCCGGCGGCCAGACCGGCGTAGACCGCGTACTCCTTGGCCCGGTCGGCCATGGTGTCCAGCCATCCGCCGAAGGCGTCGAAGCGGCGGGTGTACCGGGCCAACTGCCCGTCCACGCAGTCCAGCACGAAGCCGAGGTAGAGCAGCACCCCGCCGGCGATCATCGCGATTCGGGACGCCTGCCAGAACAGCAGCGCGGCGCCGACCGCGAACAGCACCGACAGCCCGGTCACCCCGGTGGGCGTCAGACCGAGCCGGGCGGCCGCCTTGGTCACCCGGGGAGACCAGGTGCTCACGGCGTACGTCGTGAAGAAGTCGTCCTGTTCCTTGACCGCGAGCCGCAGGCGCGCCTTGTCCTCGTCCACCGCAGCGACCGCGGCCTGGGCGGCGATGAGCTCGGCCTCGGTGCTCACCTGCTCCGCGTGCAGCAACCGGGTCCGGGTGGCGATCGGAACCAGGCCGTCCGCCAGTAGGGCGGGCAGCAGTTCCGGCCGGTCGGCGACCTTCTCCAGCAGCGGCAGGTCTGCCGGGGCGATGCACATCGCGCCGAGGAACCGGACGGTGCCGGCGCCTGCCGGGGCGGGAACCACCCGGCCGCGATCTTCTTTCAGATCGCCGTCGGGATCAGAGGCGACCAGTACGGTGCTGCGGCCGGCCGGTTCGGTGGCCAGCATCCACAGCAGGCTGCCGTGGGCGACCAGGTTGTCCGGGCAGATCAGCAACGGCTCGTTCGCGTCGCGGGCCTGCCGGGCCAGCTCGCGCAACCGGGCTGCCACGTCGTTCCGCGCTGCGACACGGTCGATCGACGAGGCGCCGGCGTCGCGCAGAGCGACGGTCAGATCGTCAGTGAGGCGCTCCGAGGCGGCCGTGTGGCCCGGGGCGTAGAGGAAGGCAAGGGTCACCGTTCAGCTCCTCGTCAACGCCCGGGCGTTGACACCCGGCCCGAAATCCGGTCCAGGTTAACAGCGGGCATCCAGCGGGTACGGGTCACCCGTACGGGAAACCGGTCGCCGGTCTCCACCTGTGGACCGAGGGCCGCCCCCGCTCCCGTACCTACCGTCGAAGTGGCCGTGGCAGAGCGCCACCGGCCGCCCCCGAGGAGTGAATGAACGTGGCTCGCACGCTCAAGACCCGCACCCTTACCCGCCCGCGTCACAACCGCATGATCGCCGGTGTCTGCGCCGGCCTGGCCCGCCGGTTCGGCATGTCGGCCGGCATGGTCCGGCTGCTCTTCGTGCTCTCCTGCTTCCTCCCGGGCCCGCAGTTCGTCGCCTACCTGATCCTGTGGGCCCTGCTCCCGAACGAGGACACCTACTGACGGATCACGGGTTGGCGAACGTCACCGTGACGGTCGTGTAGCCGAGGCGGGCGAAGAGGCTCTCCAGCATCCGCTGGGTGTTCTCCTTCGCCCGCTCATCCAACCCGCTGGCCCGGGCGGCCTCGGTGATCCGCTCCTGGGCCAGCTGATAGACCCGCTGCTGCTTGTTGGGCTCCTCGCCGAACGCGTCGCCGATCCGGTCGAACAGCCCTCGCTCCTCGGCCACGACATAGCTCTTGGTCATGTCGAGCGCGGCGGTGGACTGCTGCGGCGGCGGCAGGGTCAGCTCGATCGACTGCTTCGCCTCGTCGATCTTGAGAGCGTCGCCGGCCAGCTCGCTGAAATCGACATAAACCTCGACGGTGCCGGAGCCGACGAACAGCGTCCGCCGGTTGACCAGGAAGTCGGGGATGTTCTCCTTGTCCTGCTGCAGGTCGACGATGACCTGGAAGGTGCCGTCCGCCGCGACGTAGCGATGCAGGTCGCGCATGGACTGGAGCAGCACGGGCTGGCTGCGGTCGACAGTGCGGTCCTCGAACGGGTTGTCGAACGAGGGCAGCACATTGATCGCGCGCAGCCCGAAGCAGGCGAGGACGATCAGCGCGAAGACGAACCCGACGAAGATCAGCAGCCGGGCGAAACCGCTCGGCCGCCGCTCCTCCGGAACAGCGGGGTACTCCCGGGTGGGCTCGTCGACATCCGGTGAGGTTGCCATGACTCAACGGTAGGCAGGGGGTACGACAATTCGCATCCGGTGAGCCAGACTCAGCGTGCGAAAGCGTTCAATCCAGTCAATTTCTGGCCTATCGACAGCTGGTGGATCTCCGACGTCCCCTCGTACGTCAGCACGCTCTCCAGATTGGCCGCGTGCCGCATCACCGGGTACTCGTGCAGGATCCCGTTCCCGCCCAGGATCGACCGGCACTCCCGAGCGATCTTGATGGCTTCCCGTACGTTGTTCAGCTTCCCGATACTGACCTGCTCCGGCCGCAGCGGCTTGTCCCCCGCGTCCCGCAACCGCCCGAGGTGTAGCGCAAGCAGGAAGCCTTTCTGCAGCTCCAGCGCCATGTCGGCCAATTTCGCCTGGGTGAGCTGGAAGCCCGCGATCGGCCGACCGAACTGCTCCCGGCGCCCCGCATAGTCGAGCGCCGTGTCCAGGCAGTCCCGGGCCGCCCCGAGCACCCCCCAGATGATGCTGAGCCGCGCCTCGGTCAGGCAGGAGAGCGGCGCCATCAGACTGCGCACCCCGGGCAGCCGGGCACTTTCCGGCAGCCGGACGCCGTCCAGGACGATCTCGCCGGTGCTGGACGCCCGCAGCGACATCTTGTGGTCGATCTCCCGCACCCCGAACCCCGCCGTGTCGGTCGGCACGGCGAACCCGGTCACCCCTTTCTCCGCCTTCGCCCAGATCACCGCCACGTCGGCGATCGGAGCGTTGAGGATCCAGGTCTTGACCCCGTCGAGCACCCAGTCGTCACCGTCGCGGCGGGCCCGGGTGGACATCCCGGTCGGATCCGAGCCGTGCTCCGGCTCCGCCAGGCCGAAGCAGCCGAGCAGCCGGCCGGCGGCCATCCCCGGCAGCCACCGTTCCCTCTGCTCCTCGGAGCCGTAGCGCCAGATGGCGTACATCACCAAGGAACCCTGCACGGAGACCAGCGAGCGGATGCCGGAATCCGCAGCCTCCAACTCCATGCAGGCGAGGCCGAGACTCACCGAGGATGAGCCGGCGCATCCGTACCCCTTGAGGTGCATTCCCAGCAGTCCGGCCCGGCCGAATTCGACGGCCAGGTGGCGGACCGGGGCGTCCCCGTTCTCGTACCACTCGGCCACGTCCGGACGTACATGATCGTCGGCCACTCGGCGGGCTGTCGCCCGCGCATCGCGCTCGTCGTCGGTCAGGAGTTCGTCAAGATCCAGCAGGTCAAGCGGTCGGGCTCCCATCAACTAAAGCTAATGGGTGTGCTCTCAGTCCTCCACGATCAATACACGGGCGTGGATCTGATTGCGCTGTTGCAGGGCCGCGCGCAGCGCCCGGTGCAGTCCGTCCTCGAGGTACAGCGCGCCCTGATACTCGACCACGTGCGGGAAGAGATCGCCGTAGAACGTGGAGTCCTCGGCGAGGAGCTTGTCGAGCGCCAGCTCCCGTTTCGTGGTGATCAGATCGGCGAGCCGGATCGGGCGCGGCGGAATCTCCGCCCACGCCTTCAGCGTCGTGTGGTGATCGGGGTACGGGGCTCCGTCCCGGACCGCTTTGAAAATCACGGCGGCTGCCCCTTTCCGTGAGAAACGTTCCCGCGCCTGTCAGCGTAGCCGCGAGCCGGTCAAGCCCATCGGCCATAATGCACCACGTCGGCCACCGGACGGTGCCCTCGACGTAGTGACGGAGACCTCTTGTCGGCGCCCCGGTAGCCGACCGTGAGAGCACCGATCGGGGTGAACTCGTCCGGCACACCGAAGGCACTCATGAAGTCACCCACGGTGGCGGCCGGCAAACCGATGAAGCACGATCCGAGACCCTCGTTCACCGCGGTGAGATGCATGAGCAGCGCGGCGAACCCGGCGTCGATGTCCCAGTACGGCACCGGCCAGCGCGCCTCGTCCCGATCCGTCCAGCCCTTGTCGGACTCGGCGTACCGGTCCAGGTAGACCGATTTGTTGGAGAACGCCACGATGACCAGCGGCGCGGTGCTCATCCGCTGCAGCCAGCCGCCGGCCGCGCCCTCCCCGGACGCGGTGACCGCCCAGAACCGCTCCCGGTCCTCCGGCGCGGTGAGCACCAGGAAACTCCAGCCCTGGGAGAAGCCGGCCGACGGCGCGCGCAGCCCGTGCTGGACGATCTTGTCGACCAGTTCCGGCGGCAGCGGGCGGTCCGGGTCGTAACCGCGCACCATCCGCCGCCGGCGGATCACCTCGTCGAACTCCATCAGGCGCGGACGCCCCAGGAGGTCGTCCAGGTCTGGCCGGGCTCGAGCACGACCAGGTCCCGCCCGGTACGGAACGCGTCCGGCGGGCACGTCATCGGCTCGACGGCGACGGACCGCCGGTGCCGCTCGCCGTGCAGGGTGTCACCGGTGAAGACCTGCCAGTACCGGAACTTCTCGTCGGCCCAGACCACGATCCGCCGGTCCGAGCCCGAGTCGGCCAACGTGACCGTGGTGATCCCGTCGCCGTCGAACTCGATGTCGCCGAACGTGACGTCCAGCACCGCGGCGCCGATCCGGCGCGGCTCGGCGTAGTCGAACTCGGAGCCGGTGACCTTGACCGCGCCGATCGGCAGCAGCCGGTTGTCGGCCAGGATGCGGCTCTTGGCCGGCACCTGCAGCACCGTGTCGTCCACAGTCACGCCGGGCAGCCGCAGGTACGGGTGTACCGAATACCCCCAGGGCGCGTTCGCCTCGGACGTGTTGACGACCTCCTGCACGCACTTGAGCCCGTCGGCCGAGACCGACCAGCGGGTACGCAGCAGCAGCGACCACGGGTAGCCGACCTGCGCGGGCAGTTCGTACTCCAGCGTCACCGCGTCGGCGGCCTGCTCGGCGAGCCGCCACCGGGACCAGTTGACCAGGCCGTGGATGGCGTTGTGCCGGGCCGGCTCGGTGAGCGCCAGCTGGTACTCCACGCCCTCGAAGACGTAGCGGCCGTCGCGGATCCGGTTGGGCCAGGGCGCGAGGATCTGGCCGGCCGAGCCCGG
Source organism: Actinoplanes sp. NBC_00393 (assembly GCF_036053395.1). Classification (NCBI taxonomy): domain Bacteria; kingdom Bacillati; phylum Actinomycetota; class Actinomycetes; order Micromonosporales; family Micromonosporaceae; genus Actinoplanes; species Actinoplanes sp. NBC_00393. Next base: position 8,905,053 of record NZ_CP107942.1, on the reverse strand, counting down.
GGCGATCTCATCGGTGTCGAAGCCGTCCAGCAGCTCGACGCCGTCGACGGAATACGCCCGCAGCGTGCCACCGACCTCGGTCAGGACGGCGCGGTGGCCGTCTGCCTCGATCGACCACTGGACGCCGGACTTCGCGGCTGACTCTGCGCTCATACCCGCGACACTATCGGTCCTCGGATCCGTCCCGATCGGGCCGGTATCGGATCAGCGCCGGGGAAGCCGCAGCGAGCAGCACGGCCAGGCCCGCCGCCGCGAACCCGCCGCCGGCCCAGGAGGCGGTCACGCTGGTCAGGTCGGCGGTCGCGCCGGCCCGCAGGTCACCCAGCCGGGGACCACCGGCCACCACCACGGTGAAGACGCCCTGCAGTCGTCCGCGCAGCCGGTCCGGCGCGAAGGTCTGCATGATCGATTGCCGGTAGACGGCGCTCACCAGGTCCGCGGCGCCGGCGACCGCGAGCAGCAGCACCATCAGCCAGAGCGAGTTCGCCAGGCCGGAGAAGCCGATCGCGACTCCCCACGCGACCACCGCCACCACCAGCGCCAGCCCCTGCCGGCCGACCCGGCCGATCCAGCCCGAGGTGAGCCCGCCGAGCACCGAGCCGATCGCGATGGCGCTGTACAGCCAGCCCACCGCGGCGCCACCGCCGAACTGTTCCTCGGCCACCGCCGGGAACAGCGCCCGGGGCATCGCGAACACCATGGCGATCAGGTCGATCGCGAAGGAGAGCAGCAGTACCGGCTGGGTGACCAGGTACTTCAGGCCGACGGCGATGCCACGCAGACCGGCCGTCGGCTTCTCCTCGCCCGCCACGTGCTCGATCGGCGGGATCGCCGGCAGCCGCCAGGTGGCCCAGAAGGTGACCGTGAAGAGCAGCGCGTCCAGGGCATAGGCCACCACCACACCGGCGCCGGTCGACCAGATCCCCATGATCAGGCCGGCCGCAAGCGGGCCGAGCACTCCGCCGGCCGTAGTGGTCGTGTAGTTCAGCGTGTTGGCGGCCGGCACCAGGGCCGCCGGGACGATCCGCGGGATGATCGCCTGCCGGGCCGGCGAGCTGATCGCGAACCCGGCCGACTGCACCGCGGTGAGAAGCAACAGCAGGTGGCCGCTACGCACCCCGAGCAGCGCCTGCGCCAGCAGGGCGCAGGTGGTCAGCCAGGTGAGCACCGAACTGGCCAGCAGCAGCCGGCGCCGGTCCACCACATCGGCGACCGCGCCGCCCCACAGGCCGAAGATCAGCAACGGGACGAGCCCGGCCACCCCCAGCAGGCCCACCCAGGTGGGCGAGTCCGTGATGGCGAACATCTGCACCGGTACGGCCACCGCGGTGAACTGGAACCCGAAGTACGAAGCCCCGTTGCCGATCCAGGTGCGCCGGAACGTCGGCACCCGCAGCGGGCGGGTGTCGATCATCCAGGATTTCGGCTCCTTCTCCACCTCCTGGCTCAAGGAGCCAGCCTTTCCACAACCCAACCCGCATCGGTACGCCGGAAGCGCAACCGATCGTGCAGCCGGCTGCTCCGCCCCTGCCAGAACTCGACCGTCTCCGGAACCACCCGGAATCCGCCCCAATGGGGTGGCGCGGGGACCGGTCCGTCAGCGAACCGATCGGCCACCTCCTCCCAGCCGGCCTCCACCGCCTCCCGGCCGGGCAGCACCCGCGACTGCGGACTCGCCCAGGCGCCGAGTTGCGAACCGCGCGGCCGCGAAGCGAAATACTCCTCGGTCTCGGCCCGGGTGACCCGCTCCACCGCGCCGGCCACGATCACCTGACGCTGCATCGGGAACCAGGGGAAGACCAGACTCGCGTACGGGTTCGCGGCCAGCTCGACACCCTTGCGCGACTCATAGTTCGTGAAAAAGACGAAACCGTCCGCGTCGTACCCCTTGAGAAGAACCGTGCGAGCCGACGGTCGCGCCTGCCCGTCCGCCGTGGCCACGATCATCGCGTTGGGTTCCGGCAGGCCGAAGGCCGCCGCGTCGGCGAACCAGGCGGCGAACTGCCCGGCCCAGTCCGCGGCCAGCCCGTCCTCCAGCAACGGCGCCCAGCTCGTGTAGTCCCGGCGCATTTCGGCGGGCGACGGTGCCTCGGCAGTCATGCGCGCTCCAGTTCTCGAGTCGGATGCCACAGTTCTCGATTCGGATGCAACGACGTTAAGTCGCCCCGCCCGAAGAGTCAGGTGAACCAGGATGGGTGTCATTGAGAGCACAATCGCCACGGGTCGACCGCGCGGTTACCCGGCGGGCAAGATGAATCACCCACCGCAAACCCGCTTCCTCAGGGAGTGCCGTGTCCGACTTCAAGCCGGGCCTCGAAGGCGTCGTCGCTTTCGAGACCGAGATCGCCGAGCCCGATCGGGACGGTGGCGCGCTGCGGTACCGCGGCGTCGACATCGAGGACCTGATCGGCCAGGTCTCCTTCGGCGATGTCTGGGGCCTGCTGGTCGACGGCAAGTTCGGTCCCGGGCTGCCGCCGGCCGAGCCGTTCCCGGTGCCGGTCCACTCCGGTGACATCCGGGTGGACGTGCAGTCGGCGGTCGCGATGCTGGCGCCCTACTGGGGGCTGTCCCAGATGCTCGACATCACCGACGAGCAGGCCCGCTCCGACCTGGCCCGGGTCTCGGTGACCGCGCTCTCCTTCGTGGCCCAGGCGGCCCGCGGTCTGGGTCTGCCGGCCGTCCCTCAGAAGGACATCGACAAGGCCGAGACCATCGTGGAGCGGTTCATGCGCCGCTGGCGGGGCGAGCCGGACCCGCGCCACGTGAAAGCCGTCGACGCGTATTTCATCTCGGCCGCCGAGCACGGGCTGAACGCGTCCACCTTCACCGCCCGGATCGTGGCCTCCACCGGGGCGGACACCGCGGCCTGCGTCTCCTCCGGGATCGGCGCGCTCTCCGGTCCCCTGCACGGCGGAGCGCCCACCCGGGTGCTGCACATGATCGAGGCTGTGGAGCGCAGCGGCGACGCCACGTCGTACGTGAAGGATGTCCTGGACCGCGGTGAGCGGCTGATGGGCTTCGGCCACCGGGTCTACCGGGCCGAGGACCCCCGGGCCCGGGTGCTGCGCCGGATCGCCAAGGACCTCGGCGCCCCGCGCTACGAGGTGGCCGCCGCCCTGGAGACGGCCGCGCTGACCGAGCTCCGCGAGCGCCGGCCGGACCAGGACCTGTGGACCAACGTCGACTTCTGGGCCGCCGTGGTGCTCGACTTCGCCGAGGTCCCGGCACACATGTTCACCTCGATGTTCACCTGCGCCCGGGTGGCCGGGTGGAGCGCGCACATCCTGGAGCAGAAACGGTTCGGCCGGATCCTGCGACCCAGCCTCCACTATGTGGGACCGGCGCCCCGCAAGCCGCAGGAGGTCGAGGGCTGGAGTCACCTCGCGCATAATGTGTGACCGTGGCTGACTTGAGGATCCCCGACACGATCAAGCCCGTCGACGGCCGGTTCGGCTCCGGGCCGAGCAAGGTCCGGCCAGAGGGTGTCGAGGCGCTCTCCGCCGTCTCCCGGACCTTCATGGGCACCTCCCACCGGCAGAAGACGGTGAAGGAGCAGGTCGCCCGCCTGCGCCGGGGTCTCGCCGAGTTCTTCTCCGCGCCGGACGGCTACGAGGTGGTCCTGTCCAACGGCGGCACCAGCGCGTTCTGGGAGGTCGCCGCGTTCGGCCTGGTCCGGCAGAAGGCTCAGTTCGCCGAGTTCGGCGAGTTCGGCGCCAAGTTCGTCAAGGCCGTCGCCGACGCGCCGTTCCTCGACCAGCCCACCGTGCACCGGGCGCCGGGCGGGCAGGCCGCGTTCCTGACCGCCGAGGCGGGCGTCGACGTGTACGCCAGCGTGCAGAACGAGACCTCCACCGGCGTCGCCGTCCCGGTCCGCCGCGTCGAGGGCGCCGACCCCGGCGCACTCCTGCTCACCGATGCCACCTCGGGCGGCGGCAGCCTCGACGTCGACCTGCGCGAGACCGACGTCTACTACCTGGCCCCGCAGAAGGCGCTCGGCTCCGACGGCGGCATCTGGCTGGCCCTGATGTCCCCCGCCGCGATCGACCGGGCCTTCGAGATCAAGTCGAGCGGCCGGTACATCCCGCAGTTCCTGGACCTGGTCACCGCCATCGAGCAGTCCCGGCTGGAGCAGACGTACAACACGCCCGCCCTGGCCACCGTCTTCCTCGCCGCCGAACAGGTCGACTGGATGAACGCGCAGGGCGGCCTCTCCTGGGCCGTCAAGCGCAGCGCCGAGAGCGCCGCCGCCGTCTACGGCTGGGCCGACCGCTCCTCATACGCCGAGCCTTTCGTGACGGACCCCGCACTCCGCTCCGCCGCCGTCGCCACCATCGACTTCGCCGACCACATCGACGCGGCCGCCATCGCCAAGATCCTGCGCGCCAACGACATCGTGGACACCGAGCCGTACCGCAAGCTGGGCCGCAACCAGCTGCGCATCGCCCTCTACCCCACCGTCGACCCCTCCGACGTGACCGCCCTCACCGCCTGCATCGACTACGTCGCAGAGCGCCTCTAACCACCCACTTCCCCGGCCGGCCACCAGTCGGCCGGCCACTCCACTCGGCCAGCCACTCCGCTCGGCCCGGCCTTCTTCACTGGCCAACCACTCCGGCCCGGCCTTCTCCACTGGCCAACCACTCCGGCCCGGCCTTCTCCACTGGCCAACCACTCCGGCCCGGCCTTCTCCACTGGCCAACCACTCCGGCCCGGCCTTCTCCACTGGTCAACCATTCCGGTCGGCCCGGCCTTCTCCGCTGGTCAACCATTCCGGTCGGCCCGGCCTTCGGGCCGACCCGGCCATACCCACGAGCGCGGCCTGCCCTCCGCGGCAGCGTGCCACCCAGCCCGAACGCCCAGGCCGGAGATGCACGACCCCGGGAGCTCCGCGCGCCCCTCCGCCTGCCCTCTCGCGCGCTTGCGTCCCACACTCTTGCGCTTCTGCCCTCGCGCCTTCCTCCCTCGCGCCTTCCGCCCTCCGCGGCTTCCGCCCTCCGCGCCTCCACCCTTGCGGCTTCCGCCGTCCGCGCCTCCACCCTTGCGGCTTCCGCCCTCCGCGCCTTCCGCTGTGCGCTGCCCGCGGCCCACACCTTCCGCCGCCCGCGCCTTCCGCCGCCCGCGCCTTCCGCTGTGCGCTGCCCGCGGCCCACACCTTCCGCCGCCCGCGCCTTCCGCCGCCCACACCTTCCGCCGCCCGCGCCTTCCGCCGCCCGCGCCTTCCGCCGCCCGCCGCCCGCCGCCCGCCGCCCGCCGCCCGCCGCCCGCCGCCACGGTGATCTTGTGGCTTAAACCACCCAATGGTGTGGCTAAAAGCTCAAGATTCTTACGGCGCGCAGATCTTGGGCGATTGTGCACCGCGGGGTGTGGCTTAAAGCCCAAGATCGCGGCCAGAAGTGACGACGCCACGCCGCAGGCACGCCACGCCGCAGGCACGCCACGCCGCAGGCACGCCACGCCGCAGGCACGCCACGCCGCAGGCGTGCAGCGGCGCGGGCGTGCAGCGGCACGGCGCGCAGCGCGGGAGGTTGGCCGCGGCAGACCGCTCAAGACCGGCGGCGGCCCTGGAGGCCCGGCATGGCAGATGGTCGCTCCGGAGGGGCGTGACAGGGCTCATTCGGGTTGACTACCCGACACCCGTACCAATAAAAGGGTTTGCTGGGTTTGAATGGATCACGCATTGCGGAACTTGAAGATCATCATCGCTGGTCAGCTACTTTGACGGCGTGGCTTACCCCCATAGGGTGACCAAGGCGCGTACCGTGTTCCGAAACGCGCCCGGGTGGCTGACTCTCGGGAGCACAGGCCAACGCGACGGGACGGAGGCAACGCATGCGGCCGGTACGCTTCGTCGCCCTCTCCGAGGACGGTCAGGCCCTGGTGCTCGCCGACGAGGTCGGCCGGCTCCTGGCCCTCCCCATCGACGACCGGATCTCCGGGGCGCTCAACGACGGCCCCGCCACTCCGGGTACGACGTTGGCGGTCATGGCCCCGGAGACGGCGCCCTCGTTGTCCCCTCGGGACATTCAGGCACGCATCCGCCAGGGTGAGTCCGCCGAGGATGTGGCACGGATTGCCGGGGTGCCGGTCGATCGGGTGCTGCGTTACGCCGGCCCGGTGTTGCAGGAGCGCGCCATGCTGGCGCAGCACGCGCGCCGCACCCGGCTGAAGACGTCGGATTCCGGGCAGCCGCTCGCCGAGGTGGTGGACAGCCGGCTCGCGCAGCACGGCATCGACACCGAGAAGATCTCGTGGGACGCGTTCCGCAAGGACGACGGCGCCTGGCGCATCGTCGCCACGTGGCCTTCCGGCAAGGCCACCGCGCAGGCCATCTGGGACCTCGACAAGGGCCGCCAGGTGGTCTCCCCGCACGACGACATGGCGCAATATCTGTGTGCCGAGCGCCCCACCCAGATCCTCGGGCAGGAGCCCGCTCCGGAGCGCGGCGGCCACGGCCTGCCCGGTCCGGCGCGCAGCACCGAGCCAAGTCGTGGCGGCCACGGCCTGCCGAGCGCCGACCCGGCGCCGACCCGGCCCAACCGTGATCCGATCCGAGCCGGGCGCGATGCCCTGCTCGCGTCGCTCGACCGGCCGATCGAGGGCAGTTCCGGCCGTCCGATCGAGCGCCGTCCGGTTGCCGGTGGCGCTGCGGCGCTGCTCGGCGGTGGTTCCGGTTCTGCTTTCGACGACGACGCCGACCTGCCGAAAGAGGTTCCGGCCGTGCCGTCGCTGGCGGTTCTGCGGCCGCGCCGCACGGTGGGTCAGCCCGCCGCGGCAAACTCCGAGGCCGAGGAGAGCAGCAAGCCGCGTAAGCGGCTGCCGAGCTGGGACGACGTGCTGTTCGGGGGCGGCCCGGCGGCCCGGGAGTCTTCCTGAGCCTGTTCGTGGCCGTCTTCCCGTCGGAGGACGCCCGGCTCGACCTGCAGCGCCGGCTGCCGTCTGGCAGCCGGCACACCCGCCCGGAGAAATGGCATGTCACGGTGGCCTTTCTGGGCGAGATCACCGGTACGGACGAGGTCGCCCACACCCTGCAATCAGTGCCGCCGCCTGAGCCGTTCACGCTGCGGCTGGCCGGTGGTGGCCGGTTCGGTTCGGTGCTCTGGGTCGGCTTGGCCGGCGATGTCGAGGCGCTGGCGTCGTTGCGGGCCGATATCGGTTCGGCCGGCATCCCGATCGATGACCGCCCGTTCCGCCCGCATCTGACGGTCTCCTACCGCTTTGATCGGCGCATCGTGGAGGCTTTGCACGACTACGCCGGCCCGTCCTGGCCGGTGACCGAGTTCTCCCTGGTCCAGAGCGCGGCGGGCAAGTATCACTGCCTACAGAGCTGGCCGTCAGCCGGCTTCCGCCCGGATGCCGTTGATCATGAGGCGTAGGCCGTAGCGGAACTGTTCCGACGAGCCGACCACCGGCAGTTCCGCGCCGGGCATCCCGGGCAGCGCCTGGCTGACCTGGTGCCAGCGTGCATCGCGCGCTCCCGCGTTGACCGCCATGGCCAGCGCCGCCGCCACATAGGCGATCAGCGCCTGCACGGCATGAACCACCCCGGACGGTGACAGTCCGGCCTCCGCCAGGGCTCGGGTGAGTTCACCCGCCAGCCGCAGCCCGTGCGGCCCGAGCGGCGGCCGCGACGCGATGTGGGCCGCGACACCCGGATGCCGCAGCGCCGCCTCCCGCACCGAGGTCAGGATTCCGCGGACCCGCTCGTCCCAGCCCGTCGAAGGACCGGGCACCGGGACGTCGGCCAGCGCCAGGTCGGCGACCGCGTCCAGCAGCGCCTCCCGGTTCGGGAAGTGCCGGTAGATCGCCATCGGGTCGCAGCTCAGGTCGGCGGCGATCCGGCGCATGGACATCGACGCCGGGCCCTCCCGGTCACCGAGCCGCAGTGCAACCTCGGCAATCAGCACGGGTGTCAGCGATCGTTTCGGCACGCGCCGCAGTCTACGCCGTAGACAAGCTGGCCCGGTCGTGTCTACGGTGTAGACATGCGACTCCTCCTCGTGGGCCGCGTCGCCGCGGCCGTCCTGAGCCTGAGCACCTTCGTCTTCCTCTTCCTGCACGACTCCTGGCGCCGGGACAACATGTTCCTGGTCCCCGACCTGATCCTGTGCGGGATCCTGCTGATCGGCGCGCTCCTGCCGGATCGGTCGGCCGTGGCCACCCTCACGGTCGGGTTCGGGTACGCGGCCGGGGTCCTGTCGACCTCGGTCCTGTCCTACGCGGTCCGCAGCGAGTTCGGGCTGCCCAGCCTGGTCGGCGCCGTCATCGCGGCCGTCCTGGCCGGGGCGCTCGCACATGATCAGCGGAGGTCGCGCCCCGAGCGGCGCAGCGTCAGCCCGGCCGCCTCGAGCTGACCCTCGACGCGGACGCGCTCGATCTCCCGGTCCACCCCGTCCAGGGGCTGCAGGTGCTCGGTCACGCCGAGGCAGCGGCAGGCCAGTTGGAGCCGAGCATCGTACGCCCGGAGCACCGCGGCGAGCCACACCGCGGAGTACCGGGTCGGGCCGCTGCGGCGCTGCTGGTCGAGGCGGCGCAGGTCGTACGCAATCTGCTCGATGGTGGGATCGTCCAGCGTGGCCAGGCGGGGGCCCGGGTCGAGGACCCGCAGGGTCCGGTCGAGCCGGCGCAGCGCGCGCAGCTCCTGGCGACCACGACGGGTGAACAGCCGGCGCATCTGCCGGGTGTCGGGGTCGAGGAGGGCGGCGGCCGCGCACGGCAGTATCAGCAGCGCCGAGAGCGCCGCCGAGAGCACAGCAATGTGCGCGATTGCCACGGATTCGACGCTAGGCGCTGCCCGGGCGGGCCGGAATACCCGTTCGGCGGAGGGCTTCTGCCAGCTTCACCGCCGACGGCACGGATCTTGACGAGTTCGGCTCCCGGGAGGGACGAAATCGCCAAGATCGTGCAATCCGGGTCAGACCCGAGCTACCGGTTCGGACCGGGCAAGAGGCTCAGCATGCGCGCGAGGCCCGTCGGCCGACCGCGGCCGGATCCCACCGGCACCGGGCTGCGGCCGGGCCTCGCCGGGCTCGACCTCGACCGCCGCCGGTGCCGGGATGCGGCGCACACTCAACCGCGGCCGCATCCGGACCTCCATCCGGTCCCCGCTGGCCCGCAGCTGCCAGGCCAGCGCGCCGAGCGCGGCGACGAAGCTGACCAGCCCGGCCACCCAGATGCTCGACGGCACCCCGAAGTGCTCGCCCCACCAACCGGCCAGCGTCGCGCCGATCGGGGTCGTGCCGAGGAAGACCAGCACGTAGAGGGCCATCACCCGGCCCCGGTACTCCGGGTCGACGCCCATCTGCACCCGGTGGTTGGCGCCCTGGGCCAGGTAGATCGAGAAGAAGCCGGTCGGCACCAGCAGCAGCGCGGCGACGGTGAAGTTGGGCGCGAACCCGACCGAGACCTCGAAGAGGCCGAAGAGCACGGCCGCACCGATCACTTTGTAGACGCTGGGCCGGGTCCGGCGCCGGGTCCCGGCCAGCGCGCCGCCGAGCGAGCCGATCGCCAGTGCCGTGGTGAGCAGGCCGAACGAGGACGGGCCGGCGTCGAAGTTGATTTTGGCGAGGGCGGCCAGGGTGACCGGGAAGTTGAAGCCGATCATGCCGATCACGGCCATCAGGCAGATCGGTAGCAGCAGGTCGTGCCGCTTCCCGACGTACCGCAGGCCGTCGATCACGCGGGTGCTGGCGCCGCTCCGGCGCTCGGTGCGGATCAGGTCGGCCGGGCGCATCCGCAGGTAGGTGAAGACCGGGGCGACCGCCAACGCCGTCGAGATCAGGAACACGCCGGGGGTGGAGAGCACCGCGAGCAGCACGCCGGCCAGCGCCGGACCGCTGATCCGGGCGGTGTTGAAGGTCGCCGCGGAGAGCGCAAGCGCGTTCGGCAGCAGCCGCAACTCGACCAGCTCGGAGACGAACGCTTGCCGCACCGGAGTCTCGACCGCGTTCGCTATACCGAGCAGCAAGGCGAAGACGAAGACGTGCCAGAGCTCCACCACACCACTGGTGACCAGCACGGCGAAGGCGATCGCGAACGCCGCGAACGCGGCGTTCGCCCAGATCAGCAGCTTGCGCTTGTCATACCGGTCGGCCAGGCGACCACTCCAGAGAGTGAGGACCATGACGGGTACGAATTGCAGCGCCGTAACCATTCCCAGAGCGCCCGGGGAGTTGTCGGAGAGTTCGAGCACCAGCCAGTCCTGGGCCGTGAACATCATCCACACGCCGATCAGCTTCACCAGCTGCCCGCCGGCAAAGAGGCGGTAGTTCGGGACCTGCAGGGATCGGAATGTGGAGTTCAGGCCTGCCCGCACGTGGCTGCGCCCCCTCGAGTTCGGTCGTACGCGTCATCGTCGTGTGACGAAGCGGAACGACCTTGGGTTGGGCTCAGCCCCGGGCGAGACGCTGCAGAATCTCCGCAGCCTGCGCCAGGGTGGCCCGTTCCTCGGGGGTAAGCCGGTCCAGTTCCCTGGCCAACCATTCGTTACGTGCCCGCTCGTGCAGTGCATACACCGCCCGGCCCTCGTCGGTGGCGGCCAGGATGACTTGGCGCCCGTCGGTGGGATGGGGTGTCCGCGCCACCAGTCCGCGCTCCTCCAGCTTGCCGACGATCTTGGTCATCGTCGGTGGCTGGACCCGCTCCACATCAGCGAGCTCACGAGGAGTCAGCGCACCGGCCAGTTGGAGGCTGGTCAGGGCGGAGAGCTGACTGAACGTGAGATCGCCGACCGGACGGGCCTGGCGAACTCGGCGGCTGAGTCGGGTGATCGCGTCCCGCAGCGTCTTGGCCAGCGGTTCCGCTGTCGCACGCTCCGTCGTCACCACCCGCTCCATCACGATACTTAGCCTAGCTAATGAGCATGGCTAACGACATCTGAAATGCCTGAGACCACCGTCACCGGCACGTTAGCGCACCCCGGCGACGGTGGTCATCGGCCACGAAACTAGATCAGCCAGGTCTCCAGGGGCCCCCGGGCGAAGTACAGGACGAACAGGGCAGCGACGCCGTACAGGATCGGGTGGATCTCCCGCGCCTTGCCGGTGAAGACCTTCAGCACCACGTACGAGATGATCCCGGCGCCGATGCCGTTGGAGATCGAGTACGTGAACGGCATCAGTGTGATCGCCAGGAAAGCCGGCACCGCGATGGTGTAGTCGGTCCAGTCGATCTGCTTGACCGCGGTCATCATCAGGAAGCCGACCACCACCAGGGCGGTCGAGGCCGCCTCGAACGGCACCACCTTGACCAGCGGCGAGAGGAACATCGCCAGCAGGAACAGCACGCCGGTGACCAGGTTGGCCACACCGGTCCGGGCACCCTCGCCGACACCGGAGGCGCTTTCCACGTACGAGGTGTTGCTGGACACGCTCGCCGCGCCACCGGCCGCCGCGGCGACCGAGTCGACCAGCAGGATCTCCCGGGTACGCGGGGGCATGCCTTCCTTGTCGAGCAGGTCACCCTCCTGCCCGACCGCGACCATCGTGCCCATGGTGTCGAAGAAGTCGGTCACCAGCAGCGTGAAGACGAACATCAGCACGACCAGCCAGCCGGCCGTCGACCACGAGTCGAGCACGTTGAACTGGCCGAGCAGCGACAGGTCCGGAGTGTCGAAGATCTTGTCCGGGATCGCCGGCACGTTGAGCGACCAGCCGTGCGGGTTCTCGATCGACGGGCCGACCTTGGCGATCGCCTCCACGATGATCGCGACCACCGTGGTGCCCAGGATGCCGATCAGGATCGCGCCCTTCACGTTGCGCACGAAGAGCACCAGCGTGAAGAGCAGGCCGATCGCGAAGACCAGCGTCGGCCAGGTCATCAGCTTGCCGCCGAGGCCCAGCTCGACCGGGACGGTGGTGTTGGCGGCGTCCGGGACGCGGTGCACGAAACCCGCGTCGACCAGGCCGATGATCATCAGGAAGAGGCCGATGCCGACGCCGATCGCAGTCTTGAGCTGGGTCGGGACGGCCTTGAACACCGAGGTGCGCAGGCCGGTGAGCACCAGGATGCCGATCAGCACACCCTCGATGACGACCAGGCCCATCGCGTCGGCCCAGGTCATCTCCGGCGCGATCTCGTACGCGACCAGCGCGTTCACGCCCAGACCCGCGGCCAGCGCCAGCGGGAAGCGGGCGACCACACCCATCAGGATCGTCATCAGGCCGGCGACCAGCGCGGTTCCGGCGGCGAGCGCGGCGAGGGGCAGGTGCGCGCCGGTCTTGTCGGCGCCGCCGGCCAGGATCAGCGGGTTCAGCACCACGATGTACGCCATCGTGAAGAACGTGACGACACCACCGCGGATCTCACGGCTGAGCGTGGATCCGCGCTTGGTTATCTCGAAGTACCGATCAAAGCCATTTTTAGGCGTATATGAGGGTGATTCGGTATCTGTAGACATGTGACCTTCCCAGGCAACACCTCATGAGGGGACGCGCGCATGCTTTCAGATGCAACTACTTCGGTAAAAGCGAAGTGATGTTACAACTCTCACGCGCTGCACCGATGCGGTGCGTAATGGCCTTACCCTGTCGGAGTGAGTGACCTGTCTCCCGCCACGCACACCGGCGAACCCCTGCCGGCGGCCCTCGCCGTGGTGACCGGGACGAAACCGCGGCCCGAACCACTGGATCCGCCGATGGTCCCGTTCGCGCTGGCCGGCGACGCCGCCTTCGCGATCGCCCTGCTGATCACCTGGCTGGCCGGTGCGCCGCACGAGTGGGTGATGATCTGCCTCGCCGGGCTCCTCTGGGGTATCCCGGGCACCCTGACCATGGTCGTCCACGATCGGGAGAGGAAACGGCGCCGGGCGCTGACCCACCCGGAGTTCCGCGTAACGGGCTAACAGTGCCCGTAAGCCTGGACCTAGCTGTGCCCGTAGTCCTCGGCCGGCTCGCCCGATTCGACCGAGCCGTGCCCGCGGCTGACCGCCACCGACTCGACCTCGCTGTCGTCGTAGACCGTCGGCAGCTCGTCGACCGCCTGCTCAGGGGTGCTGAGCAGGGCCTCCGAGTGCGCACCGCACCCGTGGTCGGCGCTGACCGCGCGGCCGTCGTCCGGCGCGTACAGGTTGCCGCAGACGCCGAACATCTGCCGCAGCCGCCCGGCGAGCGGCAGGTAGAAGCCACAGGTCCCGCAGCGCGCGTTGCGCGGGGCGGCGGCCGAGATCGGCGCCTCCGGACCGGACTCCCCGTCATACCACCGCTGGGCGGTCTCCATCCGGCCCTCGCGGGACATCACCCGGGACCGGCCCAGGCCGAGCTCCCAGGAGACCTCCTCGACCGCCGCGTCGTCACTGAGCACATAGCCCGGGGTGAGCCGGTCGTCGTCCGGAGCGGTCGGCATCAGGTCGCCCACACCGAGGTCGCCGGGCTGCACCCGCTCGTTCCACGGCACCCAGCCGGGCGCGAGCAGCGCGTCGGGGCCGGGCAGCAGCACCGTCTCGCAGACCGTGACGTGCCGGCTGCGGGGGACCCGGGTCACCGTGACCGCCCACCGCCAGCCCTTGTAGCCGTCCAGGTGGCTCTCGAAGAAGTGGGTCACGACGCGGTCGCCCTCGGCGATCGCTTCGAGGTGCTCACCGACGTCGCTCGGGTCCACATCGGTGATGGCACCACGAGCCACCCCGACGGCATCGGCACAGACCTGGTCGAGGCGGGCAGCGCGGGATGCGGTCCTGGAGGTCACCCGCCCATTGTTGCCTACCGAACCCGGTGGCCCGCAACGAGTCCCCAGATACCGGGGCGTGGTAGGGGGCAAGGCTCGCCCACATCAGTCAGGATGGTTCCCATGCCGTTGCTTCCCACACTCGGACGCACCGTCGGCACCGGCATCAGGGCGGTGCGGATGGTGGTGCGCGGTTCGGTGCGCGGCAGCGCCTGGGCCACCCGCCGGGTCGGCTCGGCCCGGGCCCGCGGCGCGGCCAACGAGGTCGGCATGATCCGGCTCTTCGACCTGCACGCGATCTCCTGCGCCGGCGACGCGCTCATCGCGATCGGCCTGGCCGGGACCATCTTCAGCGTCCCGCTCGGCGAGGCCCGCAGCAAGGTGGCCCTCTACCTGCTCATCACGATGGTGCCGTTCGCGCTGCTGGCACCGGTCGTCGGCCCGCTGCTCGACCACTTCCGGCACGGCCGGCGATATGCGCTGGCCACCACCATGCTGGGCCGCGCGTTCCTGGCCTACGTCATGGCCGACAACCTGCTGGGCTGGGGCCTCTACCCGGCCGCTTTCGGGGTGCTGGCGCTCTCCCGGGCGTACGGGGTGGCCCGCTCCGCAGCCGTGCCCCGCCTGCTCCCGGCCGGCGTCGGACTGTCCCAGGTGGGTGCCCGGGCCAGCGTGTACGGGACGTTCGCCGGCATCCTGGTCGCCCCGATCGGCCTGCTCGCCTTCAAGTTCGGGCCACAGTGGCCGCTGCGGGTCGCCACCGTCATCTTCATGATCGGCGTCGTCGTCTCGCTGCGCCTGCCACCCCGCGCCGACTCCGACCCGCCCGAGGCCATGCCCCGCCCCTGGCGCGCGGTGCTCCGGGTGGGCCGCGGCGCCGATCGCCCGCTCGCCAACCGGCTCGTCCTGGCCACCCTGATCGGCAGCGCCAGCCTGCGGCTGCTCTACGGCTTCCTGCTGCTCTTCCTGACCTTCGCGATCATGGGCAACGACCTGAACACCACCGTCTTCGGCGCCGAACTCAGCCGCGGCGCCGCCGTCGGCGTGGTCGGCGCGGCCCTGGCCCTGGGCACCTTCCTGTCCACCGCAGCCGGCACCGGCCTGACCATCCGCCGCCCGCTGGCCCTGCAGTCCAGCGGCCTGGTGCTCACCGCCGGCGTGGCCGTGCTGGCCACGATCTTCTACAACCTCGCGACGGTCACCCTGCTGGCGCTGTTCACCGCGATCTTCAGCGGGATCGCCAAGCTGGCGGTGGACGCCAGCATCCAGGAACGGGTACCGGAGAAACTGCGGGCCACCGCGTTCGCCCATTCCGAGACGGTGCTCATGCTCGCCTGGGTGGCCGGCGGCGGCATCGGCCTGATCCCGCTGACCGGCCGGTTCGGCATCGCACTCGCCGCGGTGCTGGCGGTGCTCGGCGCGGGTCGCGCGGCGTGGGCTGCCGCCCGCATGCACAACGAACGCCTGGCCGGGCGTCCCGACGCCGAGGCAGCCACCGACCCGAACCGTCGCGATGACGATGCTGTGGTCGAGCTCAAAGACTTGGAAGACCCTCCGGAGTACGGTCCTGGCGTCGATCCTCACTCCGGTCTTGGCTCTCATGCCGGACCCGGCTCTGGCCTTCATTCCGGCCCTCGATCCGGCGTTGGCGCTGGCCCTCGTTCCGGCGCTGGCGCTGGCCCTCGTTCCGGCGCCGGCTTCGATCCGGGGGACGGCCCGGATTCGGCACTGCCCGCTGACCCGTGGCCGGACGCGCCCACCGTGCCGGGGCCGAGCAGCGCACCACCGCAGCGTCGCTCCCCCGCCACCCGCGGAACCACGGGCGGATCCGACCCGCGCCACACCGACAGCACATCGCAGGGCCGCGGATCGCGCACCAACGGCGAGCCCAGCAAAGCCGGCGGGATCGGGGACCGCCGCGCTCCGGACCGTTCTGTCGAGGCCAACCCAGGCGCCGAATCGGGTCGCCGGGGCCGCTCTGTTCAGACCAGTCAGGGAGTCGGCGCCGAATCAGCGGAGTCCCGAGGGCTGGATCCGACGTTGGTGGAGCCACCGGCCGTCCGGAAGTGGTGGCGCGGGTGGCGCGAGGACAAGCCCGCCGACAGCCGCCCGCAGGTGGGAAGCCCGCCGGACGACGAACGGACAGCCCGTTCGGAACGAGGCCCTCGCGACGAACGGCTGAGCCGCGCGGAACGGAGCGCGAGCGAGCAGCGGCCGGCCCATGCCGACCTGGGTGGGAGCGAGGAACGGGCACCGGGTGACAGCGAGCAGCGGGCTGGGGGATCCGCGCCGCCGGGATACCACGTGTACCGGCCGTCCAGCGCTGGTTCGGGTACCCGCAACGGTGAGCCGGGGAGCGGCGAGGAGTCGTGAACGCGTACCCCATCCTGGTGGTGACCGCGGTGGATGCCGAGGCTGACGCCCTTCGTGCGGAGATCGACCCGGCTTTGATCGCGGTCGAGGCCGTAGACGTCGGCCCAGCCGCCGCGGCCGCCGGAACCGCGCGGCTTCTCGCAACCCGCCAGTACCGCGCGGTGCTCAGCGCCGGCATCGCAGGCGGCTTCCCTGGCCGGGCCCCGGTCGGCGGCACTGTGCTCGCTGTCCGCAGCATCGCAGCCGACCTGGGCGCCGAAACCCCCGACGGCTTCCTGCCGGTCGAGGAACTCGGATTCGGCACCAGCGTCCTGGAATGCGATCCGATGCTGGTCAAAGCCTTGCGCAGCGCCTTGCCCGAGGCCATCGTCGGCGATGTCCTCACGCTCAGCACGGTCACCGGCACGGCCGCGACCACCGATCGGCTCGCGGCTCGTTTCCCGCAGGCTGTCGCCGAGGCCATGGAGGGGTACGGCGTGGCCAGCGCCGCCGCCGGTGCCGGCGTTCCGTTCGCTGAGCTGCGCACCATCTCCAACCCGATCGGCCCCCGAGACCGCGCAGCCTGGCGCCTGGCCGATGCGTTCGCGGCCTTACGCGCTGCCGCGCCCGCACTGACCACACTCCCCTGAGCGCGCGGTATCCCTACCCGGGGGCTCGCCTTGCCAACCGCGAAACCCGGGCCACCCCGCACCCCGCACCCCGCACCCCGCACCCCGCACCCCGCACCCCGCACCCCGCACCCCGCACCCCGCACCCCGCACCCCGCACCCCGCACCCCGCACCCCGCACCCCGCACCCCGCACCCCGCACCCCGCACCCCGCACCCCGCACCCCGCACCCCGCACCGAGGGAGCGTGGCCAAGCGGATGGGAGAGCAGCGTGCCGCCTGCCGTGTCGGGAGGAAGGTCGTGGGTCGGCCCACGTCCATAACGCACAGCTCGCTGATCCACTAGGGCGGTTTCCGGACTCCGGCTGTGCGTTATGGCTGTCTCCCGAGCTGTGAGGCAGCCATATCGCACAGCTGATTGATCAATAAGGCCGAAAAGGAGGGGTCGGCTGTGAGTTATGCCAGTTGCGGGTCATCAGTAGTCCCTCGGGGCGAGAGCGCGACGGCCGCGCCGGGCCCGCCAAGATCAGCTCGGCTGAGGTCGGCGGGGGTGCGGCGAAAGAGCGGCTCAAGCCGGCGGGAGAGCAGGCCACGGCTGCTACCGACGGAACGGTGGGCCACCACACAGCCGCGCAGCGCCACGCAATGGAACGGCAGCGCAGCGGGTCGGTGCGGTGCGGCGAAGAGCGGTGCCACCCGGCGGAAGAGCGGCGCCACCCAGCGGAAGAGCGGCGCCACCAGGCGGAAGAGCGGGCCACGGCCGCTCACGACGGCACGGCGGCGCAGCGCGCCACCACAGAGCCGCGCGCGCACCACGCGCAATGGCACGGCGGCCTGACTGCGGCGCAGCGGGCGGTGCGACGGCACGGCGGCCACACGGCTGCGTAGCGGGCGGCGCAACGGCGTGGCGGGGCGAAACAGCAGCATGGTGATAGGTCCTGCGAAGGCGAGATTTTGGCAAACGATCGGCATGCGGCCTCGCCGGGCGGCGCCGGTCGTGGTGGCCGTGCCGTCGGCACGCGCCGCGCAGGCGGCACGGGCGACGCAGGCGGCATAGGCGGCGAACGGCACGGGCGGCATAGGCGGGGACGGCACGGGCTGCGCGGAACGGCACAGGCTGCGCGGACCTGCGCAGGCAGGCACGGCACGGGCGGCGCAGGCGGGGACGGCACGGGCGGCGCGGACGGCACGGGCGGGGACGGCACCGGCGGCGCGGACGGCGCAGGCGGAGACGGCACCGGCAGCGCAGACGGCGCAGGCAGGCACAGCACCAGCAGCGCGGACGGCACGGAACGCGCGATCGGCGCGGACGGCACGGAACCCGCGATCGGCGCGGACGGCACGGAACCCGCGATCGGCGCGGACGGCACGGAACGCGCGATCGGCGCGGACGGCACGGAACCCGCGATCGGCGCGGACGGCACGGAACCCGCGATCGGCGCGGACGGCACGGAACCCGCGATCGGCGCGGACGGCACGGAACCCGCGATCGGCGCGGACGGCACGGAACCCGCGATCGGCGCGGACGGCACGGAACCCGCGATCGGCGCGGACGGCACGGAACCCGCGATCGGCGCGGACGGCACGGAACCCGCGATCGGCGCGGACGGCACGGAACCCGCGATCGGCGCGGACGGCACGGAACCCGCGATCGGCGCGGACGGCACGGAACCCGCGATCGGCGCGGACGGCACGGAACCCGCGATCGGCGCGGACGGCACGGAACGCGCGATCGGCGCGGACGGCAAGGAACGCGCGATCGGCGCGGGTGGCGGGCGACTCGGCGGTAGCGGCGACGCGACCCTCGTTGGTGGCTCTGGAGGCTGGGCCGAGAAGCTCACGCGAGCGACGGGACAGGCTGCCCGCACGACCGGCGGCTGCGGGCCCCGTACGCATGAAGGGAAGGCAAGCCGGAACCGTAACCGGCAAGCTGTTGCTGTTGTCGATCGAGAGCGGCATGCTGCGAGCACCATCGCCGCCGACTTCGAAGCGAGGCACGATGACCGACGTGAGCGGGGCTGTGATGCCGGCTGCCGCGCGGGCCCGGCTGATCGGGGCCGGGTATGCCGCGCAGGGGCTCGGGTACGCCGCGGTGGTCACTGCGCTGCCGACCTTCAAGGATCGGCAGGGCATCGATGACACGTTCGTCTCCGCGATCCTGCTTCTGGTCTGTGTCGCTGCGGCCGGTGGGTCGATGCTGGCCGACCGGGTCGCCGCCCGGTGGGGCAGCCGGTATGCGCTGGCGTCCGGCCTGCTGCTGGTGGCGGCGGGGCTGGCGGGCGCCACGGTCGGCACGCCCAACGTGGTCTTCACGGCCATCCTGCTGGCGTACGGTGTCGGCCTCGGCGCGGTCGACGCCTCGCTGAGCATGCAGGGTGTGCTGGTTCAGGCCCGGCTCGGTCGCAGTGTGATGAGCCGGCTCTTCGCCGCCTACACCGCGGCCGCGATCGCCGCCGCGCTGCTCATGTCGGGGATGCTGGCCAGCGGTGCCGGCGCCGCCATCGCGGTGGGTGTGGCCGCCGCGTTCGCTGCGACGATCGGCCTGGTCGGCTGGCGCACCTTCGAACCGGGCCGCACCGAGCGGGTGGCCGCCGTCCACGCCGAAGGCGGCCCGAGCGTGCGCCCGGTCGTCTGGATCTGCGGCATGTTGATCTTCACAGCGTTCCTGGTCGATTCCGCGGTGAGCACGTGGAGCACCGTCTACCTGCAGGATTCGCTCACCGCAGCCGCTTCGGTGGCTCCGCTCGGCTACGCCGCGTACCAGGCTGCCGTACTCGTCAGCCGCCTTGTCGCCGACCACGTGGTGCCGCGCGCCGGCCGTACCCCGATTGCTCTCGGCGCTCTCGCCGTCTGCGGCCTGGGCTGCGCTCTCGTCTCGATTCTGCCGTCGATCGGCGCCGCGGTGACCGGGTTCGCGATCGCCGGCATCGGCGTCGGCGTGCTGGTCCCGCTGGCTTTCAGCGCCGCCGGCGAGGCCGCCGCGCAGAGCAGCGACGAGGTGATCGCCAAGGTCAACCTCTTCAACTACGGCGGCGCGCTGCTCGGCGCGGTCCTGCTCGGCGCCCTTTCCGAACCGGTCGGCCTGCAGGCCGCCTTCCTGATCCCGGTGGTCGCGGTCATAGCCACCCTCCCGCTGGCACGCCGCCTGCGCACGCTGGGCGTCTCGGCCCCGGTTTAACCCTTTTTATCGGTACGGGCTACCAAAGGTCTATCGGCTACCGCGCGAGCCGGGCATCACCCGAGGCCGCAGCGCGGCCGCCGGGAAACGGCAGGTGGCTAAGCTGGCCGCGTGCCAAGGCTGGTGGACCACGAGCGGAGAAGAGCGGAGCTGCTCGCAGCCGCCTGGCGCGTGGTCCGGGCCCGGGGCGTCGAGGGCACGACCACGCGCGCCATCGCCGACGAGGCCGGCTGTTCGCTGAGCGTGCTGGCCCACTTCCTGGGCGGCAAGGACGACATTCTGGTCGCCGCGCAGAAGGCGGTGTACGACCGGATCGTCGAACGCGCCTTCCAGATCGGCAAGAACCTGGACGGCCTGGCCGGTCTGCGCGCCGCACTCGAGGCGGTGCTGCCGATCGACGAGGAACGCGCCGCCGACGCGCACGTCAACGTGGCATTCGCCGGTGCCGCCCTGTCGCATCCCCGGCTGGCCGAGTCCCGGCGGCGCTCGCACCAGGAGATCCGCGGTCACCTGCGCAACTGCCTGCGCGAGGCCCGCGAGCTCGACGAGCTGCGGACCGAGGTCGACGACGAGGCGGTGATCGACGACTTCATCATCCTGGTCGAGGGCAGCACCCTGCTCAGCCTGGTGGACGGCTGGGCCGAGGAGGGACGCGCCGAACGGCTGTCCCGCCTCGCCACCACGTTTGTAGATCAGCTCAGGGTCGATCAGCTCCGGCGCTGAGCCGCGATCAGGTCGCGGTACCAGTACCAGGAGTCCTTGCGGGTCCGGGCGAGGGTTTCCCGGTCCACGTGCACCAGCCCGAACCTCTCGTCGAACCCGGCGGCCCACTCGAAGTTGTCGAGCGCCGACCACACGTAGTAGCCGTCTACGCGTACCCCGGCTTCTTGAGCTGCCGCGACTGCCTGCAGATGCGCCTCCAGGAAGGCGATCCGCTGGTGATCGCGGATCCGGCCGTCCGGGCCGGGCCCGGCGTCGTGGAACGACGCCCCGTTCTCGGTGATCAGCACCGGCGGCAGATTCGGATAGCGGTCCCGCAGCGTCGTCAGGATCTCGGTGAGCCCGGACGGCACGATCGCCCAGCCGAAGTCGGTGCGCTCGTCGCTCTTCACCGGCACGGGCGAGAACGGCAGCCCCTCGGGAATGTCCACTTCGAGCACACCGGAGTAGTCCTTGCCGGCCCGCGGCGCCTCGATCATCGTCGGCTCGTAGTAGTTGACCCCGTAGAAGTCGAGCGGCGCACTGATCACCTCGAGATCCCGGGGATCGCCGATCTCGGCCTGGATCATCTCGTTCGGGTATTCACCGCGCAGCAGCGGATCGGAGAACATCCAGTTGGTGAGGTCGGCGAAGAGCCCGGCCGCGGCCACGTCCGCCGGATCGTCACTGGCCGGCGAGACGGGGAAGTGCTGGTTCGCCACGCCCACCGAGCCGGCCCCGCCCGCCCGCAGTGCCTGGACGGCCAGCCCGTGCGCGAGCAACTGGTGATGGGCGGCCGGCAGCGCCGCCAACCCGAGACCGCGGCCCGGGGCGTGGTCGGTGAGCGCGTAGCCGTACAGGGTGTGGACGCTCATCTCGTTCATGGTGATCCAGTCCCGGACCCGGTCACCGAGCCGCGACACCAGCGTGCCGGCGTAGTCGGCCAGCCGGTACGCGGTGTCCCGGTTCATCCAGCCGCCGGCGTCCTCCAGGTCCTGCGGCAGATCCCAGTGGTAAAGCGTCGGGACCGGCCGCACCCCGGCCTCGAGGATCGCGTCGACCAGCCGGTCGTAGAAGGCGGGATCGGACTGCACCCGGGTCCAGGAGAACGAGAACCGGTAGTCGTGGACCCCGGCGGCGGCGATGTGTTCGACGTCCTCGGCGTACCGGTGATAGTGATCGATCGCCACCCGCCCGTCCTCGCCGTGCCGAACCGTCCCCGGACGCGCCGTGAAGGTGTCCCAGATGCTCGAGCTCTTGCCGTCGGCCGCCCCCTCGATCTGGTAGGCCGAGGTCGCCATGCCGAACCGGAAACCCGGTGGGAACTGGGGATACAACATCTGTCCTTTCAGTACAGTGCCCGCAGGCGGGGCAGGGCAGCCAGCGCCGCCAGCGCGAAGGCGGCGGTGAGCAGGTAGAGGGTCTGGTATCCGCCGAGCGCGGTGACGATCGGCGCGGCGAGCACCGGCGCGAGCAGCTGCGGGAGCGTGCCGGCGATGTTGGCGACGCCGAGCATGGTGGCCCGGGTCTCGGCATCCGGCAGGACGTGCGTGATCACCGCCATGTCGACCGCGATGTACGCCCCCCAGCCGGCCCCGACCAGCACCGACGCCGCGATGACCACCGGCACGACCGGGATCAGCGCCATCAGCACCGTGCCGGCCGCGAGGAGGACCGCCGCGACCGCCACGAAGACCTTGCGCTTCTCCCAGCGGTCCGACAGCACTCCCCCGGCGAACCCGACCACGCCCGCGACCAGCACGTTCACCACGGTCACGATCAGCACCCAGAGCGCCGCGTCGCCGACACCGACCCGGTCCGACAGGTAGTAGAAGAGGTAGACCAGGACCAGGGCGTTGACCAGGTTCAGCAGGAAGCGGATCAGCCAGGCCCAGGCGAACTGGCCGCCCGGCCGCATCAGTACGGCCCAGTGGATCCGCCGTCTCTCGACTGCGGCGACGGGCTCGTCCCGGTGGATGATCAGCAACGCGGCGCCGAGCGCCGGCACCGCTATCGCCACCGCGACGTACCCCGGCGCGCCCTGCCCGACCGCGACCGCGACGGCCGTGC
This sequence comes from Actinoplanes sp. NBC_00393, assembly GCF_036053395.1. NCBI lineage: Bacteria > Bacillati > Actinomycetota > Actinomycetes > Micromonosporales > Micromonosporaceae > Actinoplanes > Actinoplanes sp. NBC_00393. The sequence goes on along the minus strand of NZ_CP107942.1, from coordinate 8,882,467 downwards.
CGAGTACCACGCCGACGATCTGGGCCACCCCGAACAGCGCGCCGACCGTGCCGCGTTGCTGCTCCGGCACCCGGTCGCCGATCATCGCGGCCAGCGCCGCGAGCGGCCCGTTCAACCCGGCCTGGACCAGCACCCAGCCGAGCACCATGCCCGGCGTGGAGTCGGCCCCGGCGAGGATGAGCAACCCGGCGACGCCGACCACGGTGCCGGCAATGAAGATCGGCAGCCGCCGGGACCCGATCCGGTCGGAGAGCGCACCCCAGAGCGGGTTGGCCACCATGGACACTGCCGCGCCCCATGCGGTGACCAGCGCAAGCAGCGCCTCCTTGCCGCCCTCGCCGGCGAGACGTGCCGCCTGCTCCGGAAGCAGGATCTGGATCGGGCCGAACCAGCCCGCCGCCACCCCGACCATGGCCAGGCCATAGGCGGTCATCCAGCGGCGACGGACCGGTGCTTCGACGAGCGTCATGCTGTGTCTGCCTTCGGCATGCCCTCGTGGCCCTCGCCTGCGAGGCCATAGCGCACTGCGGCTGGGTGCCGCTCGGTGCAGTCGGTCATGCCGCCCGGGCCCTCTCCCACATCACCGTGTAGGCCTCGGCCCCGTTGAGCAGGTGCTTGCGCAGTTGCGCGGCGTCCGAACCGGACTGGTTGAGCAGGTCGACGATCCAGTCGGCGTAGAGGCCGTACTGGGCGACGCCGTCGGTGTTCAGGTCGAACGTCCGCGAGCCGTAGACGTGCCTGTTCACCGTGGTCCCGTTGGTCGCGGTGAACGGGTAGGTGAGCGGACTGGATCCGGCGTTCTGCCGGGGAGCGGCCTGCGGGCCGAGCCCGTTCACGTCGGTGCCCACCCCGTACCCGGTGATCTTCGAACCGTTGGCCAGACCCTTGTTGGCCCGCCACTCCTCCAGGAAGGTGGGCGTGTCCTGGCCGTCGGGGGTCGCCGAGAAGGCATAGCCGGCGAGGAAGCCGCCGACCCCGAGGAGCCGGTTCATGATGGTCGGGTCGGACCAGCTGTGCACCGAGGTGACGCCCGGGTAGCCGGCCTGCTCGGCCATGTCGAGCACCGCGGTCGCGGTCTTCACGCTCATGTGGTCCAGGTGGATGATCATGCCGCGGTCCATCATCTTCTGGATCAGGTACTTGCCGAGGTCGGTGAGCCCGCGGACGTTGCAGATCTTGCCGCTCGGGTAGACCGGCAGGACGGTCCCGGCCGGCAGGCCGACGCCGAGTTGCAGCAGCTTGGCGATGTCGTCACTGACCAGCGGCTGCTCGTTGTCGGACGGTCCGGTGCAGCTGGTCGCCTGCCACCAGTGGCCGGTGGAGATCAGGTTGCCGACGTTCACCGCCGCGCCGGTGACGCCCTCGTCGAACCGGGTGCCGCCGAACGCGTTGTCGAACTTGTGCACCGGGTAGATGCCACTGACACCCATGCTCGCCAGCTCGTCGAGCCCGCGGTCGATGTCGGCGGTGGTGCACTGCGGCACGTCCTTGATCTCCCGGCAGCCGAAGATCTCGGAGTTCTCCACGCCGATGGTCACCGCGAGTTTGCCCTGGGCGGCGATCTGGCGTACCTGCGCAGGGGTGGTGGCCAGCCGGAACCAGCCCTTGCCGGGCCCGCCGCTGCGTGCGTCCACATAGTCCTGCATCTTGCGCAGGTAGGTCGCCTGCGCACGGATCTGGTCCATCTCGTCGCAGGAGGTGTGCTGGAGGGTGAGGCCGCAGATCACCCGGTTCGCCACCAGGAGGGCGTTGTGCACCCGCTGGCCGGACCGCCACGCGCGCTCGATGCTGCGGAAGTAGGACGCCTCGTGCAGCATCGTGTCGTGCTGCGGCCAGTCACTGAAGGTCGGCCAGCCGTCCTCGGCCGAGTCGATCGGGTCGGTGCCCGCGATGATCGCCTCGAGCAGGGCGCCCCAGCCGAGCGTGGCGTGTGAGGGGCACCCCTTCAGCGCCACGGTCACGCCGCCCGGCGCGTACGCCTCACCGCAGTGCATCGACCCGCCGAACGCTTCTGCAGCGGTGATGTGCGAGTGCGCGTCGATCCAGCCGACCAGCTTGCCGTTGGCGTCCACTCCCGGGGCCGGGGTGCCGCTCACACCGGTCGCGATGTCCGGGTTCGCGGCGCAGCCACTGGCCGGTGCGAGCGCGTACGTCGCATTCCCCGCCCCGAGCCCGCCCAGGTAGACGCCCATCTGCTGGCCGGTGGCGGTGGAGACGAACTTGTAGCGGCCGTCGGCGACGGTGGCCGTCCAGTCCGCCCGGTCGCCGTAGTCGGCGCCGGCCCAGACCCAGCCGACCACGCTCTGGTAGATCGGGGCGCCGGTGGAGTCCCGGATCGCGTACCGGCCGAGCTGGGTCGCCTCGAACCGGAACTTCTCGGCGCGTGCCGAGTTGCTCGTGTACCCGTACCCGACGCTGTCCTTGAAGACGTAACCGTTGGAAGCCTGGAGGGTGACACATGCACCTTCCAGATCATTCGCAGACGTCCAGGCCGCGGCCATGGCGGCGGGCGCGGGCAGCCCACCGATGAGGCCGAGCACCAGGACGCCCGCGACGAGCGTGCGTAGTCGCGCCACGGGACACCCCCTTTGATCGATCAAGTGATCCAACAAACGGAGTGTAAGAAGCGTCACACCAGAGATCCAGACACAAAGATGAATCTTTTTCCAGGATGCACCGCGAGGTGTGGGGAGCTAGACAGAGCGATCCCCGGCGTGCCGGGCTAGCGTGAGACCGTGGCGCTTTCCCTGGCGGTCTCCCCCTGCCCGAACGACACCTTCGTCTTCCACGCGCTGATCCACGGGCTGGTGCCCGGCGCGCCGCCGGTCGATCTGACCTTCGCGGATGTGGACGTGACGAACACGGCTGCGGAGAACGGCGCGTTCGACCTGGTCAAGGTGAGTTACGCGGCGCTGCCGTGGCTGCTCGACGACTACGAGCTGCTGCCCTGCGGCGGTGCGCTCGGCCGGGGCTGCGGGCCGCTGGTGCTGAGCCGGGAGCCGCGGGATCTGACCGGTGCGACCGTGGCCGTCCCCGGTGACCGCACCACGGCGTACCTGTTGTTCCGCCTCTGGGCGGCCGGCCAGCCGCCGGCCCGGATCGAGGTGGTCCCGTTCCACCAGATCATGCCGGGCGTCGCCGACGGGCGGTACGACGCCGGTCTGGTCATCCACGAGGCCCGCTTCACCTACCAGCGCTACGGCCTGACCGCCCTCGCCGACCTCGGCGAGTGGTGGGAGAAGGACACCGGCCTGCCGATCCCGCTCGGCGCCATCCTGGCGAAGAAGGGCACCGTCGACCCGGCCGCGGCCACCGAGTGGATCCGCGAGTCGCTGCGCCAGGGCTGGCTCGACCCGACCGCCAGCCAGGAGTTCATCCTCGCGAACGCGCAGGAGATGGAGCCCGCGGTGGTGAAGCAGCACATCGAGCTGTACGTCAACGAATTCACCCTCGACCTGGGCGAAGACGGACTCGCCGCCGCGCACGCCCTGCTGGGACGCGCCGCGGCGGCGGGTCTGACACCTCCGGTCGATTGCCGGTTACAAGGCAATCGACGCGGAGCGAAGCGGAGCCGGCAAGCTCAGTGAAGCTCTAGATCTCGAACTCGCGGGCGACCGCGTGGACGAGCTGCGCGATCTTCTGCGCGGTCTTCTTGTCGGGGTAGCGGCCGCGCTGCAACGCCGGCTGCACCTGGCTCTCCAGCACCTTGATCATGTCTTCGATCATGCTGGCCAGCTCGTCCGCCGGGCGGCGGCGCAACTCGGCCAGTGACGGCGGAGCGTCCAGCAGTTTCACGCCGAGCGCCTGGGCGCCCTTACGGCTGTCCACGACGCCGAACTCGATCCGCTGACCGTTCTTCAGCTCGGTGACCCCCGCCGGCAGCGCGCCCTTGGGCAGGAACACGTCACCGCCCTCATCGCTGGTGACGAACCCGAATCCCTTCGTAGCGTCGTACCACTTCACTCGACCCGTGGGCACCGCTGACCTCAACTTCACTCAATGGACACAACTGCTCACGGCAAGGCTATCCAGACGTTGGCCGGGACCCAACCGCAATCTCACCCAGCAGTGCGGGGAACCCCGTGAGATCCGGCAGAACGTACGACGCTCCGGCGTCCAGAAGGTCCTGCTCGGAGCACGGACCGGTGGTCACCCCGATGCCCGGGATCCCGGCGGTACGAGCGGCCACCATGTCTGCCACGTGGTCTCCCACGTACCACCGCACACCGTGTTCCACCAGCGCGGTCGCCTTGCCCTCGGCGAACAGGTCGCCGGCCAGCTCGTCGGCGTGCATGCCCAGGTGGTCGAGGTGCAGATGGGCCAGCCGGCCGAGTTTCGAGGTCACCACGACGGTACGCAGACCGGCCGCCCGAACCGCGTCCAGCGCCTCGACGGCGCCGGGGGTCGGCACGGTCGGCCGGATCGCGTACTCCGGGTAGAGCGCCCGGTAGGTGACGACGGCTTCCTCGATCTCCTCGGCCGGGAACCAGTACCCCAGCTCGGTTCGCAGCGGCGGGCCGAGCCGGGTCACCGCGAGGTCGGCGTCGACATGCACACCCGTCCGGTCGGTGAGCGCCCGATAGGCCGCCGCGATCCCCGGCCGGGAGTCGATCAAGGTCATGTCCAGGTCGAACCCGACCGCAGGCGTCATTCCTGGGTGAAGGTCGGCGTGTAGGTCAGGCGGTCCACCGGCAGCGGGAAGGTGATGTCGTCACCGAACGGGGACGGAGCAGCGGCCCGATCGGAGATCAGCTCGGAGACGTGCATCTGGCCCTTCATGTCCACGCCACGCGGGCTGCTCTTCGCGCTGACAGACACCTGGGTGCCCGGCATCTTGGCCTTTGACGCCACGTTCGCTCCTCCTCGCCATAGCGGTCCGGCCACGCCCGGACCCACCACCATCGTCCCATGAACGTTAGCGTTGAAGACGATGGCCACCACATTCGCCGATCAACTCCGGTCGCTGCCCGACGAGGCGTTGGGCGCGCTGATACAGCTGCGCCCTGATCTGGTCGTCCCGGTGCCGGCCGACATCTCGGCACTAGCCGTACGCGCCCAGTCCCGTAACTCGGTCGCCCGCTGCCTGGACGGCCTGGACGAGTTCACCCTGCTGATCCTGGACGCGGCCCGCCTCAGCCGGGCCGCCGACACCGCGCTGACCTCGGTCGACGCGATCCTCGAGCTCACCTCGGAGGTGTCCGCCGACGACGTCCGGGTGGCGATCGACCGTCTCCGGGTCCGCTTCCTGCTGCACGGCCCGCCGGAGGCGCTGCAGGTCGTCGGCGCGGTCGACGAGGTCACGTCGCCCTACCCGGCCGGCCTCGGCCGCCCCGCCGACTATCTCGATCCGCAGGCCGCCGTGCTCTGCGCGGACCCGGCCAAGCTGCGCCGCACCATCCTCGCCGCGCCCGCCGGCGCCCGCGCGGTCCTCGACCGGCTGGCCGCGGGTCCCCCGATCGGGGCACTGAACCGGGAGGCGGTGGCCGAGCCCATCCGCTGGCTGGTCGACGAGCACGTCCTGGTCCCGGTCTCGGAGGCCGGCCGGGCCCCGCGCCCGGACGGCGAGCTGGTCGAGCTGCCCCGCGAGGTGGGCATGCTGCTGCGCCGCGACACCGGCCCGCTCGGCCCGCTGCGCCCGTTCCCGCCGATCCCGGAGGCCACGGTCCGCGACCGCAAGGCCGCCGACTCGGCCGGCGCCGGGCAGGCGATGGAGGCGGTACGCGCCACCGAGGCGATCCTCGAGGCCCTGGCCGCCGAGGCCGCCCCGGTCCTGCGCGCCGGCGGCCTGGGCGTCCGCGACCTGAAGCGGCTGGCCCGCGCCGCCGGGGTGGACGAGGCCGGCGCCGCCCTGCTGGTCGAGACGGCGTACACGGCCGGCCTGCTCGGCGAGTCCGAGGTGAGCGCGGGCCGCTCCGCCACCGGGGCCGCGCAGGACGTCTTCCTGCCCACCGGGGCGTACGACCTGTGGCGCGCCTCCAGCGTCGCGCACCGCTGGACCGCGCTGACCCGGGCCTGGCTGATGATGACCCGGCAGACCGGCCTGATCGGCCGCCGCGACGACCGGGACCGCCCGATCAACGCGCTCGCACCGGACGCCGAGCGGGCCGGTGCGCCGCAGGCCCGCCGGGAGGCGCTGAACGCGCTGGCCGACCTGGAGCCGGGCGCCGCCCCGTCCGTCGACGACCTGATGGCGTTGCTGGCCTGGCAGGCGCCACGGCGGGCCCGCGGCCGGGAGATGGCCCACCGGGATGCGTACGCCGGAGCGGTCCTCCTCGGCATCACCGGGCTGGGAGCGCTCACCTCGTACGCCCGGTTGTTGCTGGCCGGGCCCGACCCGGACGAGGGTGACCCGCTGGGGGTGCATCCGGAGGATGCCCCGCCCGACGCCGTCCGCGCGCTGGACCACCTGCTGCCCGTGCCGGTCGATCATTTCCTGGTCCAGGCCGACCTCACCGTGGTCGTGCCCGGCCCGCCGGAGCCGGAGCTCGGCGCCGAGCTGGACGACGTGGCGGAGCCGGAGTCGGCGGGTGGCGCAAGCGTGTTCCGGGTGACGCCGGCGAGTGTGCGGCGCGCGCTGGACGTCGGCTATAGCGCCGATGACCTGCACCGGCTCTTCCGCCGCCGGTCCCGCACGCCGGTGCCGCAGACGCTGACCTACCTGATCGACGACACCGCCCGTAAGCACGGCGGGTTGCGCAGCGGCTCGGCCGGCTCCTACCTGCGCAGCGACGACGAGGCGCTGCTCACCGAGGTGCTGGCGGACAAGCGGCTGAGCACCGTGGACCTGCGCCGGATCGCACCGACGGTGCTGGTCAGCCCGCGCCCGGTGGCACGGTTGCTGGGCGCGCTGCGGGAGGCAGGGTACGCCCCGGTCGCCGAGGACGTCGGCGGCGCGACCATGCTGTCCCGGCCGAAGGCTCGGCGCGCGCCTACGCGTACCCCGAGAATCGCCGAACCACCGGGACCGCCGATGTTGGCCGGCCCCCGTCTGGCCGGCGTGGTGGAACAGCTGCGGCGCGGTGACATCGCCACCCGGGCCGCACGTCGCGCGCCGGTCACCGTGCGCGCCGCGCACGGCCAGGCCGGGCCGGGCCTGACCGCGGTACAGCAGCATTCGCAGGCCATGGCGGTGCTTCAGCAGGCCGTGCGGGACAAGGCCAAGGTCTGGGTGGGGTACGTGGACTCGCACGGCGCCACGCTCTCCCGGCTGGTCCGCCCGGTGTCGCTGAGCGCCGGTTACCTGCGTGCGGAGGACGAGCGTGGCGAGTCGCTGCACACCTTCGCCCTGCACCGGATCACCGCCGCGGTGACCGAGGAATAGGTTTTTGCCGGGTCGTGCACCCCCGTTGTGGCACGACCCGGCCTCCTATACACGCCCCGGCGACCGGAAATGTTGCATCCGATTTCCGTGGCAGACTGGATGGTCGGCCTTTTCGGCCTGACCAGACGAAGGCGAAGGGTGTACGCGTGAGCGGCGGACCACTGATCGTGCAGTCGGACAAGACCCTGCTCCTGGAGGTGGACCATCCGGACGCGCATGCCTGCCGGATGGCGATCGCGCCGTTCGCGGAGCTGGAGCGGTCGCCGGAGCACGTCCACACGTACAGGTTGACCCCACTGGGCCTGTGGAACTCGCGGGCCGCCGGGCACGACGCGGAGAGCGTGGTCGACGCGCTGATCAAGTTCTCCCGCTATCCGGTGCCGCACGCGCTGCTGGTCGACGTCGCCGAGACGATGGACCGCTACGGCCGGTTGCAGCTGCTCAACGACCCGGTGCACGGCCTGGTCCTGCGCGGCCTCGACAAGATCGTGCTGATCGAGGTGGCGAAGTCGAAGAAGCTGGCCGGGATGCTCGGCGCCCGGATCGACGACGAGACGATCGCGGTGCACGGCTCCGAGCGTGGCCGGCTGAAGCAGGCCCTGCTCAAGCTCGGCTGGCCGGCCGAGGACCTGGCCGGTTACGTCGACGGTGAGGCCCACGCAATCGAGCTGAAGCAGGACGGCTGGACGCTGCGGTCGTACCAGCAGGAGGCCGTGGACGGCTTCTGGGCCGGTGGTTCCGGCGTCGTGGTGCTGCCCTGCGGCGCCGGTAAGACGCTGGTCGGCGCCGCGGCCATGGCGACGGCGAAAGCGACGACGCTGATCCTGGTGACCAACACCGTCGCGGGCCGGCAGTGGAAGCGGGAGCTGCTCGCCCGGACCACGCTCACCGAGGAGGAGATCGGGGAGTACAGCGGCGAGCGCAAGGAGATCCGCCCGGTCACCATCGCGACGTACCAGGTGCTCACCTCCCGTCGCGGCGGCGCCTTCACCCACCTGGACCTGTTCGGCGCCCGCGACTGGGGCCTGGTCGTCTACGACGAGGTGCACCTGCTGCCCGCGCCGATCTTCCGCTTCACCGCGGACCTGCAGGCCCGGCGCCGGCTCGGCCTGACCGCCACCCTGGTACGCGAGGACGGCCGGGAAGGCGACGTCTTCTCGCTGATCGGCCCGAAACGCTACGACGCCCCGTGGAAGGACATCGAGGCACAGGGCTGGATCGCCCCGGCCGAGTGCGTCGAGGTCCGGGTCACCCTCACCGACGCCGAACGCATGTCGTACGCGGTGGCCGAAGCCGAGGAACGCTACCGGATGGCGGCCACCGCACGGACCAAACTGCCGGTGGTCAAGGCCCTGGTCGAGAAGCACCCGGACGAGCAGGTGCTGGTCATCGGCGGCTTCCTGGACCAGCTGCACCAGCTGGGCGAATATCTGGACGCCCCGATCGTCGAGGGCTCCACCACGAACAAGGAGCGGGAGCGGCTCTTCGACGCGTTCCGCGACGGATCACTGCGGACGCTGGTGCTGTCGAAGGTCGGCAACTTCTCCATCGATCTGCCCGAGGCAGCGGTGGCGATCCAGGTCTCCGGTACCTTCGGCTCCCGCCAGGAGGAGGCACAGCGTCTCGGCCGGGTCCTGCGGCCCAAGGGTGACGGCCGGCAGGCGCACTTCTACACGGTCGTCTCCCGGGACACCATCGACACCGAGTACGCGGCGCACCGCCAGCGCTTCCTCGCCGAGCAGGGCTACGCATACACCATCGTCGACGCCGACGATGTTCTCGGCCCGCCGCTACCGCAGGTCGACTGAGCGGCCCCACTGCAGGGAGAGGCGGGTCGCGGCCCGCTCCGCTCGGATCTCCAGGAGATCGCCGAGGATGACCGCCCGGTCGACGACCACCGGGCGGCCGTCCAGGGCGTACGTGGTGCGCTCGCTGACGAAGATCGGGCTGCCCACCGGCCGTTCCAGATGGGCAGCGACGGACTCGTCGAGCAGCCCCGGGACGATCCGTTCGGAGGCGCGCACGATCGTCACGCCGGCCTCGGCGAGCGCGGCGTACAGCGACTTCGTGCTGAAGTCCGCGCTGCTCACTGCATCCGCGTGGGGCGATGGGACCCAGGACGTCTGGTGGATCGCCGGCTGCCCGCCGAGGCGGCGCAGACGGGTCAGGCGCAGGCCGGGCTCGGGCACCGACTCCACCGCGGCGGCCAGCACCTCGGTGGACACCTCGTGGCCCTGCTCGCGCAGGTCGTCGACGAAGCTGCGCAGGGTGTCCACCCGGTAAGCGGCCTGAGCCGGTGCGACGTACGTCCCGCGGCCCGGCTGCTGCACGATCAGGCCGTCGTCGCGCAGCTCCTGGAGGGCCTGGCGCAGGGTCATCAGCGTCACGCCGTATCGCGTACTGAGCTCCCGCTGCGGCGGCAGCGCGTCGCCCGGCCGATACTCCCCGTCCCGGATCCGGCCGGCCAGGTCGACGGCGATCCGTCGGTAGGCGGGCACCCGCTCAGCCATGCTTCTCCCGTCGCCGCCTGCTGACCGACCCAGTCTGGCCCATCAGCAAGCGGCGACCCGCGATCGGGTCAGCGGTGCCAGGTGCGCACGCTGGTCGCGGTCACGTTCCCGAGCCGGTCGTACGCCCGGAGCCGCACCTTGATCGTCTTCCCGTACTTCTTGGTGTTGATCGAGAACTGGTAGGCCGACTTCACGTCCCTGGCCACCACCTTGCCGTTGATCAGCAGCTCGACCCGGGCGACCCCGGCCGCGTCGCTCGCCGTCGCGGTGACCTTGACGGTGCCCTTGACCTTGGCCTTGTTCTTCGGAGCCTTGGTCACCGTGAGCTTCGGCCCGGTGTTGTCGGCGACGAGGCTCTGGTAGACCACCGCCTGGTTGCCCCAGGCGTCGTAGACCCACCAGCCGAGCCGGTACCGGCCGTCGTCGTAGATCGGGAACTTCGCCGTCCACGGCGCGGCACGCAGCGGCTTCGCCAGGTTGCTCTCGGGTATGACGTACATGTCCCGGGAGAGATCGCTGAGGGTGATCGTCGCAGTCACCGGCTTGCCCCGGACCCGGCTGTTGGCCGCCGGCTTGACCGCGGTGAGCTTGGGCGGGGTCGCGTCGACGGTGACCGGGAATTTCGTCACGGTCTGATTGCCCTCGACGTCGGTGGCCCAGAGTTCGATCTCGGCGGTGCGCTGGGTGGCACCGAAGTCGTAGTGCAGGTACCGATCGTGGGAGCGCAACGCGCCGTCGACGAACCAGCTGACCTGGTCGACCCCGGACGGGTCCGAGATGTCGGTCTGCAGGGTCTGAAAACCCTTGCCGATCACGTTCGGCGCCGCCGGCACGCCCCAGCGGATCTGGACGGTCGGGCCCTGCGTGTCGGCTTCGTCTGCCGAGGCCAGAGCCGCGGTCCCGAGGACCAGAGAGATGGAGAACGCCGCGATCGCGGCGCCACGGAGAACGCCCACAGTGGAACCCCCGCTTGAGAAGGATGCGACGGCACTGTATCGGAGTCGATCAAACTGTGGGTACCGCTGGTCCGTGGTGAAGAAGATCGGCGAGCAGGTCACCGTGCTGCTCGGCGCGTTCCAGCACCTCACCGGCCCCGAACTGGCGGGCCGCCATCTCGCCGGTCGCCATCGCGATGACCTCGTCCCAGGTCAGCGGCGCGGAACCGGTCGGCCGTTCGCCCGCCCGCAACGAATACGGCGTCACGGTCGTCTTCGCCGCGTTGTTCTGGCTCCAGTCGATGAAGATCTTGCCGGGGCGAATGGCTTTCGCCATCTTCGCGGTGATCGAGCCGGGCACGAGCGCCGCCAGCTCGTCCGCGACCTTTTTGGCGTACGCCGAGACGACCTCGGCGTTCTGCGTGCCGGAGACGGGGCAGCACAGTTGCATCCCCTTCTTCCCGGACGTCTTGGGGTAGGCGTCGATCCCGTCCTCGGCGAGCCGGTCCCGCATCAGGGTCGCCACCGCGCAGCACTCCTTGAGCCCGGCCGGCGCGCCCGGGTCGAGGTCGACGACCATCAGGTCCGGGTCGGCGCCGATCCGCCACTGCGGGGTGTGCAGCTCGATCGCCGCGAGGTTGGCGAGCCAGACCAGGGTGGGCAGGTCGTCGACGACCACGAAGTCGATGGTTTCCCGGCTCTTCGTCGAGCCGGGCACCGGAAGCGTCTCGAGGCGGACCCAGTCCGGCGTACCCCCCGGCTTGTTCTTCTCGAAGAAGTGGGCGCCCTCGACGCCGTTGGGAAAGCGGATCCGGGTGACCGCCCGGTCGCGCAGGTGCGGCAGCAGCACCGGGGCGATCCTGGTGTAGTAATCGATCACCTCGCCCTTGGTGAATCCGGCCGCCGGATACATCAGCTTGTCGAGGTTGGACACCTCCAGATCGCGACCGTCGACGGTGACGGTGAAGCGCTCCCTCTTCGGTCTTCCGCCGCGGGCCGGCTCAGCCATCGTCGCCCTCCTCCGCGCACTCGTCGGCCGCTTTGTCGTCGCGCAGCCGGAGGAACCGGGGGAACCGCAGTCGCTTGTCCGGCGTGCGGTTGCCGTAGCGGATCTCGGCCACCAGTTCCGGGCGTACCCAGTGCGCCCCGCGGGAATCCTCCCGCGGCACCGCGCCCGGCACGAACGGCGAATCACCGGCCGCCAGCGGCCCCAGCCGGGACAGCAGTTCCTGCTCCGCCGCCGCACCGATCCCACCGCCGACCCGCCCGCGGAACGCCAGCCCGTCCGGTGTCGGCACGCCCACCAGCAGCCCGCCGAGCTTCCGTGCGCCCGGACGCCAGCCGCCGATCACGTAGTCCCCGGTCCGGTCGAACTTCACCTTGACCCAGTCCGGCGAACGCCGCCCCGGCAGATAGACCGAGTCGGTGCGCTTGGCCATCACGCCTTCCAACCGGTTCTCCCGGGCGGCCGCCGCGGTGGCCGGGCCGTCCCCGAACGACGGCGGCACCATCCAACTGCCGCCGCCCAGGTCGAGTTCCTCCAACCGCTCGCGGCGGGCCAGGTAGGGCAGGCCGGTGTAATCCATGCCGTCCAGGAAGAGCAGATCGAAGATCAGGTACGTCACCGGCGCCGTGACCGCCAGCCGGGCCGCCCGGTTCTTGTCGCGGACGTGCATCCGCTCGGCCAGCGCGGTGAACGACGGCCGCCCCTCGGCGTCGAAGACGACCATCTCGCCGTCGAGCAGGGTCCCCTCGGGCAGATGCAGGCCGGCGATCTCCGGGTACGCCGCGGTGACGAGTGCTCCGGAACGCGCGAACAGCTCCGGGGCACCACCGCCGAACAGCGCGAGTACGCGTACGCCGTCCCACTTGAACTCGTAGGTCCAGCCGTCTCCGGTCGGCAACGAGCCCGCCGTGGCGAGCATCGGGGACAGGGGTGGACCCGGCACCCGATCACCATAGGCAGAAGCGTTCACCTTACGCAGGCGTCTCAGTAATGCCATTCTGATCAGGGGTCCTGACACGGAGGGTGCGACCATGCGTGCGATCTGGAAGGGTGCGGTCTCGTTCGGCCTGGTGTCGATCGCCGTGAAGCTGTATTCGGCCACCGAGGAGAAGGACATCCGCTTCCACCAGGTGCACCGCACCGACGGTGGCCGGATCAAGTACCAGCGCACCTGCTCGGTCGATGGCGAGGTGGTCAGCTACGACGACATCGCCAAGGGATACGACATCGGCGGCGGCGAAATGGTGATCTTGACGGATGAGGATTTCGCCGATCTGCCGTTGAGCACGTCCCGCGCGATCGACGTGCTGGAATTCGTCCCGGCCGAACAGATCGATCCGATCCTCTTCGCCAAGGCCTACTACCTCGAGCCCGAGGGTCAGGCCGCCAAGCCGTACGTGCTGCTCCGCGACGCCCTGCGCGACGCCGACCGGGTGGCCATCGTCAAGATCGCGATCCGGCAGCGGGAGCAGCTGGCCACCCTGCGGGTCCGCGACGACGTTCTGGTGCTCAACACGATGATGTGGCCCGACGAGGTGCGTACCCCGGATTTCGGTTTCCTGGACGAGGACATCGAGACCCGCCCGGCCGAGCTGGCCATGGCGAGCTCGCTGATCGACTCGATGGCCGGCAGTTTCAAGGCCGACGACTTCACCGACAACTACCGGGCCGCGCTCCAGGAGGTCATCGACGCCAAGGTCGAGGGCCGCGAGGTGGTCCAGCCGGAGGAGGCCGACGAGGAGCCGGCCGCGGCGATCGACCTGATGGCGGCGCTCAAGGCCTCGGTGGAACGGGCCCGCAAGGCACGCGGCGAGGACGACTCGGACGCCAAGCCGGCGAAGAAGGCGGCGCCGGCCAAGAAGTCGGCTCCCGCCAAGAAGGCCACCGCGGCGAAGAAGACGACCGCCGCCAAATCGACGAAGACCGCTGCCGCGAGCAAAACCACGCCCGCCAAGAGGCCCGCCAAGAAGTCTGCTTGACTAATGTCGTCGTGTGGCGTTGACGTGGGCTGAGTCTTACCTGGGCCGGGTTCGGGCGAGTGTCGGGGACACCGACACGATCTTCTTCGTCGGGGCACGCACCGTCGTGCTCGACGAGCAGGGCCGGTTGCTGCTGATTCAGCGGTCCGACAACCTGCGCTGGGCGATCCCGGCCGGTGCCATGGAGCTCGGCGAGAGCATGGAGGCGTGCGCGGTCCGGGAGCTGTGGGAGGAGACCGGGCTGCGGGCCACCTCGCTCACGCCGTACGCGTTCTACACGGCGTACACCTACACGAATGAGTACCGGCACACGTACCAGCAGGTGCTGATGACGTTCGTGGTGCACTCATGGGAGGGCGAACTGGTCCGGCAGACCGAGGAGAGCGTGGACGCCGGCTTCTTCCCGCTCGACGCCCTGCCCAGCGGCAAGTCCTTCATCATCGACGAGGCGCTGGCCGACCTCGCGACGTTCCGGGAGACCGGCCGGCTCGTCATGAAGTAACCGGGCGAGACGAAAATCCCGATGCGGGTAAGGGTGCCCTCAGGCAGGATTGCCCGACGTGACATCCCGCAGACGCCGGTTCGCGCTGGACCTGACCCCGTTGCGCACGTCCCGGGACTTCCGGCTCGTGTTCATCGGCGGTGTGGTCACGGCCTTCGGCTCGTTCATCAGCTACGTCACCATCCCGTTCCAGGTGGCGAAGCTGACCGACGACCCGCTGATGGTCGGCCTGATCGGCGTCTGTGAGCTCGCCCCACTGCTGATCATGTCGTTCGTCGGCGGTGCGCTCGCCGACTACATCGACCGCCGGCTACTGGTCCGGGGCAGTGAGGCGGCGCTGGCGCTGATCTGCGGCATCCTGCTGTTCAACTCGCTCTCCGAGGAGCCGCACCTCTGGCTGCTCTACGTCGCGGCGTTTCTCACCGCCGCGGTGGCCGGGTTGCAGCGCCCGGCGCTCGACGCGATGATCCCGCGCCTGGTGAAACCGGAGCAGCTGCCGGCCACCATGTCGCTGCAGTCGCTCGGCATGCAGTTCGCCCAGCTCTTCGGCATGCCACTGGCCGGCATCCTGCTCGCCAACTTCGACCTGGCCTGGGTGTACGCGTTCGACCTGATCACCTTCGCCGTCTCGCTGATCTGCCTGAGCCTGGTGCGAGCCGTCCCGCCGCCCCCCGCCGCCGACCGTCCCTCGCTGAAGAGCGTGGTCACCGGCCTGAAGTACGCGAAGTCCCGCCCCGAGCTGCTCGGCACGTACCTGGTGGACATCAACGCGATGTTCTTCGGCATGCCCTCCGCGCTGTACCCGTTCCTCGCCGACAAACTCGGCGGCCCCAGCGTCCTGGGTCTGCTCTACGCGGCGCCCGCCGTCGGTTCGCTGTTGGCCACGGTCGGGTCGGGGTGGACCGCACGGGTCCACCGGCACGGCCTGATGGTCCTGGTCGCCGCCGGACTCTGGGGAGTCGGCATCATCGGTGTCGGCCTGTCCGGCACGCTCTGGCTGACCCTGTTCTGCCTGGCCTTCGCCGGCGCCGCGGACATGATCTCCGGCATCTTCCGGATGATCATTTGGAACCAGACCATCCCCGACCACCTGCGCGGACGTCTGGCCGGGATCGAGATGCTGTCCTACACGACCGGCCCGCTGCTGGGTCAACTCCGGGCCGGCGCCATGGCGCGTACGTCGCTCGGCGTGCCCGGCGCCATCTGGCTGGGCGGTGTCCTCTGCGTGGCCGGCACCGCGGTCCTGGCCGCCGCTCTGCCCAAGCTGGTCCGCTACAACGGCAAGGACGGCATGGCCCTGAAGAAGGCCGCCGACGAGGAGTGGGCCGCCGCGGCCGCCTCCAGGACAAGCTGACCGGGCGAAGCGGGCGGAGCCCGCGAGCCCGGAAGACCCCGTGCTTATGCCCGGCGGCGGCGGGACATGGTTGTGGCGCACGGCCCGGGCCGTGCGCCACAAGACTTCTTCGTAGGCGTACCCCGAAGTGTTTTGATTTTAGGCGGGCTGACGGGCCGCGATGCGTTCGACGACCGCCTCGCAGAAGGCCGGCAGGTCGTCGGGGTTACGGCTGGTGATCAGGCCCTCGTCGACGTAGACGGTCTCGTCCACCCAGGTGGCGCCGGCGTTGACCAGGTCGGTGCGCAGGCTGGGCCAACTCGTCAGCGTGCGGCCGTCGACGACGCCGGCCTCGACCAGCGTCCACGGGCCGTGGCAGATCGCGGCGACCGGTTTGCCCGCGTTGAAGAAGTCGCGGACGAAGCGGACCGCGTCCGAGTCCATGCGCAGGAAGTCGGGGTTCGCGACGCCGCCGGGCAGGACGAGCGCGTCGTATTCGCCCGCGTCGGCCTCCTGCACGCTCTTCTCCACGCGGTACGTGCCGGCCTTGTCCATGTGGTTGACGGCCTGGATCTCACCGGTCTTGATCGAGACGAGTTCCGCCGTTCCACCGGCCGCCTCGACGGCCTTGCGCGGCTCGGTGTACTCGACCTCTTCCACGCCGTCGGTCGCCAGGAAAGCCACGCGCTTCCCCTTGATCGATGCGGTCATCGTGTGTGCTCCTTCCGGATTTCTACCCGGCATTCAACGCCGTCAGTAGTTCCGGTTCCCGGCAGCGGCGCGGGCAAACGCCGGCACGTGACCGGTCGCGATTTTGCCGCCGAACCAGGCGCCGTATCCGGCGACCGCGAGGGCGAGCAATTCGACGAAGAACAATCCGCCGCTCACAACCCGCTCCGGATCACGGACCCGGAGCATCAGGATGACCGTGAAGATCACCAGTACGCCCATGTTGAGCAGGCCTCGCAATACGCCGAGGCGACGCGCGCCGGAATGGCGCACGAACATCACGTCGACGGCACCGGCCAGGGTAGCCAGCACGCCGCCGAACAGGCCGGCAACGAGGTTCCAGTAGGCCAGTGCGCCAAGAATGCTAGGGCCACCCAGCAAGTCCGCCATATCGAACATTACGGCCATAGCGAAGAGACCGAGCGGGAACATCACCAATATCGGCTGCACCGCCTGGCCCGCGACACTCAATCGGCTCTCCATCCGCTTCTCGCCCTCCTACCTGCGGAAATACAGGTTCGTCGCGGTTCCGCAGATGGCCTACCCGGTGCCGTCGAGCCCGAAACGCGACCTCGCGGGTAAGACCGGTCACCTGCGGCCTGACCTAGGAGCTTGTACGCAGTCTGCAACATGGCAGATTGAGTGGTGGCGGTCAGCAGGGTGGCGTGCTCTACTAACGGTAGAGCAACAAAAGGGCGGAGTTGGAGGGAGAGACAAACAACGGCACCCGGCGGCAAACGGGTGCCGTTGTCCGCCTCTGGCGGCTCCCGGCTTCACTGTCTCCGGTCGTTGCCGCTCGAGCGAGGCGGGGTGGTCTCTCGCGCCAATGGTGGCCCGCTCTTCTCCTCCTCGCAAGGAAAAGTGAAGAGGAGTTCGCCATGCGCACACGCACCTATTACGACGCGGCCGACGCCATGGTGACCAACGACCAGTTCGTCTGGCACACCGCCTCAGGGCGTTTGGTTTTTCACGTTCAGCATCTGCGCAATGTCGGCCGGGTTCAGGCGCCGGCGCGCGTGCGCCCCTTCGCTCCGGCTCTCGCCGGATGCACCCTGTTCGCCGCGGTCGCCGGCTGGACCCTGCTCGCCGACCCGGCTCTGTACGTCGTCGCCTTTCTGGCGCTCGCCACACCCGCTGTAGCCGCCACCTGGCGGCAGCCCCGGCACTGGGAGCTGCACGCGCAGCACCGGGGCGAGGCTGTGGTGCTCTTCTCGTCAGCCGATGAGCGTGTCTTCAACCAAGTGAGCCGCGCTCTGCGCCGGGCCATGGAGGACGCCCGAGGCACCCCGTTCCGCATTCCGCAAGCCGCCGTCTGACCTGCTCATACGCGAAGACCTCTCGGGTGAAGTCTCTATTCGATCAAAACCACTACCTTGCACCTGTCGTTCTGATAGGACAGTAATCTAAGATGTCGGCGACCTCGCTGCCTGCCAACTAGCAGTCAGCGAGGTAGCAGATAGCAGGATCACTGCTACTCCCGGTAATCAAGCTACTCGACGTAACCACGAACTTCGACGATGAAGGACTCATGGCTGAGGGCGACTCGCCTACCATCGCGCGCCGACGGGTGCGACTCGCGCTTCGTGAAGCGCGAGAGCGGGCCGACCTCACGCAGATGCAGGTCGCCGAGGAGATGGAGTGGTCGCTCAGCAAGGTGATCCGGATCGAGAACGGGGATGTCAGCATCTCCCCGAATGATCTGAAGCCGCTGCTCAATTTCCTCGGGATCAAGGACCGGGCGACCGTCGCCTCACTGCTCGCCGACACCCGCATCGCCCGCACCCGGCAGCGGCAGGCCTGGTATCAGGCACCGGAATTCCGCGAATATCTCACCGACGCCTCTCGTAAGCTGATCGAATACGAGAATGAGGCCGCGGAGATCCGGTCGTACTCGATCTACTACATTCCGGGGCCCTTGCAGACCACCGGCTACTCGAACGCCTTGATGGCATTGTTCGAGGACGAGCTCGGCGAGGACCAGCGCGAGGCGCGCCTGCGGGCCCGGACCCTGCGCCGCGATGCGATGCGCGCCCGCCTCGACGAGGGCGTGCCGTTCCTGCTGATGGTCGACGAGTCGGTGCTGCGGCGCACCATCGGTGGACCAGCGGTGTTCGCCGAGCAGTTGCGTGACCTCGTGGAACGGGCCGAGGCCGGGACGATCCGGATCCGGATGGTGCCGTTCTCGCTGGAAGCCTCGGTGACCAACAACGCGAGTTTCGACCTCCTCGTACTGGGCGAGGGCGAAGTGCTCTACCGGGAAACCGGACTGAGCGACGAAATGATCGAAGATCATGACATTACGGCGAAGCACCGGGCTCGCTACGACAGAGTCTGGAAAGAGGTCGCCGATGAGGCAGACACGATCGAATTCATCCGGCGGCAGATAGAGATCCTGGAAGGCGGCGCAACCGATGTGCCGCCCAGGGACACCCGATAAAACCAAGGCCGTGGCGGCCTTGGCCGGCGCGGCGCCTAAAACCGTGGAAGGTCCACAATGGGAGAGATGAACGTGCCCGCATGGCGAAAGAGCAGCCGCTGCGGAACGTCAACCTGCGTCGAGGTTGCCAAGGTCGACGACCAGTACCTGGTTCGCGATTCGAAGAACCCCGACGCCGCCACACTCAGCTTCACCAAGGCTGAGTGGGACGCGTTCGTCGAGGGTGTCACCGCGGGCGAGTTCCGCTTCTGACGTCGTCAGCCGCCCGCTCTGCGCATTCATATTTCGGCAGAGCGGGCCGGTCAAAAATACTCACAAAATTCGTGCACCATGCCGAACGGGCGCCGCATACCTCACATTTGAGGTGATAAGCGGCGCCGTTTCGTTTTCACTCATCCGACTGGTTCGTCACATTCGCTTACCGTGTAACCGAACCGTCACGGAGGTGCACACACATGATCAAACCGACGGATGGGCCAGGTTGGCGTCGTAGCGGTCAGTGTTCAAGCGGGGCCTGTGTCGAGGTTGCCAAGGTCGGAGACCGGTACCTCGTCCGCGATTCCAAGCAGCCCGGGGGCACGCCACTGACCTTCACCAAGGGCGAGTGGGACGCGTTCGTCGCCGGAGTCAAAGCCGGGGACTTCGGTTTCGAATGATTCCGATAGTTCCGGAGGAGCAGGGTGTCGCGGGCCGAGCGCGGCATACTGCACTGGTGGACGGCTACGCGCACGCCACCGACACCGACCGCTTCGCGATCCTGCACGATGCGGCCGACGACCTGCTGGACGAGCTCACCGAGCGCTACCAGGTGGAGCGCCGGGAAAGCAAAGAACCGCTCGGGCTCGATGACGCGCTCGTGCGGACCGTCCGGCTCATCCCCCGCGTGCCCACCGCGGCACCGCTGGCGATCCATTTCACCGATCCCGGACTGATCCTGCGTCTCGGCCGGTGGTGGGAGGAATCCCTGCCGGCCTGTGCCTGTGACGTCTGCGGTGAGGATCCGAGAGAACTGACGAGTATGTTGCAGACCCACGTCGCCGCGTTGATCGAGGGCGGGCTCTGGGAACGTGTCCGTCGTGGGATGAGTGGATCCTGGTTCGAGACCAGGCTGATCGGCACCGGAGTCAAGTCGGACCGGGAGGGGCCGCTCTCCGCGGCCGGGGCCCGGGACGCCCGGCGCGGCGGATTCGCCGCTCCGGTGCAATGGGCGCCGTGGCAACTGCGCTCCTGAGAAGCAGCTAGTCGGTGGCCGGCCGCGCAGGAGCGCGCCGGCCGCCCAGCACACTCACGGCCACCCGCAGCGTACGAGCCTGAAGCACCCGCGCCATCGAGATCTCCCCACGACAGAAGCCGGTGAACGCGCGCCACCCGAGCGGGCTCGCGAACGCCGCGTGCACCAGCGCGGGATGCCTGCCGAAGAGTCCCAGCAGCCGGCGGCCCGCGGCCATCTCCGGCGCCAGTCGCTCGGTCACCATCCGGTCGTACGCGCTCAGGTCACCGCCGTTCGCGGCGACCGTACCGGCCCAGGCGCCGGAGCGCAGGGCGTAGCTGATCCCCTCGCGGGTCCACGGCTCGAGCAGACCGGCCGCATCGCCGGCGAGCAGGACACGGCCGCGGCGCAGCGGGGCGTTCGCGGTACGGCAGCGGGTCAAGTGGCCCGACTCGCGCAGCACCGGGTGCTCGGTGAGACCAAGCCGGGCGACGAGATCGCTCAGGTACCGGCGGGTGTCGGCACCGCGGCCCTTTTCCATGATCACGCCGACGGTGAGCTGGTCGTCCTTCGGGAAGACCCAGCCGTACGAGCCGGGGACCGGGCCCCAGTCGAGCAGGAGACGGCCACGCCAGCCGGACCGGTCCGCCGGGGAGGCGGCCAGTTCCACCTCCAGGCCGAGGTCCTGCTGGTCGAAGGTGACGCCGACGTGCCGGGTGCTCACCCCGGCCGAACCGTCGGCGCCGATCACCACCCGGGCGGTCACGTCGCTGCCGTCGGCCAGGCTGACGGTAGCCGTACGCTCGCTCTGGGAAACGGCCCGGACCAGGCTGTTCTGCCGGACTGTCGCGCCCAGCGCAACCACGGCCTGATACCAGGCGTGATCGAAATCGGCCCGCCGCACCATGGTGACCACCGGCTCGCCCGGCGATCGGCGGGTGAACTCGCGCCGGCCGTCATGGGTGAAGGTGACCGCGTTGATCGTGTCGCGGGCGGGCACGGCGAGGCGCTCCGCGCTGATCCGCAGCGACGTCCCGAGCAATCCGCCGCCGCAGGTCTTGTAGCGGGGGTGCTCGGCGCGTTCCAGAACCACCACCCGGGCCCCGGCCGAGGCCGCCGCGTGCGCCGCCGACAGTCCGGCCGGCCCCGCCCCGATCACCGCGACGTCCCACTCCGGCTCCTCCAGCACGCCTGAAGTTTAGATACCGTCTTCTGCGAACCTTCCTCACGATTAACGGGGCGCACTTGAGCACAGTCGTCGCGACCGACCTGCGGGCCTCCACGCGCGCGGTCTATGTCGTTTTCACCTTCCTCGGCGTGGCCATGGCCAGCTTCGCCGCCCGCATCCCGCAGATCCGCGACGAACTCGAGCTCAGTCCGTCCCGGCTCGGGCTGGTGCTGCTGGCCATCGCGGTCGGCTCGATCACCTCGCTTCCGCTGGCCGGGCACATCGTCGGGCGGTTCGGGTCGCGGCGGACGGTCGGCGTGATGGCCGTGCTGCTCGGCGTGGCGCTCGCCGTGGTGGCCGTCGGCTACCAGTTCGGGGTCGTGCCGGTCATCATCGGCCTCTACCTGTACGGATTCGCCACCGGCGCCTGGGACGTGGCGATGAACGTGCAGGGTGCGCTGGTGGAACGGCGGATCGAACGGTCGATCATGCCGCGGTTCCACGCCGGGTACAGCGTCGGCACGGTCGCGGGCGCGCTGATCGGGGCGGGCGCGGTGGCGGTGGGCCTGTCGGTCACCGCGCACGTGACCATCGCCTGCATCCTGGTCACGGTCGCCGTGGTCACCGCCGTGCGCGGGTTCCTGCCGGACGACGAGGAGCCCTCGTCGCCGTCCGGGGCGGATGGCGGGCTCGGCGGTGCGCTCGCGTCCTGGCGTGAGCCGCGCACCCTGCTGATCGGCGTGTTCGTGCTGGCCTTCGCGTTCACCGAGGGCGCCGGCATCGACTGGATCAGCGTCGCGATGATCGACGACTACGACACCTCGGCCGCGGTCGGCACGCTGGCGTTCGCGGTCTTCCTGGCCGCCATGACGATCGGCCGCTGGTTCGGCCCGGCACTGCTCGACCGCTACGGCCGGGTCCCGGTGCTCCGCGTGCTGGCGGTGACGGCGCTGGCCGGCCTGGTGCTGTTCGTGTTCGGTGCGGCGACCCCGCTGGCGTTCGCCGGCGCCCTGCTCTGGGGTCTCGGCGCCTCGCTGGGCTTCCCGGTCGGGATGAGCGCCGCCGCGGACGAGCCGGCCAAAGCATCCGCCCGGGTCAGTGTGGTCGCGTCGATCGGATACTGCGCGTTCCTCGGCGGGCCGCCGCTGATCGGGCTCCTCGGTGACCACGTCACGGTTCTGCGGGGCCTGCTCGCCGTGGCGGTGCTGCTGATCGTGTCGATCGCTCTGTCGCCGGCTCTGAAGCGTCCTGTGTAGACAGGCACAACCCCCGTCGATCCGGTATCGTTCCACCGCTATCGATGATCGACGGGGGAACAGAGGATGGCAGTCCGGCGTCGCCGTGCCCTGATCGCATTTACCGCCATGGTGGTCCTGACCGGGACCGGAGTGGCAGTCGCGGTGACCCGGGAGGGCACTGCAGACGAAACGCGGGCCAGTTGGACCGAGACGGCCCCGGCCGTCCCCGCGTCGCTGGAACCATCGCCGGCCGCGTCCGTTCCTCCGGATAGATCGATCAGCCCGACCCGGTTGACCGCTGAGGCCCGGACGGCGATTCGCCGCAACGGCGCAGCGATCCGGTCGGCACCGAACGAGCAGTACCGCCCGGTCGACACCGTGCTGGAGGCGAGTGGGGCCCGGCATGTCCGGTTCGAGCGCACGCACGCGGGCCTTCCGGTGCTCGGCGGCGACTTCGTGGTTCACACGAGTGCGGCCGGCCGATTCAGTGGCGCCACCGTGGCGCAATCACAGGTGATCGACGTTCCGATCACGGCCAAGATCGGTCGGCAGAAGGCGATCTCGGTGGCCTCCGGTGGGAAGGCGCGGAAGGTCATCGACGCCTTCGACGGGAAGCCGGTGCTCGCGTGGGAGGTGACGTCCGGCGGGAAAGTGGTGATCGTCGACGCCACCACCGGGGCGATCCGGCGCACCTGGGACGAGGTGCACCACGCCGACGAGGGCCGCGGGCACGGCCTGCATGCCGGTCAGGTGCCGCTGGGCACCACTCGGCAGGCCGACGGGACGTACCGGCTGGTCGACCCGGCACGCGGCGGCACCACCGTGCGTGACGCTCAGAACCGGAACTACTCGCACCTCGCTCCGAAGGAGTTCGGGGAGTTCACCGACGCGGACAACGTGTGGGGCGACGGCACCCGCGGCGACCGAGCCACGGCCGCCGTCGACGTGCACTACGGCCTGGCCAAGACCTGGGACTACCTGAAGGAGACGTTCGGCCGCTCGGGTGTCGGCAACGACGGCAAGGGCCTGACCGCGTACGTGCATCACGGCATCGACTGGGCCAACGCCTCCTGGAGCCGAGCCTGCGGCTGCATGTACTTCGGTGACGGCACCCCCGCGGGCCGGCCGTTCACGACCGTCGACCTGGTCGCGCACGAGACGGCGCATGGGCTCGTCCAGCACACCGCCAACCTGGTCTCCAGCGGCGAGTCCGGCGGCCTGAACGAGGCCACCGGCGACATCTTCGGCACCCTGGTCGAGTTCTGGGTGAACAACCCGGCCGACGCACCGGACTACCTGGTGGGCGAAGGGACCGGAGCCCGCGACCCAGCACTGCGCCGGATGGACGAACCGGACCGGGACGGCAAGTCGGCCTCTTGCTGGTCACCGACGGTCAAGGACCTCGACGTCCACCACTCGGCCGGAATCGGCAACAAGTTCTTCTACAACCTGGCCGTGGGCAGCGGCGACTCGCAGTGGGGAGACAGCACGCCGTGCAACGGCGCCGCACCCGTCACCGGGATCGGCAACGACCGTGCCGCCCAGATCTGGTACCGCGCGCTCAACATCTACATGGTGTCGAACACCGACTTCGCCGGCGCGCGGGACGCCACCATGCTCGCGGCCGCCGATCTGTACGGCCCGGACAGCGCGGAACGCCGTGCGGTGAACGCTGCCTGGCTCGCCGCCGGGGTCGACGGCTCCACCGGAGCGTTCGGCGCGCCACAGCTCGACAATTTCGGTGACAGCATGCCGAGCCCGCGCCTCGGCGAGACCGTCCGCATCCAGGTCAGTGCCCGGGAGCCGCAGGGCCAGCCGATGACCTTCAGCGCCATCAACCTGCCGCCCGGCGTGACGATCGACGCGAACGGCCTCATCACCGGCGCCCCCACGACCAGGGGCGACTACCCGAGCAACATCATCGTGACCGACCCGGACGGCAACACCGACCGGGAACTGATGTGGTGGGTGGTCAAGGGCCCGCCGGTCATCCAGTCGGCGCCGGCCGCGATGAACATGCAGCTGGGTGCCGGAGCCCTCGGCAACTACAGCGTCACCGTCAACGACATGTCGGACCACATGGCCGACCCTTACAACTCGTTGAAGGTGACCGTCACCGGGGTGCCCGACGGCCTGACCGTCTCGGTGCGGCAGCCGGCCACCGGCACCTACGTCGCATCCATCTCCGGGATCCCCACCACCGAAGGATCAGGCACCACACTGGTGACGGTTACCGACGCCGACGGTGAGACGGTCACGGCCACCATCCCCTGGCAGGTGCTGCCGGCGAACCGGCCGTCGGCACCGGTCGGCGTCTCGGCGGCGGGCGGCAACGGCACCGCGAAGCTGGTGTGGGAACGGCGCGGCAAGACCGGGGAGACGCCGGTCACCGGCTGGATCGTCCGGGTCACGCCGGGCACCGAGACGACGCTGCCCGCGACAGCTCGGTCGCTCGAGTTGACGAAGTTGGACATCCGCCGGGCGTACACCATCGGGGTGCGCGCGACCAGCGCACTGGGCGACAGCGCGGAACTCACGACCACCCTCACCCCGACCGCGCTCCCCCTGACCGCGTCACCGATCGCAGTCAGTTCCGGCAAACCCGCCACCCTCAGCGGCAGAATCCTGCGCGGCGGCCGAACCGCGGTCACCAACACCGCGGTGGTCCTGGAGCAGCGGCCGGCCGGGAAGACCACCTGGAGTTACGTCCTGTCGACGCGGACCGACGCCAAGGGAGTGTGGCGGGCCGCGGTGAAACCGTCCACCACCACGGCGTACCGGGTTCGGTACACCGGTTCGGCCGGCATGTGGCCGGCCACATCGGCCGCGGCGGCGGTCACTGTCCGCTACACGGTCACGCTGAAGGCGAACAAGACCAAAACCAAGGTCAAACTCTCCGGTACGGCGAAGCCCGGTCGTTCCGGCGTCAAGGTGACACTGCAGCGCAAGGCGGGCACCCGCTGGGTGACGGTCACGACGGGCAAGACGGTGGCCGGTGGGGCCTACTCGTTCACGCGGACCTTCAAGCGCGGCACCTGGACGCTGCGGGTGGTGGTCGCGGGTAGCGCCTACAACGCGACCGTGACCAGCGCGGCGATCAAGCTCAAGGTGAAGTGACCGGGACCGGTAGATGACGAAAGCCCAGGCCATTTGGCCTGGGCTTTCGTATGGAGCCGCCTGACGGAATCGAACCGTCGACCTACGCATTACGAGTGCGTCGCTCTAGCCGACTGAGCTAAGGCGGCAACGAGAGCCAGTGTACGACATCGACGATCCACGCCTCGCAGGGACGTCTGATGTCGTACCCCCTGACTAATGTGCAGGGCGTGGCAATCGCTCCCCGGCAGCGCCCCGTTGAGTCTGAACAGACCGTGCCCAACCGACCGCGCACCCTGGATCCTCAGGAGCTCGGCTTCACGCCCAAAGGCCCGATCGGCTGGCTGGCGCCGTTGCTGCTGCTCAACACCGGGCTGCGAGCCCTGCTCGCGATCCTGTTCGGCGCCTATCTGGACAAGCGTGAGCTGCAGAATGCGCTGGATGGCGAGTTCTTCGATCACTCCGCGACGGCCGACGGCGACATCTGGCTGGATTACGTCGCCGACCTCGGGGACGGGTTCGACGCGACCTATTCGGTGGCGTACCTGTTGGCCCAGCCTGAGCTGACCGTCGACGGCGACCAGCTGCCACGCGGGCGCCTGCTGCTGATGGGCGGTGACCAGGTCTATCCCCTGGCCAGCGGCGACGGCTATGAGAACAGGATGAAGGGCCCGTACCGCGCGGCCTTGCCGGAGGCGCCGGCCGGGGCGCCGCGGCCCACGCTCTTCGCGCTTCCGGGAAACCATGATTGGTACGACGGGCTGACCGCGTTCCTCCGGCTTTTCGCGCGGCGGAAGGACGGGCACATCGGCGGGTGGCGCACCGAGCAGCGGCGGTCGTATTTCGCGGTGAAACTGCCGGCGGACTGGTGGCTGTTCGCGGTGGACGAGCAGTTCGGGGCGTACATCGACGATCCACAACTGCTGTACTTCGAGAAGGCGGCCCGGGAGGTCGGGCCGGACGACCGGATCATCCTGATGACCCCGTCGCCGACCTGGGTGAAGGCTGTCGACGAGCCAGAGGCGTATGACGCGGTCGACTACTTCATCCGGACCATCCTGGCCCCGACTCAGGCGCACGTGCGGGTGCTGGTCTCCGGCGATCTGCACCACTACGCGCGGTACACCGGGGACGACCGGGAGTTGATCACCTGCGGGGGCGGCGGGGCGTACACGCTGGGCACCCAGAATCTTCCGGGGCAGATCACCGTTCCGCCGAAAGAGACGCTGACCCGGAGTAAGAGCCGCAGCCGGGCGTACGATTTGGTGGCCCGTTTCCCCGACGAGCCCACCTCGCGCCGTTGGGGTTGGGGTGTCTTCCACCGCCTGCCGCGCCGTAACGCCGGGTTCGCCACGATGCTCGGGATCATCCAGACGTTGACGATGCTGGCGATGGCGGGGGCGGCCAGTCAGGGCGGGAACATCCAGCGGCTCTTCAGTATCCCGTTGGTGCTCATGCTCGTACTGATCATGGCTGGCACGATTCTGTTCGCTAAGCCGCCGGAAGCGGCGTCCGCCAAGCATGCGCGGCACTGGATTCTCGGCGTGGCGCATGGTCTGGCCCAGATCGGGCTCGCCGTCGGCGGCACCTGGGTGTGGCTGCAGTTGCCGTTCCGGGATTGGCACTGGCCAGGGCCGCTGGTGATCGCCGCGGTCGGCTACGGGCCGCTGATCGCGATCCTCTCCACCCAGCTCTGCGCGCTGTACCTGCTGATTTCCGGCCGGTTCGGGGTGAATCTGAACGAGTTGTTCGCCGGCCAAAGCATCGAGGACGGCAAGAGCTTTCTGCGCATGCACATCGATGCCGATGGCACGCTGACCATTCACGCGCTCGGGGTGGACCGGGTCTGTCATCGCTGGGCCGCCGATCCGGCGGGCGGTCCGGAGGCTCCCTGGGTCCGGCCCGAGGAGCCACTCGCCGTCCGCCGGATCGAGGAGCCGATCGTCGTGGCCGGGCCACGGGCGGTCCGGCCCTAGATCGGCTGCAGCGATCTCTGGTCGGCGATCAGGGTTCGGCCGATGCCGGCCATCCAGAGCAGGGTGAAGGCGATGATGGTCGGGTTCTTGACGGCGACGATCACTGCGGTCACGGCAGCCTGCTGGTCGGCGGGGACGGTCGTGGCGACCAAGGCGTTCAGCAGGACGTCGAAAATCAGGAAGGCGATCGCGAGCAGCGCCCACTGGCCCAGAAGGCGCGCCTTCGGCTGTCGATTGCCGCTTTCAGCCGGGACCAGGCGGTGCGCCGGTCGACGCCGATCTCGGCCAGCATGATTCGGACGATCAGGACGGCGAGCAGGATGCGGGTGCCGGTCACCAGCACTTCGGTGGTGATGGAGATCAGCGCGGGCGGCTTCCAGTAGACCACCGCGAAGCGCTGCACGGTGGGGATGATCGATAGGCCGAAGACGAGCGGGAAGTGATGACGGTAGGACCGGGCGGCCCAGACTGCGGCGTCGCGGCCGAGGCGTAGCACGTCGTTCATGGCAACCTCCAGATATTCCACTACGATGGACTATCCAAGGTTGTGAAGTAAAGGGGTCGGGGCGATGCGGGACTACGGCTGGGAGTTGAGCACGGCGATCGTGCTGTTCCATGAGGCGATCGCTCGCCGGCTCGGCCTCAGCGCGGCCGAGCACAAGGCGCTCGGCGCGATCCTGCGCGGGGCGCCGATGCCGATCGGCGCACTCGCGCCCGAGTTGGGGGTCGGCGTCACCGCGCTGACCGCGATTGTTGATCGGTTAGAGCGTGCTGGGTACGTGCTACGTCAACCCGATCCAACGGACCGGCGGCGGGTGCTGCTGATTGCGAACCCGGACAAATCGCCGGACGTGGGCAGCATCTTCGCTGATCTGGGTCGGTCCATGGGCGAGTTCATGGGGAAGTACGACGAGCGCGAGATGGCCGTGATCACCGACTACCTCGACAACACGATTCGAGTGCTGCGCGAGCAGATCGACAAGCTCGCCGAGTCGCCCTGAGGCGGCGGCCACCGGTCTTCACCGGGCCGGCGTTCTGCCTTCGCCGCGCTGCCCTCCGCTTTCGGCGCGCTCAGCCCTCGCCTCGCTCTTCCCTCGCCGTTTCCGCCGCGCTCAATCCTCGCCGCGCTCAGCCCTCGCCGCGCTCTTCCCTCGCCGTTTCCGCCGCGCTCAATCCTCGCCGCGCTCAGCCCCGCCGTTTCGCCGCGCTCAGCCCTCGCCGCGCTCAGCTCTCGCCGTAGTGGGCGTCGTGGGCCTGGCGCGGGGCGCAGACCGACGCCCGGCTGCAGGAGCAGCGGGAGCCGTCAGCGTCGAGGCGGACCACGACCGAGTCCTTCGGGACGCTGTGCGCGACCACACGACCGTCGCCCTCCGGCGTGGTCACCCGGCTGCCGACGGCCGGCGCCGAGGCTTGGAACTGCTGGTAGAGCGGGTGCTCATACTTCAGGCAGCACATCAGCCGACCACACGCACCGGAGATGCGTAGCGGGTTGAGCGGCAGATCCTGATCCTTGGCCATCCGGATGGTGACCGGCTCGAAGTCGGTCAGGAACGTGGCGCAGCACAGGTCCCGCCCGCAGGAGCCGATGCCGCCCTGCACCCGCGCGGAGTCACGGGCTGAGAGCTGACGCAGCTCGACCCGGCAGTGCAGGGTCGCGCCGAGGTCCCGGACCAGCGACCGGAAGTCGACCCGGTGCGGCGCGGTGAAGTAGATCGTGGTCCGCGCGCTGCCGGTGCCGCCCTGGTCCAGGACGTGATCGACCGCGACCACCTTCATCGGCAGCTCGTGCGCCTTGATCAGTTTCTTGGCGGCGACTTTCGCCTCCGCCTTGCGTTTGCGCAGCAGCTCGTCGCGCCGCAGATCCTGGTCGTCGGCGAGTCCGATCACCTTGGGGAAACCGGACGTCTCCTCGTCGACCCATTGCGGCGCCCAGACGCACTCCGCCACCTCGGGTCCGTCGTCGGTCGGCACCAGCACACGGTCTCCGACGGACGGCGTGAACCCATTCGGGTCGAGGTAGTAGAGGCGGCCATACCGGTTGAAACTGACCGCGCACAGCATGCCCATGAGGTCAACCCTACGGCGGCCAGCAAGCCGTACCAAATGCCGGATTTGAACTACCCGCGCGGGTTGTCGCATAGATGTGGCGCAACCGCCCCAATCGACCTTCGTTGGCCAGTCCCGTAGAAGCCGTCAGTTGACGCCGCCGCGGCGGCACGCCTGGAAAGGAACTGCTATGACCCCCGCCAGGTCGGTGGCCGCCAGTGTCGTTGCGCTGGGATTCGTGAGCACGCTCACTGCGCCGATGCCCGCCTTCGCCGCGCCCGCTCCCTCGTCGTGCGAGCGCTTCGAACACTTCGCCGCGCAGGCCGGAGCCGAGGTGCTGAGAATCAACCGCCTCGATCTCGGCCCGCTGGCAGGCGCCGCCCACCGGGACGACGAGTCCCAGAACCGCGAGGATGCTGGATCTCCCGCCAACCGGCGCGGCACGGATGCCGCTCCATCGACCGGCGACACAGCGCCGTCAGGCCGGGCTGCCATCCCGTCGGACTCCGTTCCGTCGGACTCCGGATCGCAGGGATCCGGCCGGTCCGGCTCCGGTCGGTCGGGCGCCGATCCGTCAGGCTCCGGCTCCTCGGGGTCTGGTTCGTCAGGCTCCGGCTCCAGCTCCGGCTCCTCCGGCTCCGGCTCCGGCTCCGGCCCCACAGGCTCTAGCTCGTCACGTTCTGGTTCTGGTTCTGGTTCGCCTGGCTCCGACTCGCCGGGCGCCGTCCCGTCGGGCTCAGACGAGGATGCCGATGCTGCGCGTTCCGGCCGGGCCGCCGGTGCGTCGGCCCCGAAGGACTCAGCCCTGCTTTCCGGTGCGAAGCAAGCCGTCACCTCGCTGAACCCGGACGGCGACGACGCGGCCGCCTCGGTGCTTGCGATCACGGACACGGTCGCAACGAGCCCGGCCCGATCGAAGACGGTCACCCCCGCTCCGGCCGATGGGGCAGCCACTCCGCCGCGAACACGCCAGCGGACCGCAGTCGCTGCGAACACCGAGAGGTCGCAAGAGAGCAAAATCAGCCGGGTACGCGAGGACAAGCGCGCCCCGCAGTCGATCGGTGGAGTCGGGCTCGGTGACGCCCGAAGCGTCCTGATCGCCGACGGCCCGGTCAACTCGGCGGCCGCCGCCCGAATCCTGGACGGCCGTGTCGCCGGGTCCTCCACCCGGAACGACCTGGTGGTGCAGCAGGCGCCGCCGAGCAGCAAGCACCCAACGGTACGGCGTACCGGGGAGAAGCGGTTCGGGCCGCTGCGGGCCGGCGACGGGAAACTGACCGCCCACGCCCGGTGGAACGCCGACATGACCTGCGGATCCACCGACGCCGAGGCGGCCCGGTCGACCGCCGAACTCAACCGCATCACGGTCATCGGGGCCGGCAGCGACTCGCTGCTCGGCGTACCGGAAAAGATCATGGGCCGAAGCGACACCGCGGTGCGGCAGCGCGACGGGCGACCGGAATCGGTCGCGTCGGCGACCATCACGGCCGGCCGGATCAGTCTCGCCGACGGCGCGGTCCGCATCGAGGTGCTGCGCGCGCCCGAACTACGGGTCAGCATGTCCCCGACCGGCAAGAGCGAGGTGAATTACCGGCCGGCCGTGGTCCAGGTCTCCGATCGGAACGGCCAGTCCAAGCGTCTCGTCACTGCTGGTGACAGCATGGAGATCACGGTACGTGATAAGGCACGTGAACTGGAGTCACTTCCCGCGCTGATCGAGCCGATCGCACCGCTGCCGCTGCCGTCGGTCGGCGGACTGCCCGCGGCGGGCGAACCGGAATCCGCCCCGGCGCCCGGCAAGAGCGAGGGAACGCGGTTGCGCATCGCGCTCGGAGACGTACGTCAAGCCACCAAGGGCAACGCCGTGGCCGCCCGGGCGACCGCAATCAAGGTCTCGCTGGTCCGCGATCAGGGCCTGGGACGTACGAAGCGCGGCTACGGACCGTCCCCTGCGGTCGCAGACCTCGGCATCGGCTTGCTGGAGGGCGCAGCGGTCGCCCCGTCGCCGGCCGGATACGGGCAGGGTGTCTCCTCGGCCGGCGCGGGTGCCGGGGCCGGCCTGCCGATCACCGGACCGCGCGCATTCTCGCTGCTTCTGGCCGGCGCCGCCCTTCTGATCGGCGGTGCGGCAGCCCTCATCATCACTTCCCGGAAGCGCCGTTTCAGCTCCTGACGCCAACGGAACTCGTCCGGGCGGTCGCGGCAACGGTCGCCCGGACGCACCACTTTGGAACTACAAGCGCCTGGCTGACCCCCGTCTGCGCCTGATGAAGGAGCACCTGCAACGCCGCACGGTCAACGCACGCCGGCCTCACGCCAACGCCAGGCACCCGGCGCGTCGAGACCATTGGACCGGCCGGACGTTGATGGGTCAGACAAGTAGCGCGTTCTGCAGTGGGACGGACTCGTCGAGGAGTGACTCGCCGCGGTCGTAGCTGTCTGCGATGGTGCGCAGCAGCAGGGCTGCCACCGCGGCTGCTGCCCTCGCCTGTTCGTCGGGTGGGAGGTCACTGCCGGCGGAGAGGGTCACTGCTTCGGCAGCGCCCAGGGCTTCGGCCAGCGTCATGGCCAGATCGTCGCGAGTGCGGGTCATCCACTCGGTGAGGGCCTCGGCGAAGTCGGCTGTCAGCTCCATCCGGCGGGCAAGGCTTTCGGGGCCGCCGGCGAGGTGTTCGGCGGCTCGGCGGCGGGCCTGCTCGTACATTTCAGCGGCCTCGCCGGACCACTCGCCTGCGAAAGGGACGCTGTCGGCGAGGTCCGCGTAGCTGCGGGCGTTGGCCCGCAGCTCCGGCAGCGTCTCGCGGATCGCCTCGGGCTGCAGGTCGCACACGGCCCGCACCGCGTCGCCGGGCAGCAGCCGGACCCGGCGCAGCTCCGGCCAGACATGGTGTCCCTCGGGCGCTCCGAGCTCGGAGAGCACGGCGTCGACCCGGCTCAACAGCGGACCCGCGGCCTGCACCAGCTGGTCCAGACGATCCGCCATCAGAGCCCTCGCTGGAATCTGCGGCGAACCGCGTCGTCGGTGGTCGCATACTGCTGGGCGTTGGTCCGCACGGCCGCAGCCGTCCGGGTCAGGCTCGCGGAGACGTCAGCCGCCTCCCGCGCCCGCGCAGCGAGCACAGCTGTCCAGCCCGCGTAGAGGGCCCGCCCGATCCGGCCCGGCCGTCCCGCATCGTCGGCGCCGAACGCGGAAGCGCTCGGCGCAAGGCTTGGCATCCGCCGGTCCATCGTGGTCAGAGCCGCCGCCACCTGGTCGATCTGATCGGCGAGTCGATCCACGTCAGTGCCCCTCCAACCTGCGGAACGTTCCGAATACCTCGTCGTGCAACTTCTCCCGTGCCCAGCGAGCGGCCTCGGCGGCGCTGGTGACGACGGCCCGCATCTCCCGGGCGAACTCCGCAGCGTCGCGATGCCGAAGACCGCCGTGCACCCGAACGTCCACAATGTCGCCGGCGGCGGTGACCACCACCTCGATCGACTGGTCCGGCGAGTGCACCGACACGGAGTGGGCGACGACCGCTCTGTCGAACTCGGCACGTAACTTCTCGATGTGCCGATATCGGTCGACCGCCTCGTCGATCCACGCCTCGTCGATCTCGCGGGCCATTCATGGCTCCTCACCGCGCGTCATGCAGCCGTCGCGTTCCGGGATCAGACCGTACCCGCTGCGGCGATGCTCCCGCTACGCCGGAAAGTCCCTTGTGGATAACTACTTGGGCGAGCACACACTGTTACGGAGACGCGCACGACGATCACCATGAGTAGCAGTCCGGGCCGGTTCAGAGGCTGTCGCCAGGCCGGAGCGGCGGGCGAGCGGAGTGGCCGAGAGGGCGGGCCGGGCTAAGGCAGGGACAGGCGGTCCGGTTTCTGTCGGACCCTCGCAATACCATCATCGGGTGAGTCGGCATGACGTCTTCTCGGAGCTGGTCGGCCAGGATGAGCCGGTCGAGACCCTCCGCCGGGCCGCGAGCGCGGCCGCCCGTGTTGTCGCGGGCGAGCCCGGCGGTGGCGGGATGACCCATGCGTGGATTTTCACCGGGCCACCCGGGTCGGGTCGATCGGTGGCGGCGCGCTC
Organism: Actinoplanes sp. NBC_00393; assembly: GCF_036053395.1. Lineage (NCBI taxonomy): Bacteria > Bacillati > Actinomycetota > Actinomycetes > Micromonosporales > Micromonosporaceae > Actinoplanes > Actinoplanes sp. NBC_00393. The sequence goes on along the minus strand of NZ_CP107942.1, from coordinate 8,848,906 downwards.
GTTCGCGGCGGCACTGCAGTGTGAGCGCGACGGCGCGGGCTGCGGTGAGTGCCACGGTTGCCACACCGCGCTCGGCCGGACGCATGCTGATGTGCGGTTCGTCGTGCCCGAAGGGCTTTCCATCGGGGTCAACGAGATGCGGGCGCTGGTTCTGCGGGCGGCGACCGCGCCGTCCGGCGGCCGATGGCAGATCGTGATCATCGAGGACGCCGACCGGCTCACCGAGGCAGCCGGCAACGCCCTGCTCAAGGCGATCGAGGAGCCGCCGCCGCGGACGGTCTTTCTTCTCTGTACGCCGTCCACGCATCCGGACGACATCTCGGTGACGATCCGTTCCCGGTGCCGAGTGGTGTCCCTGCGCCAGCCACCCGCCGACGCCGTCGCCGAGGTGCTGGCGAAGCGGGACGGGGTGGCGGTGGAGGTCGCGGCCTGGGCGGCATCGGCGTCCCAGGGGCATGTCGGCCGGGCGAAACTGCTGGCCGGCGACCCGGAGGCGCGAGCTCGGCGGGAGGCCGTGCTCTCTGTTCCGCGACGGCTGACCGGTATTGGAGCCTGCTTCGACGCGGCGGCCGCGTTGATCGAGGCAGCCGAGGCCGAGGCGGCCGCCGCAGTGGCTGAGAGCGACGTCGCCGAGCGCGCTGCGCTGGAGCAGGCACTCGGTGCGGGTGGCACCGGCCGGGGCGCCGCCGGGGCCATGCGCGGAGCCGCCGGTCAGATCAAGGACCTGGAGAAACGCCAACGGTCACGGGCCACCCGTGCCCAGCGGGATGCTCTGGACAGGGCGCTGGTCGACCTGGCCGGCTTCTACCGGGACGTGCTGATCACCAACCTGCGCGCGCCGGTCGCGGTCGTGCACGGAGACGTGTCTTCCCAGTCGGAGGCGGCCGCACAGAAATGGTCGCCGGAAAGCACGCTTCGGAGGCTTGAGGCGGTGCTTGCTTGCCGGGACGCCATCGAGCAGAACGTCAAGCCGAAAATCGCCGTCGAAGCAATGATGGTCACCCTCTGGCGCGGCTGACCCAGACCGCGACAAACCGGCCGCGGCCTGCCAAGCGACGGCCTCGCGGGCGAGGCGGTGGAGTGGCTGCCGCGGGCTAGGTGGCAGGGCGGCTGCCCCGCCGGCCAGCGGGCAGGGCGGCTGCCCCGCGGGCGAGGCGGCTGCTGCGTAGGCGAGGCGGGCACCGCGCAGGCAAAGACGGGCTTCGCAGGCAAGGCCGGGTACCGCGCAGGCAAAGGCGGGCTTCGCAGGCAGGGCGGGCACCGCGCAGGCAATGGCGGCCTTCGCAGGCAAGGGCGGGCATCGCGCAGGGCGGCTGCCACGCAGGCAAAGTCGGGCACCGCGCGCGCAAGGCGATTACCGCGCAGGGAGGTAGCGGAGCAACTGCCGGGCGAGCCAGGTGGCAGGGCGGCTGCCGCGCGGGTGGGGCCGCTCGGGCGAGGCGGTGGCCGCGGGCGAGGCTGCGGAGCGGTGCCACGCGGTGGCCGGCAGCTGGCTGGAGGATCAGGCTGGCGGCAAGCGGCCGCGATGTAGCAAGGCGACAGCTACGCCGAAGGCAGGCGGCGGCCGTGAGGTGACCGGCTGCGCGCTGTGGCGGGTGGCGGCCGTGCCGGCGGACGGTGCCGGCACGGCCGGGGGTGCGGCCCTCTTCCCGGTCCGCGCCTGACGGGGCTGGGCCCGTCAGGCGCGGCGGAGCCCCGCCGGGCGAGGCGAAAGCCCGCCGGGCGGGGTGGAGCCCGCCGTGGGCGGGCCGGCGCTTCGGAGCCGTGGGTGACGACCCGCACCGACGAACCCGTGCTCGAAGCGACCGCCGCACGCTTCTGGTCGAGCGCGGCATCCCGATGGCTCGAAACTTCCGCGCTCCGAGCGAGACAGTAAGCCCAACGACGGTGCACAGTCAACGACATGGCATCGACAAACATCACGGGAAGCCATATCGCTTACCTGCGCCACATCCCGCCTTGACGGCAGAGATCGGCCGGATCTACGTTACGGAAGTTCGACCATCCGATGCGAAAGTTTCGGAGTGCCTAATGTCGACCCGTCGTGAAGTTCTTGCTCTGGCGTCCGGCGCCGCCCTCGCCGCGGCAGCCGCGCCTCAGGCCGCCGCCGCATCAGCAGCCGGGCGCGATGACGCCAATGACAAACGCTGGGTCGCGACCTGGGCGGCCGCGCCCACCACGATTCCACCGGGCCCGCCTCTGACGCTCAGCGATCAAACGGTCAGGCACGTCGTGCACACCAGCGTCGGCGGCGATCAGATCAGGATCCGGCTTTCCAACGAGTTCGGCACCGGCCCGCTGCGGATCGGCGAAGTGCGCGTCGCGGTCCGGGAGGGGGCGGGCGCGAGCACCGATGCGGTGCCCGGCACCGACCGGCGGGTGACGTTCGGTGGTCGCACCTCGGTCACCGCGCCGGCCGGGGCGCCGCTGGTCAGCGATCCGGTCCGGCTGGCGATCAAGGGCGGGGCGGATCTCGTCGTCAGCATCTATCTTCCGATGTCCACCCCGGTCACCACGCTGGCCGCGTTCGCCTTCCAGGACAACGTGATCGCGACCGGGAATGTCACCGCCGCCCGCCGGGTCACGCCGGTTCAGACCGTCGGGCAGTTCCTCTTCCTCTCCGGGGTGAGTGTTCACGCCCGGACTTCTTCGATCGTCACGCTCGGCGATTCGATCACCAACGGGGCGAACACCGAGACCAACGCCAACCACCGCTGGCCCGACCTGCTGGCCGCCCGGCTGCGGGCCGCACGTCTGGAGCGCGGTGTCGCCAACGTCGGCATCTCCGGCAACCGGCTGCTGCACGACCCGAATCCGCCGGCCGGCAGCGCCGCGGAGGCGTTCGCGGCGTATTTCGGGCACAGCGCGCTGCGCCGCTTCGACCGGGACGTGGTCGCGCAACCCGGCGCGGCGTACCTGGTGGTGCTGCTCGGGGTGAACGATCTCGGTCACCCGGGCACCGTCGCTCCGCCCGACGAGGTGGTGTCGGCGGAGGATCTGATCTGGGGGCACCGTCAGCTGATCGGTCGCGCTCATCAGGCCGGGCTTCGGGCGTACGGTGCGACGGTCCTGCCGTTCAAGGACGACACGCTCGGCTTCTACACCCCGGAGAACGAGCGCAAACGGGCCGCGTTGAATCACTGGATCCGGACGTCGGGCGAGTACGACGGCGTGATCGACTTCGACCGCGCGGTCCGCGACCCGGCCGATCCGCTGCGGTTGGCCGCGGCCTTCGACAGCGGCGACCACCTGCACCCGAACGACGCCGGCATGGCCGCGATGGCCGCAGCCGTGCCGCTCGGCCTGTTCAGGAAGTGACGGTCACGAACGGCGGCGAGGCTCTTCGTCGCCAAGCAGTTCGGCCATCTCCTCGATCGGCGGCGCATCCGGAACATCGGACGGCGCAGGTGGAGGCGGAGGCATGCTCTCCGGGTGGGCCGCGTCCATCGCGCTGAGCAGTCCGGTCAGCCGTGCGCTCACCGCCTCGGTGATCTCCTCGACCGGCCGGGCCGCGTCCAGCACCAGATAACGCTTCGGGTCGGCAGCGGCGAGGTCGAGGAAGGCGTAGCGGACCCGCTCGTGGAAGGTGCGCGACTCGCTCTCCAGCCGGTCCGCGCCCACGCCGCGGGAGTCGACCCGGGTCAGCCCGACGCCGGGGTCCACGTCGAGGAGCACGACCAGGTCGGGCTTGAGGCCGCCGGTGGCCCAGGCGGAGAGCCAGGAGATCTCCTGGACCGGCAGGGTACGCCCAGCACCTTGATAAGCGAGCGACGAGTCCACGTACCGATCGCTGATCACCACCGCGCCCCGGGCCAACGCCGGCCGGACCACCGTGGCCACGTGGTGGGCCCGGTCGGCCGCGTAGAGCAACGCCTCCGCTCGCGGTGACGGGCTCTCGCTCTTGTCCAGGACCAGCCCGCGGATGCGGGAGCCGACCGGGGTGGCGCCGGGTTCCCGGGTGACCACCACGTCGCGGCCGGTGGCCTGCAACGCTTCGGCGAGCCGGGTCACCTGGGTCGACTTGCCGGCGCCCTCACCGCCCTCGAACACCACGAAGATGCCGGCCCGGACGAATGACTCGGCCGGGGAGAGCGGGCGGCCCCGCAGCGACCCCCACAGGTCGGCCAGGACCGCGACGCCGCGTTTGTCGTCCATCTGGCGGAACGAGCCGATCCCGACCCAGATCCCGATCGCGCCCGCGACCAGCAGCAGCACCCGGGTGGACGAGACGTCGACGTGCACCGGGCCGAGTTCGACCCGGCGGGAGCTGCCCAGACCGACCAGGATGCCGGCGAGGGTGATGGCGAGGAGCAGCACCATCCGGACGCCGATCTGCACCACGGCGAAGACCCGGCCGCGCAGTTCGTCGGCGATCTCGCCGTAGAGCAGGGTGGTCCCCGCCAGGAACGCCATTCCGGCGCCGGCGCCGACCAGCAGGGCCCCGACCAGCGCCATGGACAGGTGGAACGCGAAGCCGAGGAACATCACCGAACCGCTGGCCAGCACGATGCTCATGCCGAACCAGCGGCGCCGGGAGAGGTCCTTGACGATCATCGGGCCGAGCCCGATGCCGAGCGCCAGACCCATGAAGATGACGCCGAAGAGCAGGTAGAAGGCGGCCTCACCGGCACCCAGCGAGGTGGCGAAGGTACGCGCGGCGCCGATCACCACACCACCGGCGGCGAAGGCCCCGAAGATGCCGAGCACCAGACCGCGGACCAGCGGGGTGCTGCCGATGTACTTCCACCCGTCGAGGAACTGCCGGGTCATGCTCTGCTCGGCGGCTTTCACCCGGTCCGGGCTCTTGCCGCCGATCTCCTTGATGCCGAAGAAGACGACCAGCGCGGTGGCGAGCCGGGCGAACGCGTTGATCCAGAGCGCCAGCTGCACCGGCTCGGCCCAGTCGGGCACTGTCACCCCGGATTGCTGCACCCCGGCGGTGAAGGCGGAGAGCACGAGCGCGGCCATGATCGGCGTGATTCCGTACGTGGTGACCAGCGTGAGCTGGTTCGAGATCTCGATCCGCGACTTCGGGATGAGGTTCGGTACCGCGGCTTCCTTGGCCGGGATCCAGATCAGGGTGACCGTCTCGCCGAGGAAGGTGGCGATGGTGATCCAGGTGACCGTGATCGCCGCCGACTCACTGACGATCGCGACGATCGGGATCGAGAGGTAGATCACGAACCGCAGCAGGTCGGTGATCACCATCGTGTAGCGGCGATCGAACCGGTCGGCGAGGACACCGGCGATCGGGCCGAGCAGCAGTGCGGGCAGCAACCGGACGGCGATGGTGCCACTGAACGCCGCACCCTGGGCCGCCGGGTTCTCGAACTGGCCGTAGGCGAAGAGGGCGGTGGCGAGCAGGCCGATCCAGTCACCGAACGACGCGGCGCCGAGCACCAGCCAGAGCCGGCGGAAGCCGCGCAGGCGCAGAACCGACCGCAGGGCCGCCATGCCGGAGAGGTCGACGGGCCCCGAGTCCTGTTGCTTGTCGGTACTGATGGCCGTTACCTCCCGTGGTCACTGCTCGGAGCACTGTAACCGGCCGGTGCAGCTCACCGGGGGTCCCTACCGGTACGCACGTACGGGTGGTGCATAAATGAATGTCTTTCGCGTTGCCCGGAAGCCGGGTTACCGTGCTCGCGTGCTCACTGACCGCACCGCCCTGCGCCAGCGGCTCGACAAGGCCACCGACCACCTCGAGACCCCGGTCGCCGCGGTGGATCTGGCCGCTTTCGACGACAACGCCGACCAGCTGACCGCGCGCGCCGCGGGCAAGCCGATCCGGGTCGCCAGCAAGTCGGTACGCTGCCGCACGCTCCTGGAACGTGTCCTGGCCCGGCCCGGTTGGCACGGTGTGATGGCCTACACGCTGCCCGAGGCGATCTGGCTGGTCCGCTCCGGTGTGACCGATGACGTGCTGGTCGCGTACCCCACTGCTGATCGCGCCGCCCTGCGCGAGCTGGCCTCGGACGCCGCGCTCGCGGCAGCCGTGACCGTGATGGTCGACCACCCGGCCCAGCCGAACCTGATCGACCAGGTCGTCGCGCCCGACGATCGGCCGGACATCCGGCTCTGTCTGGACTTCGACGCCTCCTGGCGACCGGCCGGCCCGCTGCACGTGGGGGTGCGCCGCTCGCCCGTACACTCGGCTGCCCAGGCCGGCGCCCTGGCCCGCATGCTGGCCGCCCGGCCGGGATTTCGCCTGGTCGGCATGATGTCCTACGAGGCGCACATCGCCGGGGTCGGCGACGACCCGCCCGGCCAGGCCCTGCGCGGCCGGCTCATCCGGCTGATGCAGAGCCGGGCCCTGCCCGAGCTGCTGGAGCGCCGCGCGGCCGCGGTCCGGGCGGTACGCGAGCACACCGATCTGGAGTTCGTGAACGGCGGCGGCACCGGCAGTGTGGCCGCCACCAGCGCCGACCCGTCCGTCACCGAGGTGACCGCCGGTTCCGGGCTGTACGGTCCGGCGCTGTTCGACTCGTACCGGAGCTGGCGTCCCACCCCTGCGGCGTTCTTCGCGCTCTCGGTGGTCCGCCGCCCGGGCCCGCGGATCGCCACCGTGCTCGGCGGCGGCTGGGTCGCCTCCGGCGCGGCCGAGAAGTCCCGGCTGCCCGAGCCCTACCTGCCGGAAGGGCTGGCGTTCAAGGCCGACGAGGGCGCTGGGGAGGTCCAGACGCCACTGCTCGGCGCGGCCGCCGAGGAGCTGCGTCCCGGCGACCGGGTCTGGTTCCGGCATGCCAAGGCCGGCGAGCTGTGTGAGCACGTCAACGAGCTGCAGCTGATCGACGGCGAGACAGCGACGCCGGCCCCGACATATCGGGGAGAAGGCCGTGCGTTCCTGGGCTGACCGCCCAAGCGCCGCGAAGCGGCCTGCTTGGGCGGGACAGCAGCCAGCCGCCGTAGGCGTCCACGCTCCTGGGCGGCGCAGCCGCCGGTCAGGCGTCCACGTGCCGGTGCAGGTACTCCCGGATCAGGGCTTTCGCCTCGGTCAGCACCGCTTCATCCCCGGCCGGGTCCCGCCGGAACGCCAGCTTGATCAGGGCGTCCGCGGCCTCGACCGAGATCTGCAACGCGAAGCGCAGCCGGATCCGGTCGATCAGCTGGAACTGCTCGACCAGCAGCTCGGCCAGACGCTCGGCGATGACCGCGTTGTTGTCCCGGTCCGAATCCAGCAGGTGCAGGTCCACCACGTCACCGAAGTGCAGCGTCCGGAAGCCCGGCACGCTGCGGTGCATGCGGATGTACGCGTCGATCGCCGCGTCCACCGCGTCCCACCAATGGGTGAAGGTCTCGCTGGCGAAGCGATCGGAGAGACTCTGCAGGTAGGCGTCCATGTTGCGCAGCGCGAGGGCCTGGACGATGGCCCGTTTGTCCGGGAAGAACTGATAGACCGAGCCGATGGCGACTTCGGCTCGCTCGGCCAGCAGGGTCGTGGTCAGGCCTTCATACCCGACCTCGTCCACCAGCTCAGCGCAGGCGTCGAGCATGCGCTGTACCCGGGCAACGCTTCTGCCCTGCACCGGAACCCGCCGCAGCGGGCCGGTGCTGACGGTTGGTGTCGACACGCGTCGCCACTCCCTCTCAGCAGTGAGATCCATCCACGACGGCGAAGTTCATGAATAAATCCCAGTGATAAATCGAACGTTACTCGGATCAACGAGCGAGGCGCATCGACGGGACGCCAGGTGCTGGTGTCCGCTCGGACGGAGGACAAAGCCCGAATGACTACACCCGTTAACTCGCGTCGCTGGACCAACTGGGGGCGTAACCAGGAGTCCGTGGCGGAGGTCCTGACCCCGGGCACCGTCGATGAAGTCTCGGCCCAAGTGAACCACGCCACGCAAAGCGGCCGGCGCATCAAAGTGGTGGGTTCCGGACACTCCTTCACCGCGATCGCGGTCGCCGATGACCAGCGGATGTTCCTGCACCGGCTCAATCAGCTGGTCTCGGTGGACGGCCCGCTGGTCACCGTGCAGGCCGGCATGCTGCTGTCCACTCTCAACACGGTGCTCGCCGAACACGGGCTGGCCATGCCGAATCTCGGTGACATCGACGCGCAGACTGTTTCCGGGGCGATCTCCACCGGCACGCACGGCACCGGCGCGGCCTATTCGACCCTGGCGTCCTGCGTCGAAGCGGTGACGATGGTGACCGCGGGCGGCAAGGTCGAGCGATTCACCGCCGACGCGCCGGAGTTCCCGGCGGTCCGGCTCGGGCTGGGCGCGCTCGGCGTACTGGTCGACGTGACGTTGCGGTGCGTGCCGACTTTCACGCTGCTCGCCGACGAACGGCCGATGCGCCTGCCGGACGTGCTGGCCGGGATCGACGAGTGGAACGCGGACTTCGACCACGTCGAGTTCTTCTGGTACCCGTACACCGATCGGACCTCGCTCAAGCGCAACCGGAAGGTGGCGGCGAACGATCGGCCGCTGTCGGCGTTCCGCGGCTGGCTGGATGACGACTTCCTGTCCAACACGCTCTGGCAGGGCGTATGCAAGGTCGGCCAGAAGGTGCCGGCCACGGTTCCGGCGCTCAGCGCCATGGCGGCCCACGCGCTGAGCGCGCGGACCTACACCGGGCGGTCGGACCAGGTCTTCTGTTCGCCGCGGCGGGTGCGTTTCACCGAGATGGAGTACGAGATCCCGCGCGCCGCCCTGCCCGAGGTCCTGCACGCGCTGAACCGGATCCTCGACGAACTGCCGTTCCGGGTGCAGTTCCCGGTCGAGGTGCGGTTCACCGGGCCGGACGACGTCTGGCTGTCGCACGGGTACGGCCGGGACTCCGCCTACGTTGCCGTGCACCAGTTCCTCGGCAGCCCGTACGAGCCGTACTTCCGGGCCTTCGAGGCGGTCTGTGCGGGGCTGGGCGGGCGTCCCCACTGGGGGAAGCTGCACTACCGGGACGCGGAGTCGCTGCGGAGCGCGTACCCCCGCTTCGACGACTTCCTCGCCGTGCGTGACCGCCTGGACCCGGGCCGGGTCTTCACCAACGACTACCTGACCCGGGTCTTGGGATAGAAAGGGCTACTCCGCGGCCGTCGTCGCCTTGCGCGGGGCGGCCTTCTTGGCTGGAGCCTTCTTCGCGGCGGTCGTCTTCTTGGCGGCCGCCGTCTTCTTGGCGGGAGCCTTCTTGGCCGGCGTGGCGCCGTCCTCGCCGGACGCGGCGGCGGCCTTCTTGGCCGGGGCCTTCTTCGCGGCGGCCCGCTTGCGTGGCGTCGCCGGCCCCTTGGCCCGCTTGTCGGCGAGCATCTCGGCGGCCTGCTCCGGAGTGATCTCCTCAGGCGTCTGACCGCGCCGCAGCGTCGCGTTCGTCTCGCCGTCGGTCACGTACGGCCCGAACCGGCCGTCCTTGACCACCATCGGCTTCTGCGTGGCCGGATCCAGGCCCAGCTCGCGCAGCGGCGGCTTGGCCACGCCACGCTGGCGGGTCTTCGGCGCCGCCAGCAGGGCGAGCGCCTCCTCCAGGGTGACGGTGAAGAGCCGGTCCTCGCTCTCCAGCGAGCGCGAGTCCTTCTCCCGCTGGATGTACGGCCCGTAGCGCCCGTTGCGGGCGACGATCTCCTTGCCCTCGGCGTCCTTGCCGACCACCCGGGGCAGCGACAGCAGTTGCAGCGCCTCCTCGAGGGTGATCGAGTCGGGCTTCTGGGTCTTGAACAGTGACGAGCTGCGCTCGCCGCTCTGCACGTACGCCCCGTAGCGGCCGGACTTGACCACCACCGGCTCACCGCTGGCCGGGTCGTCGCCGAGCGCTCGGTCGCCGTTCCCGGCGAGGAAGAGCTCCGCCACCTTTTCCGGGGTGAGCTCGTCGGGCGCCAGACCCTCCGGGATCGAGGCCCGGTCGTCCGGTGCGTCCTCCGGGGCGTCGACCGCGCGGCGCTGCAGGTACGGCCCGAACTTGCCGACCCGGACGACGACCTTGCGGTTCTCCTCGTCGGTGAAGAGCGGAATCGAGTTGACCTCGCGGGCGTCGATCGCGCTGAGGTTCTCGGTGACCATCTTCTTCAGGCCGCCGGCCCGGGCGATCTCGTCGTCCGCGCCGCTGGCCTGGCTGCCGAAGTAGAAGGAGGTGAGGAAGGCGAGCTGGGTGCCGTCACCGGCGGCGATGTCGTCGAGCTGGCCCTCCATCGCGGCGGTGAAGTTGTAGTCCACCAGCCGTGGGTAGTGCCCCTCAAGCAGGCCGATCACCGCGAACGCCAGGAACGACGGGATCATCGCCTGGCCGCGCTTCTCCACGTACCCACGGTCCTGGATGGTCTGCATGATCGACGAGTACGTCGACGGCCGGCCGATGCCGAGCTCCTCCAGCGCCTTGACCAGCGACGCCTCGGTGTAGCGGGCCGGCGGCGAGGTGTGGTGACCCACCGCGGCCAGCTCCTCGGCGGTCAGTGGCTGGTCCTTCACCAGGTTCGGCAGGCGGCGCTCGGCGTCCTCGGCCTCGGCGTTCTCGTCGTCCGAGGACTCGACGTACGCCCGCAGGAAGCCGGGGTCGGTGATCGTCTTGCCGGAGGCGGCGAAGTCGGCCTCCTCGTTCGCCGTGGAGACCGCGCGGATCCGGACGCTCACCGAGTTACCGACCGCGTCGGTCATCTGCGAGGCGATGGTCCGGCGCCAGATCAGCTCGTAGAGCTTGAACTCGTCGCTGCTCAGCTCCTTGGCGACCTCGCCCGGGGTCCGGAAGTTGTCGCCGGCGGGCCGGATCGCCTCGTGCGCCTCCTGCGCGTTCTTGGCCTTGGTGGTGTAGCGGCGCGGCTGCGGCGGCACGTTGTTCGCCCCGTACAGCTCGGCGATCTGGCGGCGCGCGGCGGCCAGGGCGGTCTCGGAGAGGTTCACCGAGTCCGTACGCATATAAGTGATGTAACCCTTTTCGTACAGGCTCTGCGCCGTACGCATCGTCTGCTGCGAGGAGTACCGCAGCTTACGGGCCGCCTCCTGCTGCAGAGTCGAGGTGATGAAGGGCGCATACGGCCGACGCCTGTACGGCTTCTCCTCCACCCGGGTGACCTTGAAGTCCCGGCCCTCCAGGCGGGCGGCCAGCCCGCGGGCGCCGTCACCGTCCAGCTGCACGACGCTCGAGCCGGCCTTGAGCTGACCGGTGGTCGGCTCGAAGTCCTTGCCGGTGGCGATCCGGTCGCCGTCCAGGGCGATCAGCGTGGCCTGGAACGAGCGGGCGCCCTCGACCGGGCCCTGCACCGACAGTTGGGCCAGGATGTCCCAGTACTCAGCCGAGCGGAACGCCATCCGCTGCCGCTCACGCTCGACGACGATGCGGGTGGCGACGGATTGCACACGGCCTGCCGAGAGGCCGCGCATCACCTTCTTCCACAGGACCGGGCTGACCTCGTAGCCGTACAGCCGGTCCAGGATCCGGCGTGCCTCCTGCGCGTCCACCAGCGAACGGTCGATGTCCCGCGGGTTCGCCACCGCGGCCTGGATCGCCGGCTTGGTGATCTCGTGGAAAACCATCCGCTTGACCGGGACCTTGGGTTTGATCGTCTCGATCAGGTGCCAGGCGATCGCCTCGCCCTCGCGGTCCTCATCGGTGGCGAGGAAGATCTCGTCCACCTCTTTCGCGAGTTTCTGCAGCTTGGCTACCTGCTGCTTGCGATTCTCGGAGACCACGTAGAGCGCGTGGAAGCCGTTGTCGACGTCGACGCCGAGGCGGGCCCACGACTCGCCCTTGTACTTGGTCGGAACCTCGTCGGCGTTTCTCGGCAGATCGCGGACATGGCCGACGGAGGCCTCGACCAGATAGTCGGGGCCCAGGTAACCGGCGATCGTCTTGGCCTTCGACGGGGACTCGACGATGACCAGACGGGTCGTCCTGGTGTCACTCGGCACGGCACTCCCAATTTCGTTGCGATCCTCGGCGCTCTCCGTCTTGCCCGGCGGAGCACAGATGTTCAACGTAACGCGCCGGACAAGCAACCATTCCCGGGAGACCCCGCAGTCGGATGGTAACGGCCCGGCCACCGCACGCGTCCGACCGCGACACCGTACACCGGGAAGACGTTGTAATGTCGGACACAATCCAGGAAGATCACGCAGCCGCGCCGCCCGGCCACACTTCTGCCGGGGCCGCAGGTGGGCGCTCCCCGACCAGCTCGGCCAGCCGTCTCAGGCGCCGGCGTCCGGTGATCAGATAGAAGCGTCCGTCATCCGACAGCCGGCCGGCCAGACCGGCGCGGACCAGCGCGGCTTCCACCGGGTCACGCTCTTTCTCCGGGTCGAGGCCGAGCGCGTAACCGCCGGGCCGCGGATCGCCTGCGGCGGCCACCCAGAGACGCAGCCGAGGTCCGCTGAGGAAGAGCTGGGCAGCGGCGGCCGGCCAGGCACGGGCCAGACCGTTCAACCTCTGGGAGTACGCGGTACGCACTTCGAAGATCTGCGGAGGCGGGTCGGCTCCGACCTCGGGTTCGTCGGCGGGCTCCGTGGGGCCCGGTTCCCCGGTCGTCTGGTGTTCCGACGTGTCGATCGCCTCATCTTCGGCCGAGGGCTCGTCCGTTCGTACCAAATCTGGGTTTTCGACGGGTGCCCAGGTGGCTGCCAGGCCGCGCGTGACCAGCTCGCTGACCAGGACATGCACCCGCCAGGCGGCATCGACGCGAACCGTGACCCGCGCAGTGCCGCCCATCCGGCCGAGCCGGCCGGGGCCGGCGAGCAGACCCGCAAGATCAGCCGGTGACGGCTCGGTCGTCTCGGCGCCGAACATCGACAACTGGCGGCCGGCCTCCGGGCCCGCCGCACCCCTTTGCACGTGCCTCTTGGCCACCGGAACCGGCGGAGGAAGCACCTCCCGCGGAATGAGCGGCCAGCCCGTCTCGGTCATGTCATTGGCACTCGGGCAGGGAGTCGAAGGCCTGCTGCAGCTCGACGGACTCCAGTTTCGTGGTGTCCAGGCTGCTCTTCTCATACTCCGTGGTGAGCCGCTCGACCACCTTGGTCACCTCGTCGTAGAACGTCTTCGCCGGGCTGGTGGCCAGGGCCTGAATGCCGCTGCGGGCGTGACCGTAGGCGTCGCGGATGCCGGCGAGCGAGCCCACGAAACCGTCCGCGATCCGGTCGCCGTTGGTCACGTCGGGGACGCCGGCCCGCTCCACCCCGGCCCGGGCCTCCTCGCTCGCGGTCGCGGCGCCGTCGAAGAGGCGGGCCAGATTCTCCTTGGCCTGACCGGGCGTCGTCTTCGTGGTCATCTGCTGCTGGGTCCGGTTGGTGAGGGAGTCGATCTCGCTGCGCCACGGACTCAGCGCGGTGCAGACCTGCGCCGCCCAGGCCGACGGCCCGGGCTGCGCTGAGCAGGCGCTCAGCGGCACGGCGAGCACGAGGGCGAGAGCCAGGGAGATCAGTCGGACCGCGCGCATGGGAGCAGAGTACGGCTCCGGTCCGACACTCCACACGCCTCGATCGAGTCAAAGCGGAAGGGCACCCGTTTCCGGGTGCCCTTCCGTTGCCCTCAGACGCGTGTCAGCTGACGTTGTCCTTCAGCCGGGCGGCCTCGGCCTCGCGGGCGTCCTGCGCCGCCTTGGCCGTGTCGGCAGCGCCGGCAGCGGCAGCCGCGGCCGGTTCGTCGCCCATGGTGACCGGCTTGCGCTTGCTCCAGACCACCGCCGCGGTCACGATCGCGACCGCGAGGACGGCGACACCGACCCGGGCGCCGACGCTGGCGTCCACGCCGTAGCTCAGGGTCACGACGGCCGGCGCGATCAACAGCGAGACCAGGTTCATCACCTTGATCAGCGGGTTGATCGCCGGACCGGCGGTGTCCTTGAACGGGTCACCGACCGTGTCACCGATGACCGTCGCCGCGTGCGCCTCGGAGCCCTTGCCGCCGAACGCCCCGTCCTCGACCAGCTTCTTCGCGTTGTCCCACGCGCCGCCGGAGTTGGACAGGAAGACCGCCATCAGCGTGCCGGTGCCGATCGCACCGGCCAGGTACGCCGCCAGCGCGCCCGGGCCGAGCCCGAAGCCCACCGCGATCGGCGCCAGGATCGCCAGCAGACCGGGGGTGAGCAGCTCCCGCTGCGCGTCCCGGGTGCAGATGTCGACCACTCGGCCGTACTCCGGACGCTGGGTGCCGTCCATGATCCCCGGGAAGTCGCGGAACTGGCGACGGACCTCCATCACCACGGCGCCCGCCGACCGGGAGACCGCGTTGATCGCCAGCCCGGAGAAGAGGAACACCACAGCCGCACCGACCAGCAGGCCGACCAGCGCACGCGGGTTCGAGATGTTGAGCTGGGCCAGGATCTCGGCCCCGACGTCGGTCACCCCGGCGTCGGCCATCGAGCTGGCCAGGCTGTTGGTGTACGAACCGAACAGCGCCGTCGCCGCGAGGACCGCGGTGGCGATCGCGATGCCCTTGGTGATGGCCTTCGTGGTGTTGCCGACCGCGTCCAGCTCGGTGAGGATCTGCGCCCCGCGCTCGTCGACGTCACCGGACATCTCGGCGATGCCCTGTGCGTTGTCCGAGATCGGGCCGAAGGTGTCCATCGCCACGATGACGCCGACCGTGGTCAGCAGGCCGGTGCCGGCCAGCGCGACCGCGAACAGCGACAGGGTGAGCGAGGAACCGCCGAGCAGGAAGGCGCCGAAGACGCCCGCGCCGAGCAGCAGCGCCGAGTAGACCGCCGACTCCAGACCGACGCTGATGCCGGCCAGGATGACGGTGGCCGGGCCGGTCTGCGACGACTTGCCGATGTCCTGCACCGGGCGGCGGTTGGTCTCGGTGAAGTAGCCGGTCAGCGCCTGGATAGCGGCGGCCAGCACGATGCCGATCACGACCGCGCCGATCGCGACGAGCTGCGGGTTGCGGTCGCTGGCCAGGATGTCCTCGGCGATGCCGGTGTCGCCGAAGCCGGCGAAGGTGTCCGGCAGGTAGAGGAAGCTGACCACGGCGACGGCGATCGCGGCGATCGCGGCCGAGATGTAGAAGGCCCGGTTGATCGCGGTGAGGCCGTTGCGGTCACTCGCCCGCAGCCGGGTGATGAAGACGCCGATGATCGCGATCACCACACCGATCGTGGAGACGATCAGCGGGAAGATCAGGCCGTCCTGGCCGAACGCCGCCGAGCCCAGGATCAGGGCGGCGACCAGGGTCACCGCGTACGACTCGAACAGGTCGGCCGCCATGCCGGCGCAGTCACCGACGTTGTCGCCCACGTTGTCCGCGATGGTCGCGGCGTTACGCGGGTCGTCCTCGGGGATGCCCTGCTCGACCTTGCCGACCAGGTCGGCGCCGACGTCCGCGGCCTTGGTGAAGATGCCACCGCCGACCCGCATGAACATGGCGAGCAGCGCGGCGCCGAAGCCGAAGCCCTCCAGGACGGTCGGCGCGTCACCCCGGAAGATCATGACGACCAGGGCGCCACCGAACAGGCCGAGGCCCACGGTGAGGAAGCCGACCACACCACCGGTACGGAAGGCGATGCCCATCGCCTTCTCCCGGCCACCCGGCTCACCGGCCGCCGCGGCCACCCGCAGGTTCGCGCGGGTCGCCAGTGCCATGCCGGCACCACCGATGAACGAGCTGAAGATCGCACCGACGATGAAGAACAGCGACCTGCCGATCTTCACCCAGGTCTCGTTCTCGGTCTCGTGCACCGGCAACAGGAAGAGCAGGACGACCGCGATCACGACGAAGATCGCCAGAGTTCTGAACTGGCGGATCAGGTAGGCCGAGGCGCCCTCCTGCACAGCGCCGGCGATCTCCTGCATCTTCGGTGTGCCACGCGCGGTACGCAGCACGGACTGCACGAACATCGCCGCAAAGCCGAGCGCCACGAGGGCGAACGCCAGCGCGACGACGATATATACGACGTTTTCTCCGCTGAGGGACACTCCGCCGCCCTCGGCGGCGAGGTCTATCGAGGTCCCGGACATCAATGTCCTCCTGTACACCGAACGCACCCGGACGGCGGACGTGACCTCCGGGCGCCTCCCCGGGGAGCCGGGGAATGATCGACCAGACCCGCGGGCGCGGGACCAGAAGTAGCTGACAACTCGCGTACTGTATAGGCCCGACGTGGCGATCGTCACACGCGCCACCGGCCGTGTCGCGGTGATGTTCACCGCTGTGTTAGTCCCACGGCGAGCGGGTATAGGGCGCGGTTGATCTCCCGCCGCAGGTCGGCGGGCATGCTTCGTCCAGCTTGCTGGGTGATCGTTGATCTCGGCGAAATTTGCCGGAGTATTCCCGCTTCGGGGTGTCTGTGCCGGGGTTACGCCGCGGTCAGCGGCGGGTCACGGGCCAGATCATCCGGACCTCGGTGCCCGGGCCGTCCTCCACCGGACGCACCTGGAGGTCCTCGACGAAGCCGGCGAGCAGAGCGAACCCGACGCCGGTGGTGAGCGCGTCGTCGGTCAGCGACTCGTCGGCCAGCTCGTCCGGCGGCAGCTTGGTCAGGCCCACACTCGCCTCGATCGGGGCATGGTCGATGACCCGGACGGTGTACGAGTCCGAGTCGGACATCTCGACGGTGACCAGGTCGGGCAGGCCGTACTGGCGGTGCAGGGTGACGGCCCGGGTGCACGCCTCACCGATGGCCAGCCGCACCTCGTCGAGCAACTCCTCGGCCACCCCCGCACGTCGGGCAACCGCTACGCCGACGAGCCGGGCGGTGCGCACGTGCACCGGCGCCGGCGAGAAGGAGAGCCGAACAGTCGCCATCACGAAGCGGGACCGCTGCCGTCGCGTTCGGTGGCCGCTTCAACCGTCGGGAAGATCGGGAAAACCTGGTCCAGCGCGGTGATCCGGAAGATCTTCAACAACGGCTCCTTGGCGCAGACCAGCCCGAAGGTCCCCTGCGCGGTCCGCAGCCGTTTCAGGGCGCCGACGAGCACGCCGAGACCCGTCGAGTCGAGGAACTCGACCCGCTCCAGATCCACGACGACGTCACGGGCACCCGCGTCCACCAGCTCGATGAGACGCTCGCGCAGCCTGGGGGCGGTGTAGACATCCACCTCGCCACCGACTTCGAGCACGGTGTGCTCGGCGACAGTCCGGGTCGCCAGCGACAGCTCCATCGGTCCTCCTCCCTGATCTCCCCCGCGAAATCTAACCACCGAGGGCTACCGCACGACGCGTGGCACCCGTCGTCCTACCCGTTTGAGGTTCGGGGCATACCGATGTCACAGTGCAATGCGTGACGTCCACCGCCTTCGGTCCCGCTGAGCTGCTGCATCGGCTGCAGGCCCGCGGATCCGCGGCGGCGGTGTCCCCGATCACACATGTCGAACGGGTGCCCGCCCGGGCCGGACGCGCGGCGCCATGGCCCACATGGACCGATCCCGCGGTGCGCGACGCATTCGTCGCACAGGGGATCGCCGCGCCATGGGAGCACCAAGCGGCCGCCGCCACCCTCGCCCAGGAGGGCACGCACGTCGTGCTGGCCACCGGCACCGCTTCGGGGAAGTCCCTCGCGTACCAGCTGCCCGCGCTCAATGCGCTCGCCACGGACCCTAAGGCGACGGTGCTCTATCTGTCACCCACCAAGGCACTCGCGGCGGACCAATTACGGGGGATTGTCCGCCTTGAGGTGGACGGTGTGCGACCGGCGACATACGACGGTGACACTCCACGGGAGGAACGGGAGTGGGTCCGGCAGCATGCGCGGTTCGTCCTGACGAACCCGGACATGCTGCATCACGCGCTGCTGCCCGGGCACGCCCGGTGGGCGGCCTTTCTGCGGCGGCTCGCGTACGTGGTGGTCGACGAATGCCACACCTACCGCGGCGTTTTCGGCTCGCACGTGGCCCACGTCCTGCGGCGGCTGCGCCGGGCGGCAGCCCGGTACGGCAACTCCCCCACGTTCGTCCTGGCCTCGGCAACCTCCGGCGATCCGGCCGGCACGGCGTCACGGCTGGTCGGACTGCCGGTGACCGCGGTGACCGAGGACGCCTCGCCGCGCGGAGCGGTGACCTTCGCGTTGTGGGAGCCGCCGCTGCTGCCACCGTCCACGGTCGCCCTCGAGGACGGCGACGTCGAGTTGCCGCCGATCCGGCGATCCGCGCTGCGGGAGACCGCTGACCTGCTCACCGACGCGGTCGTCGGTGGCACGCGGACGCTCGCCTTCATCCGGTCCCGGCGTGGCGCCGAGGTGGTCGCCACAATGACCCGGCGGGCCCTGGACGAGGCGGTGCCGGGGCTCGGCGAGCGGGTCGCGGCGTACCGGGCGGGGTATCTGCGGGAGGACCGGCGCGCCATCGAACGGGCGCTGCTCACCGGCGATCTGCTGGCTCTGGCCTCCACCAACGCCCTCGAGCTCGGCGTCGACTTGGTCGGCTTGGACGCGGTGCTGATCTGCGGCTATCCCGGGACCCGGGCCTCGCTCTGGCAGCAGGCGGGCCGGGCCGGGCGGGCCGGCGGGGAGGCGCTCGCCGTGTTGATCGCCCGGGACGATCCGCTGGACACCTACCTCGTGCATCACCCGGAAGCGGTGTTCGGCCGACCGGTCGAGGCGACCGTGCTGGACCCGTCGAACCCGTACGTCCTGGGCCCGCAACTCTGCTGCGCCGCCTCGGAAGCCCCGCTCACCCAGGCTGACCTGGAACTCTTCGGCGGCGCGGAGGCGAAAGCAGCCGTTCGCGCGCTCATCGCGGAAGGCGCTCTGCGGCAGCGCCCGTCCGGCTGGTACTGGACCCATCGCGGCCGGCCCGAAGTGGATCTGCGGGGCACCGGCGGGACGCCGGTCGCCGTGGTCGAGTCGGCCACCGGCCGGCTGCTCGGCACGGTCGACCCCGGCTCGTCCCACGTCATGCTCCACGAGGGAGCCGTCTACCTGCATCAGGGCATTTCGTACGTGGTGGACGAACTGGATCTGGAGGACGGCTTCGCTCTGGTGCATCAGGAGGAGCCGGACTGGTCCACGCACGCTCGCGATGTGACAAACCTCTCAGTGGTCAGCGTCCGCTCGTACGTGGACGCCGGACCGGTGGGCCTCTTCTTCGGCGAGGTGGACGTCACCAACCAGGTCGTCTCCTACCAGCGGCGGCGGATCGGTAGCGGCGAGATCATCGACACCCGGCCGCTGGATCTCCCGGTGCGCGAGCTGCGGACGACGGCCGTCTGGTTCACCGTCTCCCCGGACGCACTGGTCGCGGCCGGGGTGGAGCCGGCCGACTTCCCCGGCGCCCTGCACGCCGCCGAGCACGCCGGGATCGGCCTGCTCCCGCTGATCGCCACCTGCGACCGGTGGGACATCGGCGGCCTGTCCACGGCCAACCACGCGGACACCGAAGCGCCGACGGTCTTCGTCTACGACGGGCATCCCGGTGGCGCCGGCTTCTCGGAGCGCGCGTACGAAACCGCGGCGGAGTGGCTGCGCGCCACCCGGGAGGCGATCGCCTCGTGCGTGTGCGAGGCCGGCTGTCCCTCCTGTGTGCAGTCGCCGAAGTGCGGGAACGGGAACAATCCGCTGAACAAGGCGGATGCGGTGAAGGTCCTCGACACCGTCCTCGCCGCGCTCTAGCCGGCAGTCACCGGGCCGGCCCGGGCAGCCGCCATGGCTACACCGGACATTCCGGGCATGGGGGTGACGGCTACCTCGACTCGGATCACTATCTCCAGGCCGGACACGGTGCAGCTGGTCATCCGGGCGTCGTTCGCGGAGGCGTATCGAGCGGCCTCGGCACAGGCCGCACCCTCGCCCTCGATCGTGCGCAGCGCTCCGGCCAGCGCGCCCAGATCCGCCGCGTTGCGGGCCTGGTGCCGGGCCACCCGAGCGGACCCGACCGCCGCGCCGGCCAGGCCGAGCGCCACGAGCAGGAGGCCGATCGCCAGCACGAAGATCGACGCGGCGCCGCGGTCGGAGGCCGTCACAGCGCCTCCGGTTCCCTGGCCGCGACCGCCTTCGCTCGCACGGTCATGCCGGGCAGGTTTCCGCCGAGCACCTGTACCCGGGCCGAGACGACGGCCGTGACGGTCTTCGCGTCCCCGGAGACCGTGATCTCCGCACCGTCCGGGGCGGTCGCTGCCGCCGACCCGGTCGGCTCACCGCGGGCGGCGGCGAGCGCGGCCTCCCGCGCCGCGTCCAGGCACTGGGCCCGGGTCATCACGGCGGCCACCGCACCGGCCGCGACGAGGAACATCAGGATGAGCGCCGGCAGCCCGGCCGCGAGCTCGGCGGTGAACGCGCCCCGGTCCCGGCCGGGCCACCGGCGCCGACTCACTTCAGCGCCCGGCCGATGAGCCCGCCCAGCGCCGCCTGCACGGTTCCGCTACTGACCACCTTGAGCAGGACACCGGCGAAGGCGACCGCGGCGAGCGTGCCGACCGCGTACTCGGCGGTGCTCATCCCGGCGTCCGCCGCTTCCGACCGAAGCCTCCGGAAGTTGGCGATGAGTTTGTGCACGTGGTTCCTCCTCGGTTGAGATGTGCGGCGCGCCGGCCGCGCCGCATTCGGGCTGGGCGGCGCGACCGGGTGAAGGGCCGCACCGCCGGTTCACAGGACGTCGCCGAGGACGGCGACCAGCACCGGCACCAGGCCGGCGAGCAGAAAGGCCGGCAGGAAGCACAGGCCGAGGGGCAGGACGATGAGGACCCCGGCGCGCTGGGCGGCGGCTTCGGCGGCGACCGTACGGTCGGCGCGCAGATCACCGGCGAGGCGTTCCAGGGCCCCGGCGAGGGCGCCACCGCTGGCACTGGACCGGACCGCTGCCGCGACGAGCCTGTCGGCGCCGGTCACGCCGGCGAGATGCCCCCACGCCTCGGCCGGCCCCGCACCGAGCCGCAACGACCGGGCGACCCGCTGCAGCCGCCCGCCCAGCGGACCGTCCAGCGCGTCCGCGACAGCGGCCGCCGCCCGGTCCGCCGGCGCGCCGGCCCGCAGCGCCGCGGCCAGCAGATCCGCGGCGAGCGGCAGATCGGCCAGCGCTTGCAGCCGCTCCCGCCGGAGTTCGGCAGGTTCCCGGCGTCGCAGGAACTGTTCGGCGCCGACCCCGGCGGCCAGCCCCACCGGAATGCCCCACCAGGTCCCGACCAGCCCGGCCACTGCCAGACCGGCCATGGCGGCGAGCAGCAGCCGGGTCTTCCGATCGGTCGCCCGGTTCGCCGGCTTCGCGTCCAGGCTCCGGCGGACCCGGGACAGCCGCCGTCCGGCCGGTTTCCGGCCCCTCAGCGGCAAAGCGAGAAGGATCGCGGCCAGGGCGGTACAGGCGGTGACGACGAAGGTCATCACCTGCGCGCTCCAGGTGCGACGTCCTCGGCCGGGAGGGTGGCTGCGAGCACCACGCATCCGCCGGTCTTCGCCCGCACACCGATCAGCGCGGCCGCGCAGCACTCCCGCAACGGCACCCGGACCGGCCCGCCCGGCCTCAGCAACTCGGCCGCGCCACACGACGGGACATCCACCGCATCCCGGGTCATCGGCTCGTCCCGTTCGTGAGGCGCTCAGCCCACTGGAGGCCGGCACATTGCAGCGCCACCGCCACCACCGCACAGGCCGCACCCACGGGCGTGTGCAGGAGGACGTGCAGCGGATCCGCACCGATCGCATATCCCAGGGCGATTCCGCCGAGTGGCAGGGCCGCCAGTAGGAAGGCAGTGGCCTGGGCACCAGCGGCCTGCGCGGCCGCCGACTTGGCCGCCCGATCCGAGGTACGCGCATCCGCCTCGATCCGCTCCAGAAGGTCCGCCGCCGGCGCCCCGGTCTGCTCGGCGAGCCGCCACACCGCCGCGGCCAGCCCGGCGATCCGGGAGTCCCCCGCCAGCTCGGTCGGCACCGGTCCACCCGCTGCCACCACGACCGGCGGAATCCCGGCCCGCAGATCGGCCACCAGCGAGCAGAGCCCGTCCAGAGCCGCCGCCCGGCCCGCGACGACCCGCTTCCGGGCGCCCCGCCGGACCAGCTCCCGTCCCGCCAGCCCGGCGTAGGCGGCCGCGACCAGCGCAGCAACCGGCCCGCCAAGCACGAGCCCGGGCACCGCCACCAGCGCCGACGACCCCAGAGCTGCCCGGCCCGGCGATCGCGAGGCGACCCGGCCCAGGATCTGGCGAAGCCGCGCCACCTCGGTTCTGGCCCGGCCACCGACGGGCCGCCGGCCCAGCAACCGGTTCCGCGCCGCGCTGACCGGCCACAGGACGACCGCCACCCCGGCCAGTAGCCCGCCAACGATCAACCAGCTCATTCCGGCCGCCCGGCGGGCCGCAGAAGGTCCGGGACCGCGATTCCTCGCTCCCCGAACAGCCGGGCCAGCACTTCCGCACCCGGCCCGGCACCGCGCCCGAGCTCCCAGGCCGGCACCACCGTCGCCAGCCGCTCCTCCCCGGAGGGCAGCAGCACGCTGATCGACTCCAGCACCCGGCCCCGGCCCGTACGCCGTACCTGAAGAACCACCTGCAGAGCCGCCAGCACCTGGGCGTGCAGAGCCGCTCTGGGCAGCCCACCGAGCATGCCGAGCGCTTCCAGCCGGGCCGGTACGTCACCCGGCGCATTCGCGTGCAGGGTCCCCGCCCCGCCGTCGTGCCCCGTGTTCAGCGCCCCCAGCAGATCCACCACCTCGGCGCCGCGGCACTCGCCGATCACCAGCCGATCCGGCCGCATCCGCAGCGCCTGCCGGACCAGATCGGTGAGGCCAACCGCGCCCGCCCCTTCCACGTTCGCGGTACGCGCCTGCAGCGCCACCACATGCGGATGCACCGGCCGCAGTTCGGCAGCGTCCTCGACCAGGACGATCCGCTCGGTGGCCGGAACCAGTCCGAGCAGCGTCGACAGCAGCGTCGTCTTCCCGCTGCCGGTCCCACCGGTCACCAGGTACGCCAGCCGCCCCGCCACCACGCCCGACAGCACCACCGCCGCGGCCGGTTCGACCGTCCCGTGCGCGACCAGGTCGTCCAGGCTGAACGGCCGCTGCCGGAAGGTCCGCAACGACAGGTAGGGCCCGTCAGTCGCCACCGGTGGCAGCACCGCGTGCAGCCGGGTCCCGTCGGGTAGTCGCGCATCCGCGTACGGCTGCCCGTCGTCCAGCCGCCGACCGCACGCCGCGACGAGGCGTTGCGCGAGTCGGCGTACCTCGTCGGCGTCGTTGAGACGCACTGCCGCGCGCTGCATGCCGGCGCCGCGATCCACCCAGACCTGCGTGCCGTTGACCACGACATCGGTCACTTCCGGATCGGAGAGCAGCGGCGCCAGCGGACCCGCGCCGATCATCTCGTCGCGAACCTGCCCGGCCAGGCGCAGAACGGCCCGGTCGCCGAGCACCCCACCGGCCCGGCGGACCGCGCTGACCACTGCCGCCGGTGTCGCCTCGACCCCCTCGTACGCGAACTGCCGCCGAACCCGATCCACCACCGGCTCGGTGCTCATGCCGCCACCTGCGCGCCGGCCGTACGCATCAGGTCCTCGATCAACCGCTGGCAGAGCTCCGCGAGCGGCCCCTTGCCCTCCGCTGTCGGCGGCGTCCCGTTCTCCACGGCCTCGCACATCGCCGGTTCCGGCCGCAGCGTCCCGGCCAGCGGAAGTCGCAGCGCCTCGGCGATCTCCCGGGCCCGGAGCCCGCCGGGCGCCGGCCCGCGCACCACCACGGCCAGGTTCTCGCAGTGGAACGCGACCGTCGCCGCAGTTCGCGCAGCCGCCACCGCCGCCCGCAGCTCCGCCGGGACCACCATCAGCGTCTGATCGGCTGCCTGCAGGGCCAGCACCGCCGCGTCGTCGAGGTGCCGCGGCAGGTCGGCGACGATCACATCGCGGCCGCGCCGGGCGGCGTCCAGGGTGGCCGCCATCGCCTCGGCCGGAATGCCCAGCAGCTCCTTGCGGTCGAACGTGAGCAGCACCAGGCCACCCCGGCGGGGCAGAGCGCGAATCAGCGACCGGGGCTCGACCCGCCCGTTCGTGTCGGTGAGCTCCCGCCAGCGCAGCCCGGTCACCTCTTCCCAGCCGAGCACCATGTCCAGGCCGCCACCGAGCGGGTCCGCGTCGACGAGCAGGGTCTGGTGGCCCGCGCGTACCGCGGTGGTGGCCAGCCCGGCCGCCAGGATGCTGGCCCCGGCCCCGCCGCGCCCGCCGATCACCGCGATCGTCCGGGCGGTGGCGGCCGGGCCCGGCCGTTCGGTCAGCTGGTCCACCACCCACGGCTCGGCGGTCGGCAACACCGCGACGTGCTCGGCGCCGATCAGGCTGGAGATCTCCCAGGTGCGTTCCGCGCTGTCGTCCCGGCAGATCAGGATGACCCGCGGGCGGCGTGGCAGGCGGGCCCGCAGGCAGGCCGCAACCTGATCCGCGCCGATCAGAACGAGTGGCGCCCCGGAGTAGCGGGCCCGGGCACCGGGCGGATCGGCGGCCACGTCCACCTCGGTGCCGCCGGCCGCGGCGAGTCTGAGCAGGTCGTCGAGCAGGTCGGGGTCGGCGGTCACGATCAGGGGACGGCGCGGGGCGGGCATCACTGACCTCCAGCGAGGGACGCGGCGGTTTGAGGCGCCCACCGTCGCCGGACCGGCCCGGCGACGACAACCGCCGGGCCCCGGACCTGTGGATATCGCGGGCGGCTGTGGACAACGCCTGACCCGGCGGATTGATCTACTAAGACGGGGACGAGTGAGCTGGATTCCGTTGGGTATGTTTGTCTGCCGAAACGGACCGATGGAGTGCGGATGGACAGCTCGATCCGGACCACGCTTGGCGAGGACGGCACGGTTACCGTCACCGTGCTGGGCGAGATCGATTTCTCGAACGCTGACGAGGTGGCGGACGGCATCCGCGATGCCCTCGTCGACTGGACGCCGGCCACCGTCCTGGTGGATCTGCGCGATGCCTCGTTCATCGACTCGACCGGCCTCGGCGCCCTGATCGAGGGATACCGGGCGGCGACCGAACGGGACATCGAGTTCGCCGTGGTGAACCCGAGCGACACGTTCCGGCGGGTGCTGAACGTGACCGGGCTCTCCGACTTCTTCGGCCTGATCGAGCCCGCGGCCTCAGCCGAAGCCGAACCGAGCCGGGCCTCCGGCTCCTAAGGGAACGACCCCCGTCGGGGGAGACGGGGGTCGTCCTGGGATTCGGCTCCGGGGGGGTCGAGCCGAATCAACTCGGCAATCGCGGGGGGCGCGATCACCGAGGGCCATCAGTTGATCGAAAGTTCACCAGACGCGACGGTAACAACACTCATCCCAGTCGCAAACACAAGTCTGCCTCAGAATCAGGCCCGGCGTCGAGTACTGAATGTGACCCGATGCCACGCTCCCTGCCCGTCTGACCGTTTTCACAGCGCGTCACCGCCGGGCGCGTCCCCCGCGCGGGACAACCGGGGCGAGCGTGTTGCGGCTACACTTTCGGCCCGTGGGCCTGAGCGCCGCGTTTTTCGACCTCGACAAGACCGTCATCGCCAAGTCCAGCGCCCTGGCCTTCGGACGGCCTTTCTACCGTGATGGCCTGATCAGCCGGCGTGACGTGGTGAAATCCGCCTATGCCCAGCTGATGTTCCGGCTCGGTGGCGGCACCGATGAGCAGGCGATGGCACGCACCCGCGACTACCTCGCCGCGCTCTGCAAGGGCTGGCGGGTGGAGCAGGTGCAGCAGATCGTCGCCGAGACGCTCAACGACCTGATCAATCCCTATGTCTACGCCGAGGCCGCCGCGCTGATCGCCGAGCACCAGGCCGCCGGCCGCGATGTCGTCCTGGTCTCCGCCTCCGGCGACGAGATGGTCCGCCCGATCGGCGCTCTGCTCGGCATCACCGACATCATCGCCACCCGGATGGCCATCGTCGACGGCCGCTACAGCGGCGAGGTCGAGTTCTACGCCGCCGGCCCGGCCAAGGTGGTCGGCGTCCGCGAGCTCGCCGAGTCCCGCGGCTACGACCTCTCCGAGTGCTTCGCCTACTCGGACTCCAGCAGCGACCTGCCACTGCTGGAAGCAGTCGGTCACCCCAGCGCCGTCAACCCCGATCGCGCGCTGCGCCGGGTCGCCGCCGAACGCTCCTGGCCGATCCTCGAGTTCCGCCATCCCGTCCCTCTGGGCCGGCGCCTCCGCGACCGCCCAGCGGTGCCGGTGGCAGCCGCGGCCCTGGGGGTCGGCGTGGGCGTCGCCATCGGCTTCGCCATCTACGGCCGCCATCGCCGCACGCGCGCGGCCGCAGTCGCTTGAAACCCATTCTCTGTACGCCTACCAGGAGTACCTCGGCTAACGGCCGGCTGAGCAGGTGGTCACCCCCGCCACCGACCTTCCGGCCGGTGTTGTCGCCAGACGTGGCCCGCCACGCCCGTTCCGCGGCCTCCTCCCCGCTTCCCGAGCCGGCTTCCTCCCCCGCCCACCGGTCCTCAATGGCCAGTGAGCTGCGTGAATGGCATTGGTCTGAGTAATAGCGGTACGCCAGGTTTGCGTGCCTGATACCTGGCGATCATGCGCGAACCGGCGTAGAAATGACTCGCGGGCCCGTTGAAATCGGGCACCGTGCACGGCCACCGGGAACCCACGCGCGATCAGCCACGGCAGGCACGTTGCGGCGGGACCTATGCCAGATTTTGGCAGCTGGACCGCCGACAACGACCCAGGTGCACGCTTGATAACCCGGTCCGGACGCGCACAGCCGGCGCCCCTCAAGGGACGCCGGCTCTTACTTTGCCGCCCGGCCGGCCGCGGGTCACGGCTGAGCAGATGCGAGATGCCGATTACGGATCTCGTGATAGACCGCGCGGAACACCTTGGGCCGGGAGTGGAAGTCGACCCCCTGCGCCCAGAGCTCGGTGTTCACCATGGCCCCGTCGTGCCGCTCGATCAGCACGGTCATCCCGCTCTCGATCCGCCACGGCCCGACCCGGTGGGTGGTCCGGTGCAGGCGCACCCCGGCGATCTCCCGCCACCGCACGATCCGCGAGCGCAGCAGCCCACGGATGAGCACACCGTCCGAGCTCACGTAGACACCGTGCTTGACGATCCGCCACGTGCCGACGGCCCAGACCACGGCCAGCAGCCCGGCAACCGCCCGGACGCTGTGCCCCATCAACTCGAAGTGCAGAACGCTTGCCCAGGTCAGCAGGGCCAGCGCCCCCGCCTCCCAGGCGATCACCAACCAGCGGCCGGTTCCGGGCGTGTACGGACGGATCCAGTTCTCACCCACCCGAAAAGTATGCCGCCGTTCAGACCGCCGCCAGGACGCTGTCTCCGATGACGACGATTTCGTCGGCGCCGGCCGTGATCGCCGCCGCGTAGTGCCGCAGCCACGACCGCACGCCGTCGGGCGTACCCGTGGCGTAGGCGCCGGCGGAACCCACGTACTCGGGCTCGCGGGCGAGGTGGCCGACTTCGGCAGCGACCAGACCGCGGGGGTCGAGGCCGCGGCCGATCAGCGTGAGGTGGGCGGCGGCCCGGGCCACGACGCCGGACGGGCCCGCGAACGGCCGCAGGGTCAGCAGTTCGGCGTGCACGATGGCGGCGAGCAGCAGCGGCGGCGTCTTCTCGTTGCCGGCGACCAGCCCGGCGAGCGCGTCGATCCGCTCCGCACCGGCGGTGAGCCGGCCCAGGTCGTGGTCGTGGACGACGCCACGGGCCGCGAGGACGTGCAGTTTGGCGAGGACCTGACGGGGGGCGCGGGGCCAGAGGTCGACGAGGCCACCGAGCGACTCGGCGACCCGCAGGGCGCCCTGCACCACGGGATCGGTGACCGTGCCACCGCGTACCTCGTCAAGGTCGTAACTGCTGCCCTCCAGCGCCGCGCTGGCGACCGCGGCCCGCAGACTGGCTTCGGCGGCCACCTGGCCGCCGTGCCGGCGCAGAGATCGATGCCGCATCGCGGCGTCGACGGAGTCACGGGCTTGGTCGAGTGCGGGCGCGACGTCGGCGAGGTCGAGCAGCGGGGCGAGTGGATCCACGTGAACACGGTAACCGGTAAAGAAGCAGAAACACGGGGTGCACAAATACGCGTGGAACTGGCAAGATTCGCGCAGTAGCGAGCAGCAAAGAGCCAGTCGGCGCGCGTACCGAACCATCGGGCGCGCCCCGCGGCGCAACCCTTCGCCGGACCACCCGGCGCAACTAGTGTGCAACGAAGAAACCCCGGTCAGGCAGAGGAGCCGCCCTCATGAGCGAGACACTGGAGAACTTGTACTCGGAGACGCGGCAATTCCCGCCGCCCGCCGACCTCGCGGCGAACGCGAATGTGAAGGCTGAGGCCTACGAGGAGGCTGCGTCCGACCGGCTCGCCTTCTGGGCGCGCCAGGCCGAGCGGCTGTCCTGGGCGAAGCCGTGGGACCAGATTCTCGACTGGTCGAACCCGCCGTTCGCGAAGTGGTTCGTCGGCGGCGAGCTGAACATCGCGTACAACTGCGTGGACCGCCACGTCGAGGCGGGACACGGCGACAAGGTGGCGATCCACTGGGAAGGCGAGCCCGGGGATACGCGCACGGTGACGTACGCCGAATTGTTGAAGTCGGTGAGCCAGGCCGCCAACACCCTCACCGAGCTCGGGGTCGCCGCAGGCGACCGCGTCATGATCTACCTGCCGATGATCCCGGAAGCCGCGGTGGCGATGCTCGCCTGCGCCCGGATCGGCGCGACGCACAGCGTCGTGTTCGGCGGTTTCTCGGTGGACGCGCTGGCCACCCGGATCGAGGACGCTGCCGCCAAGGTCGTGATCACCGCGGACGGCGGCTACCGGCGGGGCAAGCCGTCGGCGCTCAAGCCGACCGTGGACGAGGCCGTGGCGCGCACCGGCAGCATCGAGCACGTGCTGGTGGTCCGCCGCACCGGCCAGGAGGTCGCCTGGACCGACAAGGACAAGTGGTGGCACGAGACGGTCGAGCAGGCCGACTCTTCGCACACCGCGCAGCCGTTCGACTCCGAGCACCCGCTGTTCATCCTCTACACCTCGGGTACGACCGGTAAGCCGAAGGGCATCCTGCACACCACCGGCGGCTACCTGACCCAGACCTCCTACACCCACCACGCGGTCTTCGACCTGAAGCCGGAGACCGACGTCTACTGGTGCACCGCCGACATCGGTTGGGTGACCGGGCACTCGTACATCGTTTACGGTCCGCTCTCCAACGGCGCGACCCAGGTGATGTACGAGGGCACGCCCGACACCCCCGACCGGGGCCGGTTCTGGCAGATCGTCGACAAGTACAAGGTGTCGATCCTCTACACCGCCCCGACGCTGATCCGCACCATGATGAAGTGGGGCGACGACATCCCCGCGAAGTACGACTTGTCCTCGCTGCGGGTGCTCGGCAGCGTCGGTGAGCCGATCAACCCCGAGGCCTGGATGTGGTACAGGGAGAACGTCGGCCGCGAGCGCGCGCCGATCGTGGACACCTGGTGGCAGACCGAGACCGGCGCGATCATGATCTCGCCGCTGCCCGGCGTGACCTCGGCGAAGCCCGGTTCGGCGATGACCCCGCTGCCCGGCATCAGCGCCGACGTGGTGGACGACGAGGCCCAGTCGGTGCCGGACGGTGGTGGCGGCTTCCTGGTGCTGCGTGAGCCGTGGCCGTCGATGCTGCGCACGATCTGGGGCGACGACCAGCGGTTCCTCGACACCTATTGGTCGCGGTTCGGAGCCGGCGCTTCGTCCTCCTCTTCCGCCTCGTCCGGCGAGTGGATCTACTTCGCCGGTGACGGCGCGAAGAAGGATGAGGACGGCTCGCTCTGGCTGCTCGGCCGGGTCGACGACGTCATGCTCGTTTCCGGTCACAACATCTCCACCACCGAGGTCGAGTCGGCGCTGGTGTCGCACCCGTCGGTGGCCGAGGCGGCCGTGGTCGGCGCTACCGACCCGACCACCGGTCAGGCGATCGTCGCGTTCACCATCCCGCGCGGCAACGTCGACACCGAGGGCGACGCCGGTGAGGAGCTCATCAAGGAGCTGCGCAACCACGTGGCCAAGACGCTCGGCCCGATCGCCAAGCCGCGGCAGATCATGCTCGTTCCGGAGCTGCCGAAGACCCGGTCCGGCAAGATCATGCGACGGCTGCTGCGGGACGTGGCGGAGAACCGCTCGCTGGGCGACGTCACGACGCTGCAGGACTCCGCCGTGATGGACCTGATCTCCACCGGGATGCAGTCGGGTAAGTCCGAGGACTGACCGACGTCGGTCCATAAAGGCTGGTGGCGCGCTCGCGCCGCCAGCCTTTTGTCCGTTATGAAACGTCTGACGTTATGGCCTGGGCATATCAGATAACCATTGGTCATCGATATCTCAGGCAACTTCCAGGCATCGGTTTGTTTGCATACGTTCACCTACAGTCCCGAACCCCGGGGCCGTTTGACGCCGGTCCGCAACACCCTGCGGCCGGCCGCGTAAACGGAGGTAAACGTAGTGCGCAAGGTGGTCGTAGGACTGCTCGGCGCCGCGATGGTCACCAGCGTCGGAGCTCTGGTTCCGACCGTGGCCGTAGCGGCACCCCCGGCAGATCCGTCTCCGGCGGCACAGGCCGAGGAACAACTTCCGGTCGATGACCTGCCGAACCCGCTGGAGGAGAAACGCCGGGCGCTGCGCGAGCAGGCCGTCAGCCAGGTGCTGAGCGGCGAGTCCAAGGTGGAGACCCGCAACGGCAGCAAGGTCGTCAACCTGGGCAAGACGTACGGCAACGGCGGCTTCGGTCGCTACGGCAAGAACCAGTACGTCGAACTCGCGCGGGAACAGACCGACCGGATCTTCGTGATCCTCACCGAGTTCGGCAACGAGCGGCACCCGAACTTCCCGGACAAGGACACGACCCCGCAGTTCGCGGGCCCGTCCACCTTCGAGGGGCCGCTGCACAACGCGATCCCGGAGCCGGACCGCAAGGTCGACAACTCGACGATCTGGCAGCCCGACTACAACCGGGAGTACTTCCAGAATCTGTACTTCGGTGAGGGCGAGGGCGTCGAGTCGGTCAAGACCTACTACGAGACCCAGTCGTCCGGCCGCTACAGCGTCGACGGCACGGTCACGGACTGGGTCAAGGTCAAGTACAACGAGGCACGGTACGGCCGCTCGAACGACAACCCGACCGACGCCAACGGTGACGACCCGGCCGTGTGCCCGGGTAGCAACTGCGACAACGTCTGGGAACTGGTGGCCGACGCCGCGAACCAGTGGGTCGCCGA
This sequence comes from Actinoplanes sp. NBC_00393, assembly GCF_036053395.1. Lineage (NCBI taxonomy): Bacteria > Bacillati > Actinomycetota > Actinomycetes > Micromonosporales > Micromonosporaceae > Actinoplanes > Actinoplanes sp. NBC_00393. The sequence continues at coordinate 8,817,891 of NZ_CP107942.1, read as the reverse complement.
CCAGAAAGCCGCCGGCCGCAGCGACGCCGAGATCGCCGCGGACGTGAAGTCGTTCGACCAGTACGACCGGTACGACTTCGACGGTGACGGCGACTTCAACGAGGCCGACGGCTACATCGACCACTTCCAGATCGTCCACTCCGGCGGCGACCAGGCCGACGGCGACCCGTACCAGGGTGAGGACGCGGTCTGGAGCCACCGGTGGTACGTGAACCGCTACTCCGGTCAGGGCCCCGGCACCAACAAGAAGGGCGGCACCCAGATCGCCGACACCGGCATCTGGATCGGCGACTACACGATCCAGCCGGAGAACGGCGGCCTCAGCGTCTTCGTCCACGAGTACGGCCACGACCTCGGCCTGCCGGACGACTACGACACCAGCGGCCTGGGCGACAACAACAGCGAGTACTGGACGCTGATGGCGCAGAGCCGGCTCAGCGGCAAGAAGGACCAGGGCATCGGCACCCGGCCCGGCGACCTCGGCGCCTGGAACAAGCTGCAGCTCGGCTGGCTCGACTACGAGCTGGTCAAGTCGGGCACCAAGAAGGTCATCCAGCTCGGCCCACAGGAGTACAACACCAAGAAGAAGCAGGCCGTGGTGGTGCAGCTCCCGGAGAAGCCGGTGCAGTTCCAGGCCGGCGCGCCGTACGCGGGGACGAAGCAATACTTCTCCGGCAACGAGGACGACCTCGAGAACACCATGACCCGGGAGATCGACCTCACCGGCAAGACCACGGCGAGTGTCACGCTCAAGGGCCGGTACGAGATCGAGGAGAACTACGACTACCTGTACTTCGAGGCCTCGACGGACGGCGCCACGTGGACCCCGCTCGACGGGACGGTGGCCGGCAAGGCCTTCCCGAAGGACCCGGGCAAGAACCCGGCCCTGACCGGGTACACCAAGGGCAGCTGGGTCGACATCGCGGTGCCCCTGGACGCGTACGCGGGCAAGAAGGTCTCCTTCCGCCTCCGCTACCTGACCGACACCGCGGTGTCCGAGGGCGGCTTCTACGCTGACGAGATCACCATCACCGCGGACGGCGCTGCGGTGCTGACCGACGGTGCGGAAGAGGCCTCCACCTGGACGCTGGACGGCTTCTCGGCGGTCGAGCAGACCTACATCCGAAACTTCCCGAACTACTACATCGCCGGGTACCGCAGCTACACCTCGTACGACAAGTACCTGGCGACCGGCCCGTACAACTTCGGGTGGGCGAACACCAAACCGGACTGGGTGGAGCACTACAACTACCAGACCGGTCTGCTGATCTCCTACTGGGACACCTCCCAGGCGGACAACAACACCAACGAACACCCGGGTGAGGGGCGCAACCTCTACATCGACGCGCACCCGAAGCCGCTGATCAACCCGACCGGGGTTCCGTGGCGGTCCCGTGTCCAGGTCTACGACGCACCGTTCAGCCTCTACCCGACCGACGGGATGAAGCTGCACCTCAACGGCGCGGAGTCGGTCATCAAGCCGCAGCTCGGTGACCCGGTCTTCCACGACAAGGACAAGTACTTCTACGAGGAGCTGCCGAACCACGGCGTCAAGCTCCCGGCAGTCGGTGTCAAGATCGCCGTCCTGACCCAGGTCGGCACCTCGATGACCGTCGCCGTCTACTGATCGGATGCTTCACCGGCGCCCGGGGAGTCCGCTCCCCGGGCGCTTCTTTCGCGGAACCGATCGGGGTCACGAATCGTCTTATCCGGGACACCCGCAGCGGGAAGGATGAACTGATGCGCGATCACGCCACGTTCCGGATCGGCCTGGTCATGGCCGCCGGCGCAGTTCTCGCCGGATGCGCGGGCGCGACGCCGTCCGCCTCCGCCCCCTCCTCTTCCTCTGCCTCTGCTCCCGCGCCTTCCGCGGTCGCCTCGCCGGCTCCGTCACCCGCCGCGTCTGATCCGTCGTTGTCCCCGTCGTCGCTTCCGACGATCACCAAGACGGCGAAACCGCCCAAGGAGCCGACCGACAACCTGCCCACCGACGGCTGGGTCGCCGGCATGGTCACCCGTGGGGGTAAAGGTCCGTGCTACGGCATGCTCGCCGACGACGGCCAGCACTACGCGCTGTACTCCACCGAGGGCATCGAGCTGACCAAAGGCAGCCGGGTCAAGGCGCTCCTGGAACCCTCGCTCCTGCGCATCTACTGCGGTCCCGGCAACCTGATGAACATGCTCGAGGTCGAGACCATCAAATGATCACGGCTGGGTTCATCTTCGCCACTGCCCGGCAACGTCCGTGACAGCGGCGCATAGGCTGACGGCATGGGCGGTCAGGTGGACGAGTCGGTGGTCTTGACGGAGGGGCCGTGGCGGCACCGCTTCGTCGGCGCCAACGGCAGCCGGTTCCACGTCGCTGAAGTGGGGACCGGCCCGCTCGTGCTCTTCCTGCACGGCTTTCCCGAGTTCTGGTGGGCCTGGAACGAAATCATGATCCGCGTTGCGGACGCGGGCTTCCGGGCCGCCGCCATCGACCTGCGCGGTTACGGCGCCAGCGACAAACCACCCCGGGGGTACGACGGCTACACCATGGCCGCCGACGTCACCGGCCTGATCCGGGCCCTCGGCGAACGGTCGGCCACCGTGGTCGGTGCCGGCGCCGGCGGGATGATCGGGTGGGCGGCCGCATCGTTCCACCCGAAACTGGTCAACCGGCTCGTCGTGCTCGGTGCTGCGCATCCGCTGCGGTTACGGGCGGCCGTCTTCGCCGACCCGCGCGGCCAGCTCGCCGCCTCCGCGACGATCCTGCGCTTCCAGGTGCCCCGCTTCGAACACGTGCTCACCCGCGACGACGCGGCGCTGGTCGGTGAGCTGATGACCCAGTGGAGCAGCCCCGGCTGGGCGGACACCCCCGAGTTCGGGGAGTATTCGGCTCGCTGCCGGCAGGCCATGCAGATCCCGCAGGCGGCGTTCTGCGCGCTGGAGGCGTACCGGTGGGTGGCCCGCAGCGCACTGCGGCTGCAGGGATACCGATTCGTCAAGCTGATGCAGCGGCCGTCGAGCGTGCCCACCCTGCAGCTGCACGGCGCGTTGGACACCGCGGTGCTGCCGCGCACGGCACAGGGCTCCGGGCGGTACGTGACCGCGCCCTACGAATGGCGCCTGATCCCGGACGTCGGGCACTTCCTGCACCAGGAAGCCCCGGACGTCGTGACCGGCGAAATCCTGCGGTGGCTCAAAGCCCCGGCCTGAGACTCAGATCCGGTGCTCGTACCGGTCGCGCACCTCGTGAGCCGGCGCCCACCCCTGGTACACCCCGTAGTCGAACTCCTCCAGCCCCAGCCGGCGGGCCACCGGAGCGCGACCACCCGTGTACTCCAGGCGCAGCCAGCTGTCCGCCTCGGCGAGCACGATGAACGGCTCGCCGCGCCAGGTGCAGAGAGTCCGGACGTACGCGAGCTCCTCGTACTCGTCGGGCTCCAGCACCCGTACGTACCGCCCGGCCTTGACCTCCTGGAAACCCTCGGCCGGGCCGGTCGCATAGATCCGGACCCGGTCCCCGTCCGGGGCAGCGTCGTACTCCTGCCCCTGCCAGGTCACCACGTAGCCGTCACGCATCAGTGCTCACCCACCCGGCGCCACAACGGCCCGTCCGCGTCGAAGATCGCCAGCATCCGCTCGTTACCGTCCGCGTCGATGCGCCACAGCTGCGCCCCGTGCGGCAGCCGGACGCTGTCCACCTTGAACTCGGCGATCACGTCCCGGCCCTCGCCGGGCGCGAAACCGTTGCCCCGGAACGGCGGCCGCTCGATCACCCAGCCGTCCATGGCCCGCAGCGCCTGCTCGTTCTGCCCGCCGTAGGGAATCCGGTACAGGCTGGGCCGGTAAGCCGGCCAGCGCAGCACGAACGCTTCCTTGGCATCCGGCTGGAACGGCGAGGAGTCGTAGTAGAGGCCGAGCGCACCGAACAGCTCACCCGGCGTACGCAGATGCTCCACCTCGGACGCCCGGTGCACGAAACCGGCAACCCGGTCGTACCCGCGATCCAGGTAGTAGTCGACCTGCTCGGCCGAGATGGTCTTCTGCATGACCGTCGCCGACTGCGCCTCGTCGCTGGCCGGCTCCGGAGCCGGGATCGGCGCGGTGGTGTCGTTGGCGATCGGGCCGTCAGCCGGCTCCGCGCCCAGACCGGCCTCGGTGGCCCAGTTCGCCAGCGCGATGATCTGCGCCCCCGGGTACTTCGCGCCGACCGGCGTTCCCGGGTTGACCGCGAACGACCAGGCCGGGTCCGGCCAATTGCGGATCAGCTCGTAGAACCGCACCCCCACCGTCCGGGTCGGCTCGCCGAAGTGCTCGGAGAGCCGGTCCTTGCTGGTGAAGACGATCAGGAAGCGCTCGCCGTCGACCTCCTCCGGCAGGAACGCGAAGCCGGACTCACCGGGCGCGCTGCCCGGCCTCGAGTGGTTCGCGACCGGCACGAGAACGTTCGCCAGCAGCAGCGTCGAGAGGAAGACGTCGGTGTTGCCGCCGTCCGCGGCCTCCTGGAGGTCACGCTCGACCTCATTGGCCGCGACGAAGTCCGTCGTGCTCTCGCCGCGCTGCCCGGGGGCGTTGGCCTGGGTCCGGGAGCCCGTGGCCGAACCGGTGACCCCGAGCCCGGAGGACACGGCTGCGGTGCCCTGCCCACCCCCTGCTGCGAGCGGCAGCGCCTGGGTCGCAAAAGCGTTGGAACCGTAGCCCTGCGTCGCATAGGCGGCGGCCGGGCTCCCCTGCGGAGGCATCCCGGGAATGGGCGGCGCGGGGTTGGCGTAGCCAAGGGCCGCCGCACTCTGCGCCATCCCGGGAACGCCGGGCGCCGAAGGTGCGATGCCCTGCGGCGAACCGGCGGCGACCGGCCCGCCGAAGCCCGATGCCGAACCGGGAGCCCCATACGCAGCAGCTGAGCTGCCAGAACCGGCAGTGCCGTAGCCGGACGCGGGGGCGCCGGAGGCAGGAATGCCAGATGCAGGGACGCCGGAGGCCGGGCTGCCGGGTGTCGCGGCGCCGTAGCCGGAGGCCGGGCTCCCAGGCGTCGCAGCGCCGTACCCAGAGGCCGGGCTCCCAGGCACCGCGGCGCCATAGCCGGGCGCGGGGCTACCGGGTGCTGAGCTGCCGTAGCCGGAAGCCGGGCTTCCCGGAGCTGAACTACCCGGCACCGACGGCGAGCCATGGCCGAAGCCGCCTGCGGAGCCCGCCGGCGCGGCGTAGCCACCGGCTGAGCTCGTCGGCGCGTTGGGGCCAGAGCCGTAACCAGCGGCTGAGCTTGTCGGCGCGCTGGGGCCGTAACCGGCTGCACCGGCTGAGCTTGTCGGCGCGCTGGGGCCGTAACCGGCAGCACCGTAACCCCCGCCCGGACCGGGGTAGCCCGGACCGCCGGAGACGGGCGCGCTCCGATCAATGCCGGGCGCACCTGGAATGACCGGTGGAATCAGGGCAGGCCTGGCTGCCGGAGCCGGAGGCTGCTCGCCGCCCGGGGCGGAGTGCGGCTGGATCGACGGTGCCGGGCCGGACGGGCCGAACCGATCATTTCCGGTCGGCGGCCCCTGACGATCCTGCTGATACGCCGGCGGCTCGGTAGGCGGCTGACGGTTGGAGCCGAGCGCCTGCGCCGCGGCGGCCATCGTCGTCGGCCGTTCCGAAGGCGGCGGCACCTGGCGACGCGGCAGCGCATTACCCGGGCCACCGGTCCCACTCGTCGGCGCGGTGGCGCCGTGCGCGGCCGCAGCCTGCGGCGAGGCCGGCCCCTGGGGGAACGACGGCGCAGCGCCAGCCAGGTTAGAAGGAGGCGGTGTCGCGGCGCTCCCCGAGCCGGTAGGCACAAAGCCCGGCATGCTCGAGAGCTGCCCCGCACCCGCCGACTGACCAGGCTGCCGTCGGGGCAGCGCGTCGCGTCCCGCAGGCGCGCCAGCCGGAGGCGTCTCGCTGCCCGGCACCGCCCAAGTCGGCGCGAACGCCGCCTCGGCGGGGTCGTAAGGAGTGACGTGCTCCGGCACCGGCGGCGTGTTGGCCATCGGGGTACGGACCGGCAGCGGAGCCTTCAAATCCTGCAACGGCCCCCGCGGGTCCTGATCAGGGCTGAACGGCATGCCCGCTTTGTCCCACCCCGGGGTCGCCATACCCGCGCCCGGACGCCCAGGAGCCGGCGCACCCGACGAAGGCGTCGCGCCACTCGGGCTCAGCGGGATCGAGGGAGGCTGATAGCCCGCCGGCGTGACCGGCCCGGAAGAGTCTGCAGGACCGGCAGTCCGCGGCGGACCCTGGTCACCAGGCGCCGGAGTACGAGTCGGCAAGCCGCTCGGCGCCGGGACACCCGGTGCCCGCACCGGCAGCCCACCGGGCCCGACCGGCGGCTGCCCGCCACCCGGAACACCCGGGCGCGTGCCAGGCCCACCCGAGGTGGGTGCGCCCGCCAGGCCGCTGGGCTCTGCACCACCCGGCGCTCCGCTGAACCCGCGGGGCACAGAACCACCCGACGGCCCTGCGAACTGCCCAGGCGCACCAGGAGCTCCAGCACCCGGCGCCCCGGCAAACCCAGGCCCGCCAGCAGCTCCGGCACCAGGGGTCCCGGTAAACCCAGGCGTGCCGGACGCAGAGCCACCCGGCGCCCCAGGGAACCCACCAGGAACAGAGCCACCCGGCCTCGGCGCTCCGGCGAAACCGCTAGGTCCGGACGGAACGGCAGAGCCAGGCGGCACGCTCGGCGTACCCACCGGAGGAATAGGCGCTACCGACGGGGAGATCTGGGAAACACCCGCAGGACCCCGCATCGGCGGCCGGCCCGGACTGGCCGCGACCGGCGCCGGCGCACCGGATGCCGCCGGATCGTAGGTGGGCCCACCCGCCACATCATTGCCGCGGCTGGCAGCCAACGCCGCCGCACCCAACTCCTGGATCTTGGAGGTGACGTGCGCGTCCCGCCCCGGACCCCGGGTCGGCAGGCGCAGGTCACCACGAGCGAGCTGGGCGACGAACCATGCCGGCAGGTATCCCTCGATAGGAAGGCCGGGGTTGACCGCCAGCCACCACTCGAGGTTCGGCCAGGTGTTGGCAAGCTCCGCGTACGGCACGCGGCGAGCAGAGCCGGTGTAGTCAGAAAGGCACGACCGCAGCGCCTCTTGCGAGGTGAAGGCGAGTACATGCGTACGCCCGCCGGTGCTCCATGTCCCCCAGCCCAGTGGTGCCAGGCCGGCTAGCGCATCGGCCGAGACTGGTAACAGGAGGTCGACACCGGCGAGAATGCGGAAGTAGGACTCCTGATCGTCGGTGCGTAACGCATCGCGCATCGCGACCTCGGCGTCCGTAGCCGGTTCCCACTCGGACACGTCCACCTCTCCCTACGCGCGTGCGAACGAGCCAACTCAACGCGTATAACCTACAAGGTCAGGCCGCAATCACAATGGGCGGCGGCATGCTGTCAGCCGAGTCGGAAGTATGGCGCACTCGGCACGAGATCACACAGGCACCAAAGGCGTCTGGCGATTGCTCTCAGCGATCATCCAACAACCGATGGTAGCCCTGACCGGCGGCCCGGCCATTACGCGAACGGGCGACCCCAACCCCAACGGAACGGCCCAAACGGGTCGCCCGCGAGGGTACGCCAACCCGTCACAGGAACCGCTGGGTGGCTGCCCGTTCGGTGGCGACATAGTCCGCCGCCGAGTCGTCCACCGCGACCTTGATCTGCCGCAGGATGTTCTGCAGGTCCTCGGACGCCGCCCGCCAGGTGGCCTGGCGCTGCGCATACGCCTCCTGCGCCGCGCCCGCCCACGTCTCCACCAACGGACCGGCGTCGCGCTCGAGTTGATCGAGCTGCGACCGCAACGCGTTCAGAGCCTTCTCGATGTCGGTGCCCGCCTGCTGCAGCGCACCGAAGGTGACCAGTAGAAGACCGTCATTCATCGAATCCTCCAGGGAGTCAGAGCGGAAGCGTGAAGGTGCCACCGGTCCGGGTGACGCGGGAGGCAGCCTCGGCGTCGGCCGCCTCGTAGCCGGCACCGGACGAACGGATCGCGCCGGCCGTTTCTGCGAGCGCGTTGTTGAGGGTCTTCAGATCAGCCGCATACTGAGCCTTGACCTGCTCGAACGCATTCGCCCCGAGGCCACGCCAGGTGCCGTTGAGCATCGACAACTCGGACATCAACGTGCTCAACATGCTGTGCAGTGCGGTGTTGGCCTGCTCGAACTTGACGGCCGTGTTCGCCATCACCGCGGCTTCGGCCTGAGTCTTCGCCATCGGCAGATGCACCCACTCTCGGTTTGCGGATCTGATGTGGACTGTCCGTTCCATCGACGTGGGTCACTAGGTTAGCCGCTCAGCAACGAGCGCGTTGCCCGCTGTGACCACGTGATCGGAATTCCCGCCGACGGTAGCGGCACGGTCACTCGGCGCGGTAGCCCCTGATCGCTGCCTGTGGATAACCATGACGCCGTTACCGGAATTGTGGATAACTCCGAGCGACCCCCGCCGCTGCCCTACGATGGGGCGCGCATGACGATCAATGCCTGCTTGACGGACGGGGGTCCAGGTGAGCATCGAGGTGGCGGCTCCGCGGGTCCAACATGGACGGCGCTTCGGCGTACGCGTGAACCAGATCGTCGCCACCCAGGTCGCTCTCGTGCTCGTGCTGCTCGGCGCACTGCACAGCGGTCCGGCCCTGGCCGCGGCCGCGATCTGCTCCGCAGGCGTTCTGGCTCTCACCTGGGTACGCGCACGCGGCCGCTGGGCCTTCGGCTGGTTCGGAACCCTGGTGAGTTTCACCGCCCGCCGACGAACCGCAAAGATCGACGGCCCGCCGGCAGTGCTCGACTTCTGCGCTCCCCGCACCGTCGTCACGACCGCGGATCTGGCCGGAAAGCCCGTTGCGCTGCTGGTCGACGAGTTCGGGCTGACCATGCTCTTCGAGGTCGGCGATCCATCGGCTGAGCCGCCACCGCTTCCGCCACTCGCCGCGCTGCTGCACGCCGCCGAGGCGGATCAGCCTCCGGCCCGGCTCCAACTGGTGCTGACCGGCGCTCCGGCACCACCCGGACGAGCCGGAACCGGCCCGGCCGCCAGCTCGTACCGTGCTCTCTGTGAAGGCAGTTCGCTCGGACATCACAGCGTGGTGCTGGCAATTCGCGTGCTTCGCAGCGGCGGACGGAGCGAGGAGGAGCTGCGTCGTGACCTGCTGGCCCTCGGCCGCCGGCTGACCCGCAAGCTGAAACGACTTCCGGTTCGCCCGTTGGACGCGACCGCGGCGGTCCGCGCGATCGCCGAGTCGGCCCACGCCGGCGAGGCCGGTACGGCTCATGAAGCGTGGAGCGCCCTGCGCCTCGGCGGCCTGACCCAGGCCACGTTCCGCTGCAGCCCGCCGGCCGGCGGCACCCTGCCAGGACACCTTGTCTCACGGCTACTGCACCTGCCGGCCGCTGCCACAACCGTGGCCGTGACGACCGAACTCCAGTCCGGGCAGGCGACCGGTCTCCTGGTTCGCATCGCCGCAGCCGACACCATCGGTCTGGGCACGGCAGTCCAGGCATTGCATCGGTTGCTCACCGCAAAAAGCGTTTCGGTACGCCGATGGGACGGCACCCACCTACCCGGGCTCGCCGGCACCCTGCCTTTGGGCGGCTGGATGGAGGACGAGGAGTCGTTCGCCTTCGCGGAACTGCCGGCCGTGCCCGCCGGCCTGGTGCTGGGACGCAACCGGCACGGACACCCACTGCAGGCACGCCTGTTCCGCCCCGATCCAACCCTGGTCCTCCTGGTCGGCGGCCTGCCCGGCGCCCAACTGCTGGCTTTCCGGGCGATGGCGGCAGGTGCCCGGGTGGTCATTCACAGCACACGCCCACAGGCTTGGGAACCTTTCGTACGCGGTGCCGCGTCCCCCGGCGACTCCATCACCGTGATCCCACCGAACCGCCCGCTCGCCCTCCCAGCCGGCTCGCCGCTGCGCCCCACCCTCACCATTGTCGATGGCGCTCAGGCGGACGCCACCCACCCGGACTCGACGGACTCAGCGGGCTCTGCGGCCTTGGCGCGCTCACCGAGCCCGGCAGGCTCGGCGCGCCCGGAAGGAGGGCGCTGGCAGACGACGCTGGTTGTGTGGGACGCCGTTCGGCCGGCTGACCTGGAGACTGTCACCCGGGCTGACCTGCTGCTGCTTCAGCCGCTCGAGGCGGCGGAGGCCGCGCTGCTCGATGGTGCTCTGCATTTGGGTGAGACGGCGGTCAATCTGACCAGGATGCGGCCGGACATGATCGCGGTGGTGGATCGGCGGACGGTCCGCTGGGCTGCCCTGGCGCAGAGTCAGATCGAGGCGGGTCTGATCGGTGACCCAGCCCGCGCCGCGCCGGAAGTGGCAGGAGCAGCGCAACAGCCCGCGGCTGGATTCTGAGCGACAAATTTGGATATGCCGGATTCATTTGCGACGGGTGGATGAAGATCGCGGAGTGTTGTACCCGCAGGTTGTCCGGCCGTGGCACGATCCCCTGCCATGGGCATCCTCATCCGGCTGGTGATCACCGCCATTTCGCTGTGGATCGCGACCGTTGTGATCGACGGAATCAGCCTCACCACCGATTCCACGGCCGGGAAGGTCGGCACGCTTCTCGCGGTTGCCGTGATCTTCGGTCTTGTCAACGCGATCCTTCGGCCGATCATCAAGCTGCTCGGCTGCGGCCTCTACGTTCTGACGCTCGGCCTGATCGCGCTGGTCGTCAACGGCCTGCTGTTCATGCTGACCAGCTGGATCGCGGGACAGCTCGACCTCGGCTTCCACGTCGACAACTTCTGGCCATCGGCGGTCCTCGGCGCGCTGCTCGTCGGCATCGTCAGCTGGCTGCTCAACATGCTGGTCCCGGACGGAGACTGACCCAGCGATCAGCGATCAGCGATCAGCGATCAGCGATCAGCGATCAGCGAAAAATACTGTGGGGTGCCGTTCGGCGCCCCACAGTTCGTTCTGGGACCGCAACCACCTACTTCAGCCCGGCGGTCGCGTTTCGGCCTGGGCCCGGCACTGGATCGCGGTGTAGCCCCACCAGCGCGTAGCTGCGTCTGGGTCAGCCGCTGACTCGTACGTCAGAAAAGCCGCCCACCCGGAATTGGCCTTGTGGCCTGGCCCATATGCAAGGACCGCGCCCCTGGGCCGACCTTACGGTAGGGGCATGAGCGACGAGCGGCGTGGATATGTGTATGGCTTCACGGCGTACGCGATCTGGGGTTTCTTCCCGATCTACTTCAAACTGCTCCAGCCCTCGCCGGCGCTGGAGATCCTGTCGCATCGAGTGCTCTGGTCGGTGGTGTTCGTCGCGCTGCTGCTGACCGTTATGCGTAACTGGCGGTTCCTCCGACGGATTCTGCGCACGCCGCGCCTGCTCGGCGGGGTCGTCGTGGTCGCCCTGCTGATCGGGATCAACTGGGGCACCTATATCTACGGCGTCAACTCGGACCGGGTGGTGGAGACGGCGCTGGGGTATTTCATCACTCCGCTCGTCGTGGTGCTGCTCGGTGTGTTCGTGCTGCGGGAGCGGCTGCGGGCCTGGCAATGGGTGGCGGTCGGGGTCGGTACGCTCGCCGTCGCCATTCTCGCCATCGACTACGGGCGGCTGCCCTACATTGCGTTGACGCTGGCCGCCTCGTTCGGGTGCTACGGGCTGGTCAAGAAACGCATGTCGTTGCCGCCGGCGGAAGGGCTGTTCGTCGAGTCCGCGGTGCTGGCCGTGCCCGCGCTGGGCTATCTGACCTGGCTGAACCTGTCCGGCGGGGCGGAGTTCGGCCATGTGTCGGGGATGCACACGGCGCTCATGCTGTTCTCCGGAGTGGCGACCGCGGTTCCGCTGCTGCTTTTCGCGAGCGCGGCGAACCGGGTGCCGCTGGTCGGGCTGGGCATCCTTCAGTACGTGGCGCCGATTCTGCAGCTGGCGTGTGGGGTGCTGATCTATCACGAGCCGATGCCGGCGGCGCGGCTGGCCGGGTTCGGGCTGGTCTGGGTCGCGCTGGTCATCTTCACCGTCGATGGGATTCGCGGAGGGCGGGCCGCGGCGCGGGTTCGCGCGGCGGCCGAAGCGGCGGCCGCCACCGCCGGGCAGACCGCAGCCGCCCTACCGTCCCGCTGACCGAAACGCGGACCAGCCGGCGCCGGAAGGCGGAGGGCCGGGCAGGGAAGGCGAGAGGGCTGGGGGCGGAACGCGGGTCGCGGAAGGCGGGTCGCGGAAGGCGGGTCGCGGAAGGCGGGTCGCGGAAGGCGGCAGAAGTCTCAATTGCCGGAGCTGAATCCCGGCAGGTTGTACTTCAGCATCGCCTTGCCGTCGAAACGGACGACCTCCAGCCGGGCCAGACTGCCCTCGGCGAAGTGCGTCGCGCCCTGCATCGTGAACGTCGCCCCGGGCTTCGCCTGCCACGAGCCGAGCTGTTCCTGCTGCTCATCCGGCCCGTAAGCGATCATCCGGAAGGTGAACGGCCGGTCCGCAGCCTTGCTGTACGAGCACTCCATCTCCACCTGCGTCCCGCCCGCGGTGCTGACGAGCCGAACCGTGGCGGTGATCGGCGAGACGTCCTCGACCGGCGTCATCGCAATCGCCGGGCCGGGCGGCGGAGTGGTCGGGGTCTGCTGGTTCATGCTCCAGGCCACGACCCCGCCACCGAGCAGAACGACCAGCACCGCCGCGACGGCGGTGCTGAGCAGCCGGATCGGGAACGCCCGCACTCGTGGTCGGGGGCGGGGATGCGGTCCGGGCGAGGTCAGCGTCGGGTCGAGGAGCTTGGCGAACTCGTCGGCGTCGAGGCGGTCGAGCATGTCCGGTACGCGTGACAGGTCGGCAACGGCCTCCCGGCAGAACGAGCACGTCGCCAGGTGGCTCTCGTACGCCGCCCGCTCTCCCGGCGACAGCGCGCCGAGGACGTAGGCGGCGTCGTCGTGCCCGTCCTCGCATCGCATCCGTTTCGCCTCCAACCGGCTTGTCCGTCCCGGTCTTTGGTACGCGGTACACGACGCGAAGGTTCAACGGCGCCTTAATACTCCTCGTCAAAACGTGGCGGCTCCGGGACAGAGAGTCAGGCGGCGGCCGACTCGCCCCCGAAGTCAGGCGGTGGCCGACTCGCCCCCGGAGAGTGCCTCGGCCACGTTGCGCGCGGCAGCGGTCAGCTTGGCCCGCACCACCCGCGCCGAGGTGAGCATCTCGGCAGCCGGCATCGAACAGGCCAGGACCAGCCGGCGCTCCATGTCCCGATCAGCGACGACGATCACCGCAGCCGACGCCAGACCTTGCCGGAACTGTCCCATTTCGATCTGCATGCCGCGCCGCTCGCCGGCGGCCAGGTCGGCTTCCAGCGCCTCGGGCGTGGTCAGCGTCGCCGGCGTGAACGCCCGCATCCCATAATCGCGCAGGTAGCGGGATCTCTGGTCGGGCGTGAGCGTGGCCAGCAGCGCCTTGCCGAGCGCGGTGGCGTGGCCGCCCTCGTCGAACCCGGGCGCGATGTCGTCCAGGAACGGCGACCGGGCGCCCTCGGCCGAGGCGGTGACCGCGATCCGCCCACCGACGAACCGGCCCAGGTAGTGGCTGTAGCCGGTGTCCAGGGCGGCCCGGCGCAGCGCCTCGCCGACCGCGGGCGGCCCGCGGAACGCGGAGACCAGCTCTCGATAGCGGTCGGCGATCTCCAGGCCCACGATGTACGTCCCGTCCTCCCGGCGGATCACGTAACCCTCGTAGGCCAGAGTTCGCACCAGGTGGTACGTCGTCGCGACGGTCAACTCGCACCGTCGGGCGATCTGTTTCACGGTGAGTCCGCGCGGCGCGCGTCCGACCGACTCCAGCACGCGCAGGGCGCGCGACACGCTCCGGATGAGATCTGACGGCTCCGCTAGGGGGTCACGCACAGCTACCTCCGAGGCCAGGGACTTACACCATATGAAGAATCGTTCGTGGAAGGAATGCCAAAAGCATGTGGATCACGGTCGATTTACACGGGCGGTGTGATCAACGGGACTGTCCGCATCCGGGCGACGTCCTCTCGGCATAGGCTGCCGAGTGATGCCAAAGCCTGACGGAACCGGTTTCACCAGTACGAATGCGAAGAGCGCCACGCTGGGAGCGCTTACCACGACCACTGCGGTTTCGATACCGGTCTTTCTGGTCGGTGGGCTCGCCGTCCAGATTGGATCCGAGCTCGACTTCTCCGCCGCCGGGCTGGGTGTCGCCGTTTCCGCCTACTTCGGAGCGAGTGCGCTGGCTTCCGTACCCGTCGGCGCCCTGGTGGAGCGTCACGGCGCGACCCGCGTCGCCCGGCTCGGCGTCGCCCTCGCCGCGCTGACCCTGATCGGCGTTTCCGCCGCCGGCTCGCTCGGGATGCTCATCACGTTCCTGGCTGTCGGCGGCGCCGCGAACGCGATGGGCCAGCTGGCGAGCAACGCCAGCCTGTCGCGCAACGTCCCGACCGGCCGCCAGGGCCTGACCTTCGGCATCAAGCAGGCGGCCATCCCGATCGGCACCCTGCTGGCCGGTGCCGCGGTTCCGGCGGTCGCGCTCACCCTGGGCTGGCGCTGGGCGTTCGCGCTTGCGGCAGTTCTGGCCGTGGCCGCCATTCCGCTGATTCCCGCCGAACCCACCGATCAGCATCGGTCGCGGGAGTCCGGCCGGGCCACCGGAGCGCTGGTCGTTCTCGGTCTCGCGGGCACCCTGGCGGCGGGCTCTGCCAACGCCCTCGGCTCGTTCGTGGTGTCCTCCGCCGTGGACCGCGGGATCGCCCCCGGGCCGGCCGGACTGGCACTGACTCTCGGCGGCGCGGTCTGCGTGCTCGCCCGGCTCGTCGGCGGCTGGCAGGCCGACCGGCGGCCCGGCGCCCAGGTCGGGGTGATCGCGGCGCTGCTCACCTGCGGCGCGTTCGGCCTGGCCCTGCTGGCCGTGCCGGGCGAAGCGGCGTTGGTCCTCGGCGTGCTGCTGGGCTTCGGTTTTGGCTGGTCCTGGCCAGGTCTGGTGAACTTCGCGGTGGTCCGGCTGCATCCGCAGGCGCCGGCCGCGGCCACCTCGATCACCCAGGCCGGCGTCTACGCCGGTGGCTGCCTGGGTCCGCTCGGCCTGGGCACGCTGGCCCAGGTAGCGGGTTACCCGGCGATGTGGATGACGGGCGCGGTCGCGATGCTCACCGCGGCCGCCCTGATGCTGCTCGGCAGCCGCCTGTTACGCCGCCACCCCGCCGCTTGAACGGAACCGGCTCAGCCCGTGCGGTCGGCGATGAAGTCGCAGAGCGCCTCCACCGCTGACCGGACCCGGCTCAGCCCGTGCGGTCGGCGATGAAGTTGCAGAGCGCCTCCATCGCGCGCCGCGCGTCACCGGCCGGCAGCGGCGCGAGCTGCGCCCGCGCCTCCTCGGCATAGGTCCGCACCGTCTCGCGCGCCCGCTTCATCGCGGCCGACTCGCGCAGCAGCGTCAGCGCCTCGGCGTGCAGCGCGTCGTCGGTGATCGGGCCGGCCGACAGCAGCTCACGCAGCCGGACCGCGGAGGGATCGGTGTCCTCGTCGGCCAGCGCGTAGAGCACCGGCAGGGTGGGCACGCCCTCCCGCAGGTCGGTGCCGGGCGTCTTGCCGGACTGCACCGACTCGGAAGCGATGTCGAGCAGGTCGTCGGAGAGCTGGAACGCGATGCCGATCGTCTCGCCGTACCCGGCGAGCGCCTCCACATACTCCACCTGGGCGCCGGAGAACATGCCGCCGAAGCGGGCCGCGGTCGCGATCAGCGAAGCCGTCTTCTCCGTGATGACGTGCAGGTAGTGCTCGATCGGGTCGCTGCCGCGCGGGCCGACCGTCTCGGCGATCTGGCCGTGCACCAGGCGCGCGAAGGTCTGCGCCTGCAGGTGCACCGCCTCGGTGCCGAGCGCCGCGGCCAGGTCGGCAGCCTGGGCGAAGAGGTAGTCACCGACGAGGATGGCCACCGAGTTGCCCCACCGCGCGTTCGCGCTGGGCGCCCCACGCCGGACGGCGGCCTCGTCCATCACATCATCGTGATAGAGCGTGGCGAGGTGCGTCAGCTCGACGACGTTGGCCGCATCGACGATCTCCGGCGCCGTCGGATCACCGAACTGGGCGCCGAGCGCCACCAGCAGCGGACGGAACCGTTTGCCACCGGCGTCGGCGAGATGGCGCGCGGCCTCTGCCACCAGTGGATCGGCGCTGGCCACATGGCCACGCAGCGCCTCCTCCACGGCGACCAAGGTCGCCGACACCGACGCGTCCATCGCGGGATCCACGTCGAGGCCCAGCGACGACAGCTGAGTCAGATCACCGGTGCTCACCACGCTTTCACGATGCCATACCGGTCCGACGGTTTCTGTCCCAGGGTGGCACGCGACAAGATCAAAGATCCGACAGCATGGGTACGAGTCTGCACAAAGTCCTCCGACTACGCAGCGGCCTGGGCACCGCACCGGCGGGCAGGGCCGCCGCCGGGCTGATGCGGTGGTTTCTCACCCCTGCCGGACCTGCTTACGGATCGCCCGGTACTGCCCCCACGGGATGGCCGGACGAGCCCACTGACGACGTTCCAGATACTTCTTGGTGCTGGCCCGGGTCTCCCGGATGATCCGGAGTTGATCCAGCGCACCGCCCTTGTGCCGCGCCCCCGGCTCCACGAGCCGCTCCGGTTTCAGCAGCCAGCCCGACCCGTCGGACACCAGCGCACCGCGCACGCTCGCGTTGTACAGCTTCGACAGTTCGTCGTCGTGCCGGTGCACCAGCAGGCCGGCCGGCCCGGCCGCGACCGGAACGCCGTCCGGGACCGCCACCCGATACCCGCCGTCCTCGGCGGTCACCGTCGTACGCAACAGCACCGGCGCACCGGTGTCGTCGACCGCGGTCAGCACCGCCGACTCGAACGCGGCCAGCACCGGCGCCCCGAGCAGCGTGCTGGCGGAAGGCCTCGACGGCGTGGGAAGGGGCCGCTGTACCACCTCGGACGGGGTCACCGTGATCAGCAGCCGCATGTAATAGAAATCGGTCAGCAGCGTCATCGGCCAGTCCAGGTAGGCCTGCGAACTCGGCTGCCGTGCCATCAGCCGCTCCCACAGCACCCGCAGGTCGCCGGTGGGCTCGGTGTGCACCTCGTCGGGGCAGGTGGCGACTCCGCGTACCAGAATCTGTTCCGGCTGGTCCAGGCCGCTGGCCGTGGGGTCGGAGAAGAGCAGAGCCACCCGGCCGTCCCGGCGCACGTTGAAGGCCTTCTGCGGATAGCCCAGCGAGGTGGTCAGCAGGATCGACCCGTCCGCGTTCACGATCCCGGAGGTCGGCCAGGCGACCGGTGCACCGCTCTTGGTGAGGGTGGCGAACTCGCAGGTCCGATACGCCTCGATGGTCTCCACCAGAGGAGAGCCGGGCGTCAGCAGGCGGGGCGATTCAGACACGACGACAATCCTAGATGGATCGCGTTGCCGGCCGATAAACGAAAGCGGCCCAGGCGAACCTGGACCGCTTTCGATCAGGGATGCCTATCTGACGAAGTCGGCTGCCTGCCGGGTCAGCTCGATCAGCGGCGACGGGGCGACACCCAGCGCCAGCGTGACGATCACGCCGATGCCCAGCACCGCCGAGGTGAGGAAACCCGGGATCGAGACCGCCGGCGTGGACTCCCCCGGTTCGGAGAGCCACATCAGCACCACGACCCGGAGGTACGGGAAGGCCAGCAGCATGCTGGTGATCACGCCGAAGATCACCAGCCAGGTCTGCCCACCCTCGACAGCCGCCCCGAACACCGCGAACTTGCTGGTGAAACCGCTGGTCAGCGGGATACCGGCGAAGGCGAGCAGGACGAACGTGAAGGTGGCGGCGAGCAGCGGGCTCTTCCGGCCGATGCCGGCCCACCGGGACAGGTGGGTGGCCTCGCCGTCCGCGTCCCGCACCAGGCTGATGATCGCGAACGCCGCGAGCACCGAGAACCCGTACGCGACCAGGTAGAACATCGTGCTGCTGAGACCCTCGTCGTTCAGGGCCAGCACGCCCACCATCAGGTAGCCGGCGTTCGCGATCGACGAGTACGCCAGCAGGCGCTTCAGGTCGGTCTGGGTGACCGCCAGCACCGCGCCGACGAACATGGTGAGCACCGCGATCACCCCGAGGACCGGCTGGAAGTCCCAGCGCACCCCCTCGAACGCCACGTAGAGCACGCGCAGCAGGGCACCGAACGCGGCCACCTTGGTGCAGGCGGCCATGAACGCGGTGACCGGGGTCGGCGCACCCTGGTAGACGTCGGGCGTCCACACGTGGAACGGCGCCAGCGCGGCCTTGAAGAGCAGACCGATCGAGACGAGGCCGAGGCCGGCGTAGAGCAGCACCTGGCTCTGCGTCGGGTTGGCCACCGCGGTGTGCACGTCCTCCAGCTGGATGCCGCCGGCGAAGCCGTACAGGAAGGCGACACCGAAGAGGAAGAACGCGGAGGCGTACGAGCCGAGCAGGAAGTACTTGAGCGCGGCCTCCTGGCTGAGCAGTCGCCGACGTCGGGCCAGCGCGCAGAGCAGGTAGAGCGGCAGCGAGAAGACCTCCAGCGCCACGAACATGGTGAGCAGGTCGTTCGCGGCGACGAAGAGCGTCATGCCGCCGAGCGCGAACGTGGTCAGCGGGTACACCTCGGTGGACCCGGGCCGGCCGCCGGCCTGCTCCATGTCCTTCTTCGAGCCGACCGTGACGGCGGCCTGCGAGACGAACGCGCCGCCCTTCTCGATGGTCCGCTCGCCGATCAGCAGCAGCGACACCCCACCGAGCACCAGGATCGCGCCCTGCAGGAAGAGCGTCGGGCCGTCAACCGCAACGGCTCCGCCGATGGTGATCGTACGAGTGCCGCGCTCCATCACCACCGCGATCAGAGCCGCGACCACCGCGAGCAGCGACAGACCCAGCTGGACGCCGTTACGGAGTCGGCGCGGGAAGAGCACCTCGACGAGAACCCCGGTACAGGCCGCGCCGAAGAGGATCAGCATGGGGAGCAGCGCCCCGTAGTCGATCGAGGGCAGTTCGAGTTGTTCCATGGCTCAGCCGCCCACCTTTCCATCCGCCACGGCCGTGGGGGCCGGGTCGGTCTTGCCGACGTCCGCCATGGTGGCCTCCACCGCCGGGTTGATCACGTCGGTGATCGGCTTCGGGTAGAAGCCGAACACCAGCAGCATTGCGATCAGCGGGGCGACCACGACCTTCTCCCGGAGGGTGAGGTCCTTCGACATCGCCGGCATCTCGGTCAGGGCCGGGTTGAGCGTGCCCTGCGTGGTCCGCTGGATCATCCACAGCACGTACGCGGCGGCCAGGATGATGCCGAGCGTAGCGATCACCGCGATCGGCTTGTTCGTGCTGAACGTGCCGATCAGCACCAGGAACTCGCTGACGAACGGCGCGGTGCCGGGTAGCGCCAGGGAGGCGAGACCGGCGAAGAACAACACCCCGGCCAGCACCGGGACCAGCTTGCCGGCCCCGCCGAAGTCACTGACCAGTGCCGAACCGCGCCGGGCCACGAACATCCCGACCACGATGAACAGCAGGCCGGTGGCGAGGCCGTGGTTGACCATGTAGAGCACCGCACCGGTTCCGGCCTGGGTGGTGAAGGCGAAGATGCCGATGCCGATGAAGCCGAAGTGCGCGATCGACGTGTACGACACCAGCCGCTTCAGGTCGTTCTGGCCGACCGCGAGCAGCGCCGCGTAGATGATGCCGATGACGGCCAGGATCAGCGCGGCCGGCGCGAACCAGCGCGACGCCTCCGGGAAGAGCGAGAGGCAGTAGCGCAGGATGCCGAACGTGCCGACCTTGTCCATCACGCCGACCAGCAGCGCGGCGGCACCGGCCGGTGCGGCGCCACCGGAGTCCGGCAGCCAGGTGTGGAACGGGAAGAACGGCGCCTTGATCGCGAACGCCACGAAGAAGCCGAGGAACAGCCAGCGCGCGGTGTTCGTGTCCAGCGAGGCGGCGTTGGCGGCGAGCTCCGCGAAGTCGAAGGTCTGCCCGCCGACCACCCACAGCCCGATCACCGCGGCCAGCATGAAGAGGCCGCCGACCAGGCTGTAGAGGAAGAACTTCACCGCTGCGTACTGCTTCTGGCCGGAGCCGAACGAGCCGATGATGAAGTACATCGGGATCAGCATGACCTCGAAGAACACGTAGAAGAGGAAGACGTCCGCCGCGGCGAAGACGCCGATCATCGTGAACTCGAAGGTGAGCAGCAGCGCGAAGTACGCCGGCGCGGATCGCGTGCTCTGATCCACGTCGTGCCAGGACGCCAGGATGACGATCGGGAACAGCACCGCGATCAGCATCAGCATGACGAGCGCGATGCCGTCCGCGGCGAAGGTGAAGTTCACACCCCACGCCGGGATCCACGGGTACGACTCGTGGAACTGGAACCGGTCGCCGTCGATCGAGAAGGCGACCCACATGAAGATGCTGAGCACCAGGACGACCAGCGACCAGCCCAGCGCCACCAGTTTGGCCAGCTCGGCCCTGGTGCGCGGGATGAACGCCACCACCGCGGCGCCTACCAGCGGCAGGAGCGTCAGGATGGAGAGGAAAGGAAAGTCGCTCACACCAACCACCCCAGCTGGATCGCGATGAAGGCGCCGACCACCAGCATGGCGCCGGTGAGCATCGACAGGGCGTACGAGCGGACGAAGCCGGTCTGGAGCCGCCGCAGCCGCCCGGACCCACCGCCGACCGCGGCCGCGATGCCGTTCACCACGCCGTCGACCCCCTTGTTGTCGACGAAGACCAGGAACCGGGTGAGGTAGATCCCGGGCCGCTCGAACACCGCCTCGTTGAACGCGTCGGTGTAGAGGTTGCGGCGGGCCGCGGTAACCAGCACACCGGCTGGCTGCGGCTCGAGCGCCGTGCCGTTGCGGAACAGCGCCCAGGCCAGGCCGACCCCGATGACCGTCACCAGCAGCGACAGGATCGTGATCACGGTGTGCGACAGCACGCCGTGCGCCGCCTCGCCCTCTTCCGCACCGAAGACCGGGGTCAGCCAGTCCGGCACGCTGGTGCTCATCAGCCAGCCGGCCGCCACCGAGCCGATCGCCAGCAGGATCAGCGGGATCGTCATGATCGGTGGCGACTCGTGCGGGTGCTTGTTCTCCTCGGTCCAGCGGGCCGGGCCGTGGAACGTCAGCACGAAGAGCCGGGTCATGTAGAAGGCGGTCAGGCCGGCGCCGAGCAGCGCGGCCATGCCGAACACCCAGGCCTCCCAGGTCACCTCACGCTCGAAGGCGGCCGCGATGATCGGCTCCTTGGAGAAGAAGCCGGAGAGCGGCGGAATGCCGATGATCGCGAGCCATCCGGTGGCGAACGTGATCCAGGTGATCTTCATGTGCTTCGAAAGGCCGCCGAACCTGCGGATGTCGACCTGATCGTGCATGCCGTGCATGACCGACCCGGCCCCGAGGAACATGTTCGCCTTGAAGAAGCCGTGCGCCAGCAGGTGGACGATGGCCAGCGCGTACGCCGCACCACCGAGCCCGACACCGAGGAACATGTAGCCGATCTGCGAGACCGTCGACCAGGCGAGGACCCGCTTGATGTCGTCCTTCGCCGCACCGATGATGCAGCCCATCAGCAGGGTGATCGCGCCGACCGCGACGGTGACCAGCTCGAGCGTCTCGTTCGCCGAGAAGACCGGGTTGGACCGGGCGATCAGGTAGACACCGGCGGTGACCATGGTCGCCGCGTGGATGAGCGCCGACACCGGGGTCGGGCCCTCCATCGCGTCCGGCAACCAGGCCTGCAGCGGGAACTGACCCGACTTGCCGCAGGCGCCGATCAGGAGCAGCAGCCCCAGCACCAGCACCGTGGTCGCGGAGAGCCCGCTCAGCCCGTTGAACACCGCGCCGTAATCGGTGGTGCCCAGCGTGACGAACATGATGAAGATGCCGATGGCGAGGCCGGCGTCGCCGACCCGGTTCATCAGGAACGCCTTCTTACCGGCCGTGGCCGCCGACGGGCGGGTGTACCAGAAGGAGATCAGCAGGTACGACGCCAGACCGACGCCCTCCCAGCCGAAGTAGAGCATCACGTAGTTGTTGCCCAGGACCAGCAGCAACATCGCCGCGACGAAGAGGTTGAAGTAGCCGAAGAACCTCCGGCGACCGGGGTCGTGCTCCATGTAGCCGACCGCGTACAGGTGGATCAGTGAGCCGACGCCGGTGATCAGCAGGACGAAGACGCCGGAGAGCGGGTCGAAGAGCAGGCCGAAGTCGACCTGCAGACTGCCGACGGCGATGAATTCCCAGAGGTTGAGCTCGGCTGAGCGTTGCCCGTCCTCCAGCCCGGAGAGCGAGATGAAGAAGATCAGCCCGAGCACGAAGGTGACGGCGACCGAGAGGACGCCGAGCCAGTGCCCCCACTTGTCGGCACGTTTGCCGAGCAGCAGCAGGACGGCCGCGCTGGCGAGGGGAATCGCCACCAGCAGCCAGATGAGGCTCAACACTCCCGTCGCCGGGGCGAACTCCACAGTTCTTTCCACGTGAAGGCCCTTCAGTACTTGAGGAGGTTCGCGTCGTCGACGCTCGCCGAGCGCCGCGTACGGAAGATCGACATGATGATGGCGAGGCCGACCACGACCTCGGCTGCCGCGACGACCATCACGAAGAACGAGATGATCTGGCCGTCCAGGCCGCCGTTGATCCGGCTGAAGGTGACCAGCGCCAGGTTCGCCGCGTTGAGCATCAGCTCGATGCACATGAACAGCACGATCGCGTTGCGGCGGATCAGGACCCCGGTGGCGCCGATGGTGAAGAGAATGGTCGCCAGGACGAGGTAGTAATCAGGCGTCATTTCTCGGTTCCCTTCGGAGCCGCCTCGATCTCGCTCAGCTCACGGACCGGGAGGATCGGGGAGATGCTGCGTTCGGCGCCGTTGCCGTCGGGCAGCCGGGCCGGCGCGGCCACCGACATGGTGTTCGCGTAGACGCCGGGACCCGCCTTCGGACCGGGGTAGTTGCCCGGCCGGAAGCGCTCGCGCATCCGGGTGACC
The DNA here is from genome assembly GCF_036053395.1 of Actinoplanes sp. NBC_00393. Lineage (NCBI taxonomy): Bacteria > Bacillati > Actinomycetota > Actinomycetes > Micromonosporales > Micromonosporaceae > Actinoplanes > Actinoplanes sp. NBC_00393. The sequence goes on along the minus strand of NZ_CP107942.1, from coordinate 8,794,936 downwards.
TGGTCGGCCTTGTCCTCCTTGGCCTTCTCCACGTGCGCCAGGATCATCGCGCCGACCGCTGCCGTGATGAGCAGCGCCGAGGTCACCTCGAAGGCGAAGACGTACTGGGTGAACAGGAGTGCGGCCAGGCCCTGGACGTTGCCGTTCGCGTTCGCCGCGTCCAGACCCGCCACGAACGTCGTGCCGAGCGAGCGGGCCAGCCCGGTCGCGATCAGCGCGGCGAAACCGATACCCAGCGCGATGGCGGCGAGCCGCTGACCACGCAGAGTCTCGATCAGCGAGTCCGAGGCGTCCCGGCCGACCAGCATCAGCACGAACAGGAACAGCATCATGATCGCGCCGGTGTAGACGATGATCTGCACCATGCCGAGGAACGGCGCCGCGTTGACCACGTAGAGGAAGCCCAGGCAGAGCATCGTCACGACCAGCCAGAGCGCGGAGTGCACCGCGTTACGGGCCAGCACCATGCCGAGCGCGCCGATCACCGCGACCGAACCCAGGATCCAGAAGGCGACCTGCTCGCCGGTGGATACCGCGTCCATCACACGGCCTCCTTGCTGGGAACGCCGGGCGCGCTGGGAGCGGCCTGCCCGGTGGCGTCCTCGGCCTCGTTCGTGGCCCACGGCGCCCGCTCGGCGCCGACCGAGGTGCCCGGGTTGGTGAGGGCGCCGACGTAGTAGTCCTTGTCGGTCTCACCGAGGCGCATCGGGTGCGGCGGCTGCTCCATGCCGGGCAGCAGCGGCGCCAGGAGCTCCTTCTTCGTGAAGATCAGATCCTGGCGGTTGTCGCGGGCCAGCTCGTACTCGTTGCTCATGGTGAGCGAGCGGGTCGGGCAGGCCTCGATGCAGAGCCCGCAGAAGATGCACCGGGCGTAGTTGATCTGGTAGATCTTCGCGTACCGCTCACCCGGCGAGAACCGCTGCTCGTCGGTGTTGTCGCCGCCCTCGACGTAGATCGCGTCGGCCGGGCAGGCCCAGGCGCACAGCTCGCAGCCGATGCACTTCTCCAGCCCGTCCGGGTGCCGGTTGAGGATGTGCCGGCCGTGGTAGCGCGGCGCCGGCTTCGGCGGCGAGAACGGGTAGTCGGTCGTGATCACCTTGCGGAACATGTGCGCGAAGGTCACGCCGAAACCCTTGAAGGAGCCGGTGAACGTGCCCACGTCACACCTCCTTCGTTTCGGACTCGCCGCCGACCGCGGCCGGGGCACGTTCGGCCACGGCTCGACGGGCACGCGGGCTCGGCGGCACTTGCAGGTCCATCGGTGGCACCGGGAAACTGCCCGGCGGTCGCTGATGCACCTGTTCCTCGAGCGACAACTGCTTCGGCTTCTTCTGCGCCGGCCAGCCCCACGCGACGGCCAGCACTACGACGGCGATGGCGACCGCGGAGATCAACCGGGCCTCGCTGCTGAAGGCGCCGCTCTGGGCGACCTTGAAGTAGGCCAGGAACAGGATCCAGACCAGGTTGACCGGGATCAGCACCTTCCAGCCGAACCGCATGAACTGGTCGTAGCGCATCCGGGGCAGCGTCGCGCGGAGCCAGATGAAGCCGAAGAGCAGCGCGAACACCTTGAGGAAGAACCAGATCAGTCCGAAGTAGCCGGCGTTGGCGCCCTCCCAGACCGCGGTGATCGGCCACGGGGCCCGCCAGCCGCCCAGGAACAGCGTGGTGCAGAACGCCGAGACGGTGATCATGTTGATGTACTCGGCGAGGAAGAAGAGCGCGAACTTGAACGACGAGTACTCAGTGTGGAAGCCACCGACCAGCTCGGACTCCGCCTCGGGCAGGTCGAACGGCGCCCGGTTGGTCTCGCCGACCGCCGCGATCATGTAGATCAGGAAGCTCGGCAGGAGCTGGACCGCGTACCACCCGGGGGCGGTCAGTTCGACGCCGAAGATGTTCACCGGGTTGCCGTCGGCCTGCGCGGCGACGATCTGCGAGGTGCTCATCGTGCCGGCGGTCATGAACACCGCCACGATGGAGAGCCCCATCGCGACCTCGTACGAGATCATCTGCGCGCTGGACCGGAGACCACCGAGCAGCGGGTAGGTCGAGCCGGACGCCCAGCCGGCCAGCACCACGCCGTAGACGGCCATCGACGAACAGGCCAGCAACACCAGCACGGAGACCGGTACGTCAGTCAGCTGCAGAGCGGTCTGGTGACCGAACATGTTCACCACACCGCCGAACGGGATCACCGCGAAGGCGGTGAACGCCACCGTCGCCGAGATCACCGGGGCGATGAAGTAGACCACCTTGTCGGCGGTCTTCGGAATGATCTCCTCCTTGAACGGCAGCTTCAAGCCGTCGGTGAGGCTCTGCAACCAGCCCTTCGGACCCACCTGGTTCGGGCCGGGCCGGACCGCCATCCGGGCCACGACCTTGCGCTCATAGTTGATCGTGAACAGCGTCAGCAGCAGGAGCAGCACGAACACGCCGAACAGCTTGATCAGCGTGATCCACCAGATGTCGTTCTCGAACGTCTCCAGCGTCGGGTCGACGGCGTGCGCCGCGAGGACCACGGAGTTCATTGAGCAGCTCCCTCGGCAAGGATCGGACCGGGCACCCCGGCCGTCAGCTTGACCACCGCACCCGCGGTGACGCCGAGACTGCGGCGCACCGTCGAGCCCGGCGAGTTGGTGGGCAGCCAGACCACGCGCGGCGGCAGGTCGGTGATCGCGGCCGGAAGCGTCACGCTTCCGCGACCGGTTCCGACCGTGACCAGGTCACCGTCGGCGACCCCGAGCTCCTCGGCCAGGCCCTTGCCGAGGCGGACCACCGGCGGACGGGCCGTACCGGCCAGCACCTGGTCACCGTCGAGCAGGGAACCCAGGTCGATCAGCTGGTGCCAGGTCGCGAGGACAGCCTCGTGCTCACCCGTACGCGGAAGGTCGGTCGTCTCGGTGACCGGCTGCGCAGGCCGCGGCGCGCTGCTGGCCGGCATCCCGCCCAGCTCGCGGCGGATGGCCAGGACGTCTCCGGTGTTCAGGGTGACGTCCAGCAGCGCCGCGATCGCCTCCAGCACCCGGCCGTCGGTCATCGCGGTGCTGGTCAGCACCGCACCGAAGGACCGCAGCCGCCCTTCCCAGTCCATGTAGGTGCCGGCTTTCTCGACCGCCGGGGCGATCGGCAGCACCACGTCGGCCCGGCGGGTCACCGCGCTCTGCCGGACCTCCAGGCTGACCAGGAACGGCACCGCGTCGAGCGCCTCCTCGGCCAGCCGCGGATCGGCCAGGTCGGCCGGGTCCACGCCGCCGACCAGCAGACCGCCGAGCGTGCCGTCCGCAGCCGCCGCGATGATCCGGTCGGTGTCCCGGCCCGGGCTGCTCGGCAGCACACCCGCGTCGGTCCGCCAGGTCAGCGAGAGCTCGGCCCGGGCGGCCGCGTCGGTGACCGGACGGCCACCGGGCAGCAGGTTGGGCAGGCAGCCGGCGTCGAGCGCACCCCGGTCACCGGCCCGGCGCGGCACCCACGCGAGGCGGGCACCAGTGCGGGCGGCCAGGTCGGCCGCCGCGCTGAGCCCGCCCGGCACGGTGGCCAGCCGCTCACCCACGATCAGCAGGGCGCCGGGTGCGCTGAGCGCGCCGGCGAGAGCCGCGTCGGTGTTGAGCAGCCGGGCCTCGTCACCCGGGACGGCCGCGACGAGCGCGGCGCCGAGCTTTTCAAAACCGCGGGAGAGGTACGGCGAAACTGCGGTGACCTTGAGCTTCCCCTTGACGTGGCCCTTACGCAGGCGCAGGAAGAGGATCGGGCACTCCTCCTCCGGCTCCAGCCCCACGATCACGACCGACGGCGCGTTCTCCACATCGGCGTACGTGACCTCGGAGGTGCCGGCCACGACCGAGGCGAGGAAGTCCGCCTCCTCGGTCGTCGTCAGCGGCGCTCCGGAGGCACGCAGCGGGCGGGCCCGGAAGTCGATGTCGTTGGTGCCGAGCACGGCACGGGCGAACTTCGCGTAGGCGTACGCATCCTCGACCGTCAGTCGCCCACCCGGCAGAACGCCCACGCCGCGCTCCCGCGCGGCCCGCAGGCCCTCGGCCGCCGCGAGCAGAGCCTCGCTCCAGGACGCCTCGCGCAGCTCACCGCTGGCCGCGTCGCGGACCAGCGGGGTGGTGAGCCGGTCGGTGGCGGTGGCGTACCGGAAGCCCCAGCGGCCCTTGTCGCAGTTCCACTCCTCGTTCACCGCCGGGTCGTCGCCGGCCAGCCGGCGCAGCACCTTGCCGCGGCGGTGGTCGGTGCGCTGGGCGCAGCCGGCGGCACAGTGCTCGCAGGCGCTCGGCGTGGAGACCAGGTCGAACGGGCGGGCACGGAACCGGTACTGCTCGCCGGTGAGCGCGCCGACCGGGCAGATCTGGATGGTGTTGCCGGAGAAGTACGAGTTGAACGGGACGTCCCCCTCGCCCTCACCGACCTGGCCGTCCCCGGTGCCCTCGCCGCCGAAGAAGTCGTCCCGGTAGACGTTGATCTGCTCGCCGGACGAGCGGTCCATCAGGTCGATGAACTTGTCACCGGCGATCTCCTCGGAGAACCGGGTGCAGCGCTGGCAGAGCACGCACCGCTCCCGGTCCAGCAGCACCTGGCTGGAGATGTGGATCGGCTTTTCGTACTCCCGCTTGTGCTCGTGGAAGCGGGTGTCCGCGCGGCCGGTGCTCATCGCCTGGTTCTGCAGCGGGCATTCGCCGCCCTTGTCACAGGTCGGGCAGTCGAGCGGGTGGTTGATCAGCAGCATCTCCATGATGCCGGCCTGCGCCTTGGCCGCCACCGGCGAGCTGAGCTGGGTCTTGACCACCATGCCCTCGGCCACCGTCTGGGTGCACGAGGCGACCGGCTTGCGCTGGCCCTCCACCTCGACCAGACACTGCCGGCAGGCGCCGGCCGGGGCCAGCAGCGGGTGGTCGCAGAACCGCGGGATGGCGATACCCATCCGCTCGGCGACCCGGATGACCAGCTCACCCTTTTCGGCGGTGACCTCGACGCCGTCCACGGTCAGCGAGACGGTGTCGGCCCTCTTGGCTACATCAGTCACCTGTGCCTACCTTTCGATGCGGACTGCGGGGCTTGCTTCGCTGCGCTCCTCGCTCGCATCAGTGCGCTCCTACAAGGGACTTCTCGGAGAGCCGCGGCGCGGTGCGGCCCTCGATGTAGCCGAGGTAGTCGTCCCGGAACCACTTGAGCGTCGACACGACCGGCGTCGCCGCGCCGTCGCCGAGGCCGCAGAAGGACCGGCCGAAGATGTTGTCCGCGGTGTCCTGCAGGGTGTCCAGGTCGGCGTAGGTGCCCTGACCGGCGAGGATCCGCCGGTAGGTGCGGACCATCCAGTAGTTGCCCTCGCGGCACGGGGTGCACTTGCCGCACGACTCGTGGTGGTAGAACTCCAGCCACCGCCACGTGTTGTAGACCGGGCAGTCCTGGTCCGAGAAGATCTGCATCGCCGTGGTGCCGAGGATCGACCCGGCCGCCGCGACACCCTCGAAGTCCATCGGGGTGTCGATGTGCTCGGCGGTCAGGATCGGCGTCGACGAGCCGCCCGGCGTCCAGAACTTCAGGTTGTGGCCGGGCTTCATGCCCCCGGCCAGCTCGATCAGCTCGCGCAGAGTGATACCGAGGCCGCACTCGTACTGGCCCGGGTTGACCACCCGGCCGGAGAGCGAGTAGATCATCGGGCCGGCCGACTTCTCGGTGCCCATGCTCTTCCACCAGTCCGCGCCGCCCAGCACGATGTACGGCACGCTGGCGATGGTGCCGACGTTGTTGACCACGGTCGGGCTGGCGTAGAGACCCGCGATGGCCGGGAACGGCGGGCGCAGCCGGGGCTGGCCGCGGAAGCCTTCCAGCGAGTCCAGCAGCGCGGTCTCCTCACCGCAGATGTACGCCCCCGCGCCGCTGTGCACGACGAGATCGAGGTCGAACCCGGACTTGAGGATGTTCTTGCCGAGGTAGCCCTTGGCGTACGCCTCCTGGACCGCGTTGCGCAGCCGGCGAGCGGCGTGCACCGCCTCACCGCGGATGTAGATGAACGCCCGGTTCGCGCGGATCGCGTAGGAGGCGATGATCGCGCCTTCGATCAGCGAGTGCGGGTCGTACGTCATCAGCGGCAGGTCCTTGCAGGTGCCCGGCTCGCCCTCGTCCGCGTTGATCACGAGGTAGTGCGGCTTGCCGTCGCCCTGCGGGATGAAGCCCCACTTCAGGCCGGTCGGGAAGCCGGCGCCGCCGCGACCGCGCAGACCGGAGTCCTTGATCAGCTGGATCAGGTCGTCCGGGTGCACGTCGAGCGACTTGCGGAGTGCCGCATAGCCGTCGAGCCGCTCGTAGACCCCGATCTGCCAGGCGTCCGGCGAGAGCCAGCGCTTGGTCAGGACGGGGGTGAGCTTCTGGAGGACCTCCGGCCGTGGCTGGGTCACTTCTCCTCCTCGGTACCGCTCGGGACGTTGCTGGCCGGCTTCTGCTCGGCGTTGCGCTGGCTGACGATCCGCTCGCCCCGGGTGCTGTCACCGGCGGGTTTGCCGTCGCCGGCCGGTTCGTTGCCCTCGACCCCGGCTTCTTCGGCGGGAGTGTCGGGCACCGGGGTCGTCGTCTGGGGAGTGCCGGGGGTGTCCGCCGTGGGGTTGCGGGACTCCGCCGCGCGTACCTCCGGGTCCTTGACGTCGCCGGTGTCGGTGGGCCGCCCGGCGTGCCGGCGCTCCTCCACCTTGTCGGCCACCGCGCCGGCCGCCGCCTTGACCGCGCCCGCGGCCTTCTTGGCGGCGGTCGTGAGGCGGCCCTCCGGCTTGGCCTCGACCGGCTTGTCGGCGTCGTCGGTCCGGGGCGGCAGAGCGCTCTCGTCGCGGGCCGGCTTGGTCTTGGTGATCGGGCTCTCCGGGTCGAACCCGGCGACCGCGATGCCGTGCTCCTGCGCCAGGCGAACGCCGCGCAGCGTCGGCGCCCCGGCCACCCCGTCAGCGACAGCGCCGTCGCGCGGGTCGGCGAAGCCGGCCAACTGGTACTGCATCTCCTTGAGCGAGCAGATCCGGGCGCCGCGGGCCGGGGTCGGCCGCTCACCCCTGCGCAGGTTCTCCACCAGCTCGACTGCGGCCTGCGGGGTTGCCTCGTCGACGGTGAAGTCGTAGTTGACCGTCACCACCGGGGCGTAGTCGCAGGCGGCCAGGCACTCGGCGTGCTCCAGCGTGATCTTGCCGTCGGCGGTGGTCTGGTCGTGCCCGACGCCGAGGTGCTCGCTCAGCTGGTCGTAGACCTCCTGGCCGCCCATGACGTTGCACAGCGTGTTGGTGCAGACGCTGACCAGGTATTCACCCGTCGGGCGGCGCTTGTACATGGTGTAGAAGGTGGCCACCGCGCCGACCTGGGCCTTGTTGATCCCGAGGATCTCGGCACAGAACGCCACACCGGTCGGGCTGACGTGGCCCTCCTCGGTCTGCACCAGGTGCAGCAGCGGCAGGAGCGCCGACCGCTCCCGGCCCACCGGGTAGCGGGCCAGGATCTCCAGCGCCGGCTCGAGCAGCTTCTCCGCGAGCGGTGCTGCCGCTGGGGAAAATTCCACCGTTGTTTCGGACATCAGCGGTCACACCCACCCATCACGGGGTCCAGCGAGGCGCCGCCGGCGATCACGTCGGCCAGCAGTGCCCCCTCTGCCATCGCGGGAATGGCCTGGAGGTTGACGAAGCTCGGCTCGCGGTAGTGCACCCGGTACGGATGCGTCCCGCCGTCGGAAACCGCGTGAACGCCGAGTTCGCCACGCGGATGCTCGACCGCGACATAGACTTGACCAGGCGGAACCCGGAAGCCCTCGGTCACGAGCTTGAAATGGTGGATCAGCGACTCCATCGACTGACCCATGATCTTGGCGACGTGCTCGAGCGAGTTGCCGAGCCCGTCGAGGCCGAGCGCGAGCTGCGACGGCCAGGCGATCTTCTTGTCCTCGATCCAGATCGGGCCGGGACGGAGACGGTCCAGCGCCTGCTCGACGATCTTCAGCGACTCCCGGATCTCCGCCACCCGGACCAGGTAGCGGCCCCAGACGTCGGCGGTCGTCGCGGTCGGCACGTCGAACTCGTAGTTCTCGTACCCGCTGTACGGCATCGTCTTGCGCAGGTCCCAGGGCAGGCCGGCGGCGCGGAGCACCGGGCCGGTGATGCCGAGGGCCAGGCATCCGGTGACGTCCAGGACGGCGACGCCCTGCGTCCGCTGCTGCCAGATGATCTGGCCGGACAGCATCGCCTCGTATTCCTTGAGCTTCTTCGGCAGGTACTTGAGGAAGTCGCGGATCTTGCGAACCGCGGACTCCGGGAGATCCTGCGCGAGGCCGCCGGGCCGGATGTAGCCGTTGTTCATCCGCAGGCCGGAGGTCTCCTCGAAGATGTCGAGGATGTACTCACGCTCGCGGAAGCCGTAAAGCATCATCGAGATGGCGCCCAGCTCCATGCCGGTGGTGGCCAGCCACACCAGGTGCGAGGCGATCCGCTGGAGCTCCATGAACATGACCCGGATCGTGTTCGTCCGCTCGGTGATCTGGTCGGTGATCCCGAGCAGCTTCTCCACCGCGAGGCAGTACGCCGCCTCGTTGGACATGTTCGACAGGTAGTCCATGCGGGTCACGAACGTGACGCCCTGGGTCCAGTTCCGGTACTCGAGGTTCTTCTCGATCCCGGTGTGCAGGTAACCGATGACCGGCCGGCACTCGGTGACCGTCTCGCCCTCGAGCTCCAGGACCAGCCGGAGCACGCCGTGCGTGGACGGGTGCTGCGGGCCCATGTTGACGACGATCTTCTCGTTGCTGAGCGGGTCGACGCTGGCGGTCAGCGTGTCCCAGTCGCCGCCGGTGACCGTGAAGACCCGGCCTTCGGTGGTTTCGCGCTCGCTCGCGTACTCGGATGTCGTCACTGGTAGACCCTCCGCTGGTCCGGCGGCGGAATTTCGGCACCCTTGTACTCGACCGGCACGCCGCCGAGCGGGTAGTCCTTGCGCTGGGGGTGGCCCTCCCAGTCGTCCGGCATCAGGATCCGGGTGAGGTTCGGATGGCCGGCGAAGACGACGCCGAACATGTCGTAGACCTCCCGCTCCTGCCAGTCGGCCGTCGGGTAGACCTGGGTGACGCTCGGGACGGTCACGCCGTCCGCCACCGCGACCTCCAGACGTACCCGCCGCCGGTACGTCATGGAGGTCAACTGGTACGTCACGTGAAACCGTCGCTCGTCGGAACCGAGGTAGTCGACCGCGTCCACCGACGAACAGAGTTCGAACCGCAACGACTCGTCGTCGCGCATTACCTGACACACCTCGGCGATGTTTTCGGCACGCACGTGAAGTGTGAGCTCGGCCCTATCTACGACCACCTTCTCGATGGCTTCGTTGATGGCCGGATAAGCTTCCTCCAACGCGTCATAGACGTCGTCGAAATACCCGCCGTACGGCCGCGGGCTGTCAAAAACAGCAGGTCGCGGGCGGACCAGACGACCGAAACCGGAAACGTCTCCGGTTCCTTTGACACCGAACATGCCCTTGTCGGGGCTGGGCGGTGTCTGCGCGGGCGCACCGATCTCCGCACCTACCGGTGCGGTAGTCGGAACACCACCGTCAGTTCCGGTCTCCATTGTCATTTGTCCACCTCCCGCAAATGCGGCTGGAGCTTCATCCAGTTCTCGATCCGCAATTGCTCCTCGCGGCCTTCCTTGACGGCCTGGGTCCATTCCGCGCGGCGGACCTTGTCGGCCCGGTACGACGACGGCATGGCGCCCGGAGCCACGATCGGGACCCGACCCTCGGCCTCACGGGCCGCCAGCATCTTCCGCCCGTTCGGGCCGAGCGGCTGGGCCATGACCTTCTCGCGCATCTTGAGGATCGCGTCGATCAGCATCTCCGGCCTCGGCGGACAGCCCGGCAGGTAGATGTCGACCGGGACGATGTGGTCCACGCCCTGCACGATCGCGTAGTTGTTGAACATGCCTCCGGACGAGGCACAGACGCCCATCGAGATCACCGAGCGGGGCTCCGGCATCTGGTCGTAGATCTGCCGGACGACCGGGGCCATCTTCTGGCTGACCCGGCCGGCGACGATCATCAGGTCGGCCTGCCGGGGCGAGGCGCGGAACACCTCCATCCCCCAGCGGCCCAGGTCGTAGTGGGGTCCGCCGGCGGCCATCATCTCGATGGCGCAGCAGGCGAGGCCGAAGGTGGCGCCCCAGAACGACGACTTACGGGCCCAGTTGGACAGCTTCTCCACGCTCGTCAGCAGGATGCCTGACGGGAGTTTCTCTTCGATTCCCATGTGATCAGTCCCAGTTGAGGCCGCCACGCCGCCACACGTACGCGTAGGCGATGAAGACGGTGAGGATGAACAGGACCATCTCCACGAACCCGAACAGGCCGAGCATGTCGAAGGACACGGCCCACGGGTACAGGAAGATGGTCTCGATGTCGAAGATGATGAAGAGCATCGCGGTCAGATAGAACTTGACCGGGAACCGGCCGCCACCGATCGGCTGTGGTGCGGGCTCGATGCCACATTCATAGGCGTCGAGCTTGGCTCGGTTGAATCTCTTGGGCCCGACGATCGGTGCCACGGACACCGAGAACAACGCGAAAAGGGCGCCAAGAATCAGCAACCCGACGATCGGGACATAAGGGTTGATCGTCATCACTACTCCCGTACGACTGTTAGCCGCTTCACACTAGTTACTGTGGTTCTGTAGTCCTTTGGTCGGGGGTGCCCTGATTCGCCGTCAGACGGCGGGCGCCACCTTGGTGAGGCCGTTGATGATGCGGTCCATGGCGTCGCCACCCCGGGGGTCGGTGAGGTTGGCCAGGAGTTTCAGGACGAACTTCATGAGCAGCGGCTGGGGCATGCCGTACTTCGTGGCGAGCCGCATGATCTGGGGGTTGCCGATCAACTTCACGAATATCCCGCCGATCCGGTAGTAACCACCGAACCGCAGACTCAATTCAGCGGGATACGCACGGAGCGCCCGCTCCCGGTCCGCGCCGGCGGGGCGGGCCAGGGCCTGCACCGCCACCTCGGCCGCCAGCTCGCCGGACTCCATCGCGTACGCGATGCCCTCGCCGTTCATCGGGTTGACCATGCCACCGGAATCGCCGACCAGCATTACCCCGCGGGTGTAATGCGGCACCCGGTTGAAACCCATCGGCAGCGCGGCGCCGAGAGTCTGACCCTCCGCATTCGCCTCGTCACGCAGACCCCAGTCCTCCGGGGTGGTGCCGAGCCAGTCAGTCAGCAGCGCGCGGTAGTTGGTCTTGCCGAATGCGTCGGACGAGTTGAGGATGCCGAGACCGACGTTCACCCGGCCGTCGCCGAGGCCGAAGATCCACCCGTACCCGGGGAGGAGCCGGCCCGGGTCCTGCGCGCTGCGCAGCTCCAGCCAGGACTCCAGGAAGTTGTCGTCCGCCTTGACCGTGGACCGGTAGTAGCGGCGGACGGCCACGCCGAGCGGGCGGTCGTCGCGCTTGGCCAGCCCGAGGGCGAGCGGGAACTTGCCGGAGACGCCGTCCGCGGCGATCACGAGCGGCGCTCGGTACTCCACCGGCTCGCGGTCCGGGCCCTTCGCCTGGACGCCGATGACGTAGCCGTCGTCGTCGAGCACCGGGCCGGTGACGTTCACACCGGTGCGCAGCAGCGCGCCCGCTTCGGTGGCGCGCTGGGCCAGCATGTCGTCGAAGTCGAGCCGGGTGCGGACCAGCCCGTAGTTGGGGAAGCTCGCGAGATCCGGCCAGTCCAGCTCCAGCCGGACCCCGCCGCCGATCACCCGCAGACCACGGTTGTGCAGCCAGCCGGCCTTCTCCGAGGTGTCCACGCCCATCCGGATGAGCTGACGGACCGCACGCGGGGTCAGACCGTCGCCGCAGACCTTCTCGCGGGGGAACTCGGTCTTCTCCAGAAGCAGCACCCGGATGCCGTGGCGGGCCAGGTGGTAGGCCGCGGCTGACCCGCCCGGACCGGCTCCGACCACGATCACATCCGCCTCGTCGGCGACGATCGCACCTGCTCCGTGGTCGTTCACGGTCCCACCTCCGGTCTCGCGCGAGGCTCGTGAATTAGTTCACAAGCGTGCCTCGATCGGAGTGTAGGCCGACAATCGAAGATCTTTGCGCTTAGGTTCCCCTAATTTCTGGGAACGCCCTTCAGGCCTGCTCAGATTCGCGTAGAACCCGGTCCGCCACGCCGAGCGCGGGCCCGTCCAGATGGCTGCGGATAGTGCCGCCCATCGCCTTGTCCAGCGCGACGATGAGCTCTTCGACCAGGTCCTGGGCCAGCAGCGGGTCCTGCGCCGCGACCATCCGCAACCGGGTGGCGAGCTCGGTGGCGCGCCGCTCCCCGGCCTCGCCCTCGTCGATCGCGAGGTCGATGTCGGTGTCCTCGAGATGTCCGATATTCGTCATATCCCGAGCTAAACAGCAGCTTCGCGACCGTGTAAGCGGAATGCCGGATTTATACCCGGGTGGCGCGATGCAGCGCCACGATGCCGCCGGAAAGGTTGCGCCAGCCCACCCGGTCCCAGGGACCGGCGTCCGCGATCCGGGCCGCCAGACCCGCCTGGTCCGGCCAGGCACGGATCGATTCGGCCAGATAGACGTACGCCTCCGGGTTGCTGGACACCCCTCGCGCGACCGCCGGCAGGGACCGCATCAGGTACGACAGGTACACCGTGCGGAACGCCGCGTTGGTCGGGTGGCTGAACTCGCACACCACAAGGCGCCCGCCCGGCCGGGTGACCCGGGCGAGCTCACGCAGCGCAGCCGCGGTGTCCACGACGTTACGCAGCGCGAAGGAGATCGTCACCGCGTCGAAGGTCTCGTCGGCGAATGGCAGCCGCAGCGCGTCCCCGGCGAGCAGCGGCACCTCGCGCTGCGCGTGCCGGCCGGCCCGCAGCATCCCGACCGACAGGTCGGCGCCGACCGCGAACGCGCCGGACCGGCTCAGCTCCTCCGTGGAGATGCCGGTGCCGGCGCCCACGTCCAGGACCCGCTCGCCCGGCCGCAGGCCCAGAGCGGCCCGGGTGGCCCGGCGCCAGCCGCGGTCCTGCCCGAAGGAGAGCACAGTGTTGGTGAGGTCGTACCGCTTGGCGACGCCGTCGAACATCTCGGCGACCTCGTGCGGCTGCTTGTCCAGATCTGCGCGCGTCACGCCACTACTCTGCCAGGCCCGGAAAACAGAACAGGCGGGATGGTTACCCCATCCCGCCCGCACCTTGTGCGTTATATATACGACCGCCATCGGTCGGGTCCGACATCCCGTCACCGTGGTGGGCGACGACTGAGCATGTTGCCTTACGCAGGCAACCTAACCAGCCGGAACCGGCCGGGACAGTCAACAGGCGGGCTCGTTACTAAGGAGCAACCCGCCCTCAACAGTCCGGTGATATGGCCCCTGGCCGAACGGCCCACTGCCACCCCCCGGAAAGGGGGTCAGGAGGCCTCGACCAGCGGCAGCTGGGTGCGGCCGGCGCCGCCGCCGGGGATCGCGATCGACGAGAAGTGCGACACCACCCGGTCGTCGGTGGGGTCGTCCGCCGCGGTGTGGTGCACGGCGAGATGGCTGTACCAGGTGTCGCGCTGGGCCGGGATCCGGTCCGCGGTGCGGATCATCGAGATCAGCTCCTGCAGGTTCGACCGGTGCCGGGCGCCGGCCGAGGAGATCACGTTCTCCTCCAGCATGATCGAGCCCAGGTCGTCGACGCCCATGTGCAGCGAGAGCTGGCCGATGTCCTTACCAGTGGTCAGCCAGGACGCCTGGAGGTGCGCCACGTTGTCGAAGAACAGCCGGGAGACCGCGATGAAACGCAGGTACTCCATCGTGGTGGCCTGGGTGCGGCCCTTCAGGTGGTTGTTCTCCGGCTGATAGGTCCACGGGATGAAGGCGCGGAAGCCACCGACGTCGTGGCTCTGCTCCACGGCGTCGTCGCGATAGCCGTTCGCGACGGCGAGATCCTGCACGTCACGGATCATGCGGATGTGCTCGATGCGCTCCGCGTTCGTCTCACCCGTACCCATCATCATGGTCGCGGTTGAAGAGAGACCGTTGCGATGCGCGACCGCCATGGCCTCGAGCCAGCGTTCGCCGCTCTCCTTGAGCGGCGCGATCGCCTTGCGCGGACGCTCGGGCAGCATCTCCGCGCCGGCGCCCGCGATCGAGTCGAGCCCGGCCGCCTTGATCCGGAGCACCGCCTCCTCGATCGAGGTGCCGGAGATCTTGGCCATGTGCAGGATCTCGCTGGGGCCGATCGAGTGGATGGCGATCTGCGGGTACGCCTGCTTGACCGAGGAGAACAGCTCCTCGTAATACTCGATGCCGTAGTCGGGGTGGTGGCCGCCCTGGAGCATCACCTGGGTGGCGCCGAGCTCGACCGCCTCGCCGCACCGGCGCAGGATCTCCTCGGTCGGGTGCGACCAGCCCTCCTTGTGCTTGGGGGCCCGGAAGAACGCGCAGAACTTGCACGCCGTGACGCACACGTTGGTGTAGTTGATGTTCCGGTCGATCAGGTAGGTGACGATCCCGTCCGGATAGCGCCGGCGCCGGACCGCGTCAGCCGCCTCACCCAGCGCGTGGAAGGGGGCCTGCGTGTAGAGCAGCAGCGCCTCCTCGGGCGTGATCCGCCCGCCGTCGGCGCCGCGCTGCAGGATGCTGTCGATCTCCTGGTTCGCCGTCACGCCCAGAAGCGTACGTCTCTGCGGCACCAGCCGTCAGCGGCGCGGGTCACGGCGGTTGAGCGGCTAATCTCGACCTGTCGTTCAGGGGGTGGGTGTGCTCGTCATTCATGGCGGCTGGGTGCCCGGCACGGGTCGTCCGGGCCGGCTGGTGCTCTGGGCCGAGGATCCGGCACTGCCGCTGACCTCGGCCTCCCGGGCGAGATCCCGGCCACACCCCTTCGCCGTCCCGGCCGACGCGCTCGGTGCGGACTTCCCCGTCGGGACCGGCACCGTGACTCTCCCGAGCACCGCCCGCGGGCCTCTTCCGTCACCGGAGACGGGTGCCGAGGCCTCGACTCGTGGCGTCCGCCTCAGCGCCTGGACCGTTCCGCTGCTGTCGGTGCCGGCCGGCGAAGCCACCGCGGTGCTGAGCAGCCTGGCCGAGCCGGACGCGGACGCACCCTGGGTCGCCGGTTCGTCGCTGCGCTACCTGGCCCTGCTCGCCGGTTACGCCTGTGACCTGGCCCAGCGCGGCCGGATGCTGCCCCAGCTGGTCGTCGAGGACCGGGTGCCCACCGCACGCTGGCGACCGGTGCTCACCGGCGCGGACGCACCCACCTACCGCGACTTCGCCGCCGGGATGCCGCCGGTGGTCCGCGCGGTGGACGCGGTCGACGGGCACCCGGTCGGCCGCACGGTACGGGACGCGCTGGACTCGCTGCTCGACGGCGCGGCCCGCGCGGTGCTGCCGGAACGCCTGCTCGCCGGCCAACGACCCGGCCCCAAGGCGGCGCTGCCGGACCGCTGGCTCTCCGCCCTCACCGCCGACGACCCGGCACTGCCCGGCGCCCCGGCCGACGAGGTACGCGAGCTGCGTCAGGCCCTCGACGACTGGATGCGCGCGGCCAACGAGGCGAACGGCCCGATCCGGGTCAGCTTCCGGCTGATCGAGCCGGAGCCGGGCGAGGACGGCTGGGCCCTGGAGTTCGCGGTGCAGTCGGCCGAGGATCCGAGCCTCTACCTGACGGCCGCCGACCTCTGGGAGGGCGAGCGGTTCCCCGGCCTGCCGCGCCGGCCGGACGAGACGCTGCTGGCCGGGCTGGGCCGGGCGGTCCGCCTGTTCCCGCTGCTGCACGTCGCTCTGCTCGAGCAGCGACCGGCCGCGATGGAGTTGAGCACCGGGGAGGCGTACGAATTTCTCCGGCAGGTCGCCCCGCTGCTGCAGGCCGCCGGCTTCGGTGTGCAGCTGCCGGCCTGGGCCGGCCGCAAGGGGGTCGGGCTGAAACTCACCACACGCTCGAAATCCAAGAACCCGGCGTCGCGGGCGGTCGCCGACTCCGGTTTCGGCCTGCAGGAGCTGGTCGACTTCCGGCTGGACCTGGTGATCGGCGACGGCGTGGTGAGCGCCGAGGAACTGGCCGAGCTGGCCCGGCTCAAGGTGCCGCTGGTGCGGGTCCGCGGGCAGTGGGTGGAGCTGGACGACCGCCAGCTGAAGGCGGCGCTCAAGGCCGTGAGCCGGCGCCGGGAGGGTGAGCTGACCGCCGGCGAGGTGCTCCAGCAGGTGGTCGACGGCGGCGAGGAGGATCTGCCGCTGGTCGAGGTCGACGCCGACGGGTCGCTCGGGGACCTCCTCTCCGGTCAGGCAGCCGACCGGCTCACCCCGCTGCCGACGCCGGTGGGATTCCAGGGGCAGCTGCGGCCGTACCAGGAACGGGGTCTCTCCTGGCTGCACTTCCTCGGCCGGCTCGGGCTGGGCGGGATCCTCGCCGACGACATGGGTCTCGGCAAGACCGCGCAGACGCTCTCGCTGCTGTTGACCGAGCAGACCGGCAAGACGCTTCTGGTCTGCCCGATGTCGCTGGTCAGCAACTGGCAGAAGGAGGCCGCCCGGTTCGCGCCGGAGCTACGCGTCTATGTGCATCACGGCGGCACCCGGCAGCGCGGCGAGGAGTTCGACGCCGCGGTCGCCGGCGCCGACCTGGTGCTGACCACCTACGGCACTGCGCTGCGTGATCTTGAAACGTTACGCAGCGTCACCTGGGGCCGGCTCGTCTGCGACGAGGCCCAGGCGATCAAGAACAGCGGAACCCGGCAGTCCCAGGCGGTCCGGGCCATCCCGGCCCGCACCCGGCTGGCCCTGACCGGTACGCCGGTCGAGAACCACCTCGCCGAACTGTGGTCCATCATGGACTTCTGCAACCCCGGCCTGCTCGGCCCGGCGAAACGGTTCCGGCGCCGGTTTCAGGAGCCGATCGAGGTACGCCAGGACGCCGACGCCACCGCCGCGCTGAAACGGGCGACCGGCCCGTTCGTGCTCCGCCGCCTCAAGACCGACAAGAGCATCATCTCGGACCTCCCGGAGAAGAACGAGATGAAGGTGTGGTGCTCGCTCACCCCCGAGCAGGCCACCCTCTATCAGGCCGTGGTCGAGGACATGATGTCCGAGATCGAGAACAGCGAGGGCATCCAGCGCCGCGGCAACGTGCTGGCCGCCATGATGAAGTTGAAGCAGGCCTGTAACCACCCCGCCCACCTGCTCAAGGACGGTTCCCGGCTGCCCGGCCGGTCGGGCAAGCTGGCCCGCCTGGAGGAGCTGGCCGAGGAGATCATCGAGGACGGCGACAAGGCCCTGATCTTCACCCAGTACGCGGAGTGGGGCTCATTGCTGCAGCCCTACCTCGCCGCACATCTCGACCGTCCGGTGCTCTGGCTCCACGGTGGACTGAGCAAGGCGCGGCGCGACGAACTCGTCGAGCGGTTCCAGAACGACAACGAGCCGATGCTGTTCCTGCTCTCGCTGAAAGCGGCCGGCACCGGCCTCAACCTGACCGCCGCGAATCACGTCGTCCACTTTGACCGGTGGTGGAATCCGGCGGTCGAGGATCAGGCCACCGACCGGGCGTTCCGCATCGGACAGTCGCGCAACGTGCAGGTGCGTAAGTTCATTTGCACCGGCACGCTGGAGGAGAAGATCGACCAGATGATCGAGCGGAAGAAGGCGCTGGCCTCCTCGGTCGTCGGCACCGGTGAGCAGTG
Organism: Actinoplanes sp. NBC_00393; assembly: GCF_036053395.1. Taxonomy (NCBI): domain Bacteria; kingdom Bacillati; phylum Actinomycetota; class Actinomycetes; order Micromonosporales; family Micromonosporaceae; genus Actinoplanes; species Actinoplanes sp. NBC_00393. Next base: position 8,777,266 of record NZ_CP107942.1, on the reverse strand, counting down.
GATCACCGATCTCAGCACCGATCAACTGCGTGAGCTCTTCGCGCTCGACCCGGCGGCGGTGAGCTGATGGCTTTCTTCGACTCGTCCGGTCCGATCAAAGTGGACGGCGGGCTCGCCGTCCGGTCGAAACGCGGCAAGATCGGCGAGCAGTGGTGGTCGCGCCGTTTCGTCGACGTGCTGGAGGAGGTGTGCGATCCGGGCCGCCTGGCGCGTGGCCGCAACTATGCCCGCAAGGGCCAGGTGATGGACTTCGTGCTGACTCCGGGGCAGGTCAAAGCCCGCGTGCAGGGTTCCCGGCCGACTCCGTACAGCGTCACCATCACGATCGCGGCGTACGACGAGGCACAGTGGACGGAGATCACCTCGCAGCTCGGTTCGCGGGCGATCTACCGGGCCGCGCTGCTGGCCGGTGACATGCCGCACGAGATCGTCGAGCTGTTCACCGAGCTCGGGTCACCGCTGTTCCCGTCCGATTTGGACATCCACTGCTCCTGCCCGGACTGGGGAGTGCCCTGCAAGCACGGCTCCGCGGCGCTGTACGTGCTGGCCGAGGCCTTCGACGACGACCCGTTCCTGGTCCTCGCCTGGCGTGGCCGGGCGCGGGAGGTGCTGCTCGACGCGCTACGCGGCACACCCGAGCCGGACGAGGCGGTGATCGACCCGCTGGCGGTGGAGGACGAGCCGCTGGACTCCCGGCTCGACGACTTCTACGCCCCCGCGATCAGCCTGGGCCGGCTGCGGGAGCGGGGTCCGCGCAACGCGACGCCGCCGGAGTTGCTGCTGCGGGCGCTCGACCCGCCGCCGGTGAAGATCCGGCACATCCCGCTGGTGGATGTGCTGCGTTCGACGTACCGCGACCTGGGGCCGCGCCCCTCGTGAACCGATCGTGGGCGAGTACACGACGGACGCGGCGGCCTGTGACATTACATCGCGTGTTAATTGATGACAACCAATGTTGTGGAGTCGAACGATGAGCGAAATGAGCTACCGCCGCCTGGGCGATTCGGGCCTCGTGGTGTCCGTGGTCGGCATCGGCTGCAACAACTTCGGCCGCAAGCTCGACGCCGAGGGCACCCGTGAGGTCGTGGACGCCGCCATCGACGCCGGCATCACCCTTTTCGACACGGCCGACATCTACGGCACCCCGCACGGCACGTCGGAACAGCTCCTCGGCGCGGCGCTCAAGGGCCGCCGCGACGAGGTGGTGCTGGCCAGCAAGTTCGGCATGAACATGGAGGGCCTCAACGGCCGCGACTTCGGCGCCCGCGGGGCACGGCGTTACATCGTCCGGGCGGTCGAGGCGTCCCTGCGCCGCCTCGAGACCGATCACATCGACCTCTACCAGATGCACGAACCGGACCCGGCGACGCCGATCGACGAGACGCTGGCCGCGCTGGACGATCTGGTCCGCTCCGGCAAGGTGCGCTACCTCGGCAACTCGAACTTCTCCGGCTGGCAGATCGCCGACGCCGACTGGACGGCCCGCACCAGCGGTCTGACCCGGTTCATCAGCGCGCAGAACCGGTACAGCCTGCTGCACCGGGAGGTCGAGACCGAGGTGGTTCCGGCGTGCGAGCAGTTCGGGCTCGGGCTGCTGCCGTTCTTCCCGCTCGACTCCGGCCTGCTCACCGGCAAGTACCGGCGCGGCGAGCAGCCGTCCGCCGGCACCCGGCTCAGCCAGGACCGCTACCGGCCCTGGCTGGACGATGCTGACTGGGACACCATCGAGGCGCTCACCGCGTACGGGCGGGAGCGCGGGCACAGCCTGCTCGACGTGGCGATCGCCGGGCTGGCGGCGCGTCCCGCGGTGACCAGCGTCATCGCCGGTGCGACCACCGCCGAGCAGGTCCAGGCGAACGCCGCCGCCGGTTCGTGGGAGCTCAGCGCTGCCGACGTGGCCGCCCTGGACGCGGTGCTGGACAGCTGAGAACAGCCGGGGCCAGGTGCGCTGTCGCGCACCTGACCCCGATTCCGCGATGGGTTACTCGACGACCGTGACGATCCGGCGACGACGAGCCATCCGGTACGCGAGGAAGCCCGCGATCAGCAGTGCCGCGCCACCCCCGGCGACCAGTCCAGCCGGCGCCCCGGTGATCGGCAGGCCACCGCCCGAGCCGCCGCCGGTCAGCTCGACGTCGAGCGCGGCCTTGTCGTTGCCGCTCTTCGAGTCCTGCACACCGCCGTCGACGGTCACCCGGCCGCTGTCGTGCTCGCCCTCGGTGATCTCGACCGTGAAGCTGAAGAGGCTGGTCCTGCCCTTGCCCAGACCCTGGAAGTCCAGGCAGATGAAGTCCCGCCCGCCCTCGGCGAAGGAGACGTCGTCCGGCGAGGTTCCCGCCAGGCACCGCTCGTCGAGGTCGGTCAGCTCGACGCCGCGCGGCAGGCGCACGTGGACGTACGGAATCTCGTCCGCCATGGGCGGCACGGTCGCGGTCGGCCCGAGGTTGCGGACACCCACCTTGACCGTGCTGGTGTCGCCGATCGCGCCGCGGAACGTCCCGCCGACGGCCGCGCTGTCCGCGGACGTCTTCGGCACCGAGACCGAGAAGTCGGTGATGTTGTCGTCCGGGTTGAGGTCCTCGACCGCCTCCGGCTCCTCCTCGGCGGACGCCTTGGCCAGCGTCTCGAGCTTGAGCTCGGCGCCCTTCGTGCCCTTGGTGAGCGTGGCGAACTCCGCGACGTACTTGTCGGTGAGCCCGACCGCAGCGACGAAGACCGGGTAGTCGAACGGGCCACCGGTGTCCTTGGGCACGCTGACCCGCAGCGGCGTCTTCTCCGGCAGGGTGAAGGTGCCACCCCCGGCGAGCGGCTCATCGAAGACGCAGAGGAGTCCACCGAACTCGGCGTCGGTCACGCAGTTGCGGTAGTTCAGGTCCGCCCGGATCCCACCGAAGACCGGGATCACCATGACGCCGAGATGCTCGACCGGCTCGTTGCCCGTGTTGGCGATGACGACCGGCACGTCCGCGGACCCACCGAGACCCAGCTTCAGGTCCTTGATGTCGCCCATCTCCAGGTCGGCGCCACCCTTGTCGGTCCGCACCACGGTGATCGACACGGCATCGCTCTCCACCCCGTCGACCGTGGTGGACAGGTTCAGAACCTTCGCGGGCGCCGCGCCCGACGGCTTCAGCGTGAACTTGATCGTGCGCTGCTCACCCGGCTTGAAGTCGCCGAGCGCACAGACCGTTCCGGTGCATCCGGCGGGAGCGGTCAATCCCATATCGGGGGCAACTGTGCCGAAATCGAGGACGACATTCTTCGCCGCCCCGCCGCCGATGTTGAAAAGGTCGAACTTGACAGTTTTCGACTGCCCGTTGATAACCGTCACCGTTTCCGGGCTCAGAATGCCGACCAGCGGCACGTCGAACTCGGGAATCTCCTCGGCCTGTGCAGGGGTGGCCAGGCCGGCGAAGGCGAGGCTACCTGCGACAGCAGGCACGGCGAGACGGCGGAACAAAGCGCGCAGACGCATGGGCACCGACTTCGGGATGCGGGAAAGTCCGAGGATCGTAAGGCCCGCTCCCGGCGAAGATCAAACGTCGGCGAAAAGCAGCCCGGCATCGGGCAGGGAGGGCACTTCACCCCGATCCGCCGCACGCCGGGCGAATTCCCTTACTCCGGCGATCTGTCGCTCGCCCAGCGAGAAATCGAGCGCCCGGAAGTAGTTGGCGAGGGTGGCGGCGTCGAACGGCTCCCACCGGGCGGCCGCCTCGGCCACCTCGTCGAGCTCGCCGAGGCAGAGATCGCGGGACCGCTGGAACGCCTCGTGCACGTCCTTGACGAGACCGGGGTGCGCGGCGGCGAAGTCCTTGCGGACCGCCCACACCGCGAAGACCATCGGCAGGCCGGTCCACTCCCGCCAGGCCTCGGCCAGGTCGATCACCTGCAGGCCCATGGCGGGTGCCTCGTACATCGCCCGCAGCGCCGGGTCGCCGATGAGCACGCCGGCGTCGGCCTCCATCAGCATCTGGGACAGGTCGGGTGGGCAGCGGAAATAGTGCGGCTCCGCGCCGTACCTCTCGGAAAGCAGCATCTGCGCGAGCATCACGCCGGTCCGCGAGGTGGAACCGAGCGCGACCGGCCGCCCGTCGAGCTCGGCCGCAGGCCGGGTCGAGACCAGATTGACCGACAGCACCGGCCCGTCGCTGCCGACCGCCAAGTCGGGCAGCAGAAGCAGCTCATCGGCATGCCGCAGATACTCGACCAGGGTGATCGGCCCGATGTCCAGATCACCGGCGACGAGCGCGGCGCTCAGCCGCTCCGGGGTGTCCTTGTGCAGGTCGACGTCGAGGAGAGCGCCCGAGCGCATCAGACCCCAGTAGATCGGGAGGCAGTTGAGGAACTGGATGTGCCCGACCCGGGGCCGACGGACGCTGTCGCTCATCCTGCGACGTTATCCGGGATCTCCGCCGGGCGACCCGCCGAGAGGGCCGCGGGTGGCTCACGTCGCACCAGGGGCACGCAGGCCAGGGCCGCCAGCAGGCCCAGCAGGCCGGCGCCCGCGACCAGGACCCGGGGCTCGAACTGCTCGGCGAGCGGGCCCGCCAGGATCAGGCCGGCCAGACCCGCGCCCTGCACCGCGGCGCCGTAGATCGAGAAGGCCCGGCCGTGCGCCTCGGCCGCCACCCGGTTCGCGATCATCACGGTGGTGCAGACGTTGAGGGCGCCGTTGGCGAAGCCGCCGACGATCCACAGCGGGATCAGCCACCCGGCCGCCGGCACCGTGGCCGCCGCCAGCACCGCCGCGCAGGAGAGGGCGAGCAGCACCAGCACCGTGCGCACCGTGATCAGGCGGCGCGGGAACCGCCCGAAGCCGAGCCCGCCGATCAGCATCCCGCCGGCCCAGGACGCCATCACGAAGCCGTAGACCGTGGTGGAGGCGCCGAGCGTCTCGCGGATGAAGAAGACCTCGAACACGTTGATCGCGCTCACCCCGGCCACCACCGCCGCGACCGCGCCGGTCATCACCAGCAGCTGCCGGTGGGCGCGCATCCGGAACGTCACCTCGACGGCCGGCGCCCCGGCGACTCTGCCGCGCCGGGTGCGGATCAGCAGGCCGACCGCCACCAGGGCGAGGTAGCTGGCCGCGTCGAGTAGGAGTGGCACCCGCGGCCCGGTCTGCCCGACCAGGATGCCGGCCAGCGCCGGGGCGACCAGCATGCCGAACAGCCCGGCGGTCTGCACGATCCCGCTCGCCCGGGCCAGGTCGTCGCTGTGCACCATGCCGGGCAGCAGCGCGGACAGCGTCGGCTGGGTGACGGCCAGGCCGCAGGAGAGCAGCGCGACCAGGGCCACGATCAGCACCGGCTGGGTGACGAAGGCGAGCGCCAGGCACACCACGGCCTGGGCAAGACCCACGACCACCAGCAGCGTACGACTGTCCGCACGGTCCACCAGCCGCCCGGCGGGTGCGGCAAGCAGCGTGATCGGCAGGCTGGCCGCGACGAGCAGTCCGGACACCGCGAACCCGCCGTGACCGGCCTGCTGCAGGACGAGGGCGAGTGTGGTGGCCGCCAGCAGGTCGCCGCAGACCGAGATCGCCCGTCCCGCCGCGGCCAGGTGGACATCCGCCCAGCGTGATTCCGCAGATGTGAAGGACATACTTCGAAAGTATTCCTTCACATCTGCTGAGGCAACCCTCGAGCTATGCCTTCGGGAACGCGGCGTACTGCACGACCACCTCGCGCGCCCCCTCCGGCGCCGACCGCTGTCGCTCCCGCGTCCGATAGGGCGCCATCAGCGCACGGACCTGTTGGGTCAACTCGGTCAACTCCTCGGCCGTGATCAGCAGATGCTGGCCCATCAGCGCGGCCGCGTCCCGCCACTGCTTCGACTCCCCGCTCTGCCGGTCCGCCCACTCCCGGAGCCGGTTGAAGTCCCGGGCCAGGTACAGCTCGATCAGCGCCCGCTCGGCAGCCATCGCCTCCGGCTGCTCGACGTCGCCCTCGATCCACAGGCTGGTGCTGGTGCTGCGCCACAGCCGCTCCCGCCCGTCGCCCCGGCCGGGTGCCTGCTCGACCAGGCCGTACTTGGCCAGTTCCCGCAGGTGATAGCTGGTCGCGCTCGGCGACAGCCCGACCAGCCCGGCGCACTCGGTCGCGGTGACCGCCGCACCGGAAGCGCTCAGATGCTCGACGATCTCGATCCGGGCCGGGTGCGCCAGCGCCCGCATCGTCCGGGCATCGGAGACCCGCCCCTGCGACAGCTCAGTCATCCCCCCATTCTGACCAGCGCGGAAATTCGGTGGACAGCACCGGCCGAAGGCGTAGCGTGGAGGGCCGCTTGACGGCCGTGGTGAGCATGCACCGCAGCGGGCGTCCCCGCGCCGAGGGGCGGCCGACCCGCCCGCATCGGATACGCGAGCAGCAGCCTGATCAGCCCTAGGGATGACCTGTGCCCGCTTCTGACCTGGACACCGAACTCACTGCCGAACGTACCCATCTCACTGAGTCCCGGGCCGCGCTGCGCCGGATGCGCGACCGCGCCGAGTCGCTCTTCGCGACCGGCGACAAGGTGGCCGGGGACGCCTACACCGCCGAACAACTGGGCCGGCACATGGCCCGCCGGGTCAAGGAGCTGGCCGACGACCCGGACACCCCGCTCTTCTTCGGGCGCCTCGACATCGAGGACAGCGCGTACCACGTGGGCCGTCGGCACGTCACCGACGACCTGGGCGAGCCGATGGTGCTGGACTGGCGGGCACCGCTCTCCCGCAGCTTCTACCGGGCCAGCGTGCGCGATCCGCAGGGCGTCTCCACCCGCCGCCGGTTCGGCTTCGTCAAGGGCGACCTGACCAGCTTCGAGGACGAGCACCTGGATCGCGGCGAGGAGCTGGGGACGAAGAGCCGCATCCTGTACGCCGAGATCGAGCGGCCGCGCGTCGGGCCGATGCGCGACATCGTCGCCACCATCCAGCCGGAGCAGGACGAGCTGGTCCGGGCCGAGCTGGGCGACTCGATCTGTGTGCAGGGCGCGCCGGGCACCGGGAAGACCGCGGTCGGCCTGCACCGCGCCGCCTACCTGCTCTACCTGCACCGCGAGCGCCTACGCCGGTCCGGGGTGCTGATCGTCGGGCCGAACACCGCGTTCCTCTCGTACATCTCCGCGGTCCTGCCGACCCTCGGCGAGGTCGAGGTGCAGCAGTCCACCCTGGACGAACTGATCGGCCGGGCGCCGGTCAAGGCCGTCGACTCGGCGGCGGCAACGGCGGTCAAACATGACGTACGCATGGCGGAGGTGCTCCGTAAGGCGCTGTGGGGCCGCCTGCGGAAACCCACCGAGCCGATCATGGTGTCCGACGGGTCGTACCGGTGGCGGATCGATGCCGAACCACTGCGCCGGCTCGTCGACGAGGCCCGCCGCGAGGGCCTGCCGTACGCGGTCGGCCGGGAGCGGGTGCTGGCCCGGGTGGTGGGCCTGCTGCAGCGCCAGTCGGAGTACCGGACCGGCAACTCGCCCAGCGAGCCCTGGCTGCGCAAGATGCGCAAGGTCGCCCCGGTGACCGAGTTCCTGGAGCAGACCTGGCCGGCCGTCACCCCGGAGGCGCTGGTCGCCGGTGTGCTCACCGATCCATCGGTGGCCGACGGCATCCTCACCGCCGACGAGCAGGAGGCGATCCGCTGGGCGAAACCGCCGAAGACGGTGAAGTCGGCCCGGTTCACCACGGCCGACCTGCTGCTGCTCGACGAGGCCGCCGGACTGCTGGAGCGGGAGACCAGTTTCGGTCACGTCGTCGTCGACGAGGCGCAGGACCTGTCGCCCATGCAGGCGCGTGCGCTGGCCCGGCGCAGCGAGCACGGGTCGATCACGCTGCTCGGCGACCTGGCGCAGGGCACCGCCCCGTGGGCCACCACGGACTGGCGGGACATCCTCGGTCATCTGGGCAAGCCGGACGCGCCGGTAGTGCCCTTGACCGTGGGTTTTCGCGTACCGGAAGCGGTCGTGACCCTGGCAAACCGCCTGCTGCCGGCGCTCGGGGTGAATGTGCCGGAGGCGGTCTCGCTGCGCCGCGACGGCGATCTCGCCGTCATCGCGGTGCCCGAGCCGGACGACCTCGATGCCCGGACGATGGCCGAGGTGACCGCCGCGCTCGCGCACGAGGGTTCGGTCGCGGTGATCGCGGCGGATGCCGCGGTCGAGCGGCTCCGCGCCCACCTCGACGCGGCCGGGATCGAGCACGCGACGCCCGACGACGTCGATGCCGAAGCGCGCGTCACGGTGGTTCCCGCCACGGTCGTCAAAGGCCTGGAGTACGACCACGTGATCGTCCACGAGCCGGCCGACATCGTGGCCGCCGAACCGAAGGGCCTGAACCGCCTCTACGTGGTCCTCACCCGGGCCGTCACCAGGCTTTCCGTGCTGCACGCCAAATCGCTGCCTGAACCGCTTAAGATCGCTTGATGCCCCGTATCGGAGTGATGTTCGACCGCGACATTCCCCCTGAAGAGCTCCCCGGTTTCGCCCGCGCGCTGGACGAGGCCGGCGCGGACGACCTGTGGGTGGTGGAGGACCTCGGCTGGACCGGCGGTGTCAGCGCCGCGGCGATCGCCCTGGCCGCCACCTCCCGGTTGCGGGTCGGCATCGGCATCGCGCCCGCGCCGCTGCGCAGCCCCGCCCTGTACGCCATGGAGATCGCCAACCTGGCCCGGGTGTTCCCCGGCCGGGTGGTGGCCGGTCTCGGTCACGGCGTGCCGGACTGGATGCGCCAGGTCGGTGTCGCACCGAAGTCGCCGCTCGCCATGCTCGAGGAGACTGTGACCGCGGTCCGCCAGTTGCTGCGTGGCGAGACCGTCACGGTCGACGGCCGCGAGGTGCACCTGGACGGGATCAGCCTGGTGCACCCGCCCTCGGTGGTCCCGCCGGTGGTGACCGGTGTGGTGCGCCCGCGTTCCCTGGAGCTCTCCGGTCGCGCGGCCGACGGCACGATCCTGGTCGAGGGCCTGAGCCCGGCGCAGATCACCGAGTCGATCGGTCACATCCGCCGGGGCGGCGCCGGGGAGGATCACGAGGTGATCGGGTTCGCCTTCCTGCACATCGACGATGACGCCGAGCGTGCGGCGCGGACTGCCCGCGAGGCCCTGGTCACACAGGCCGGCTTCCTGGGCGTCACCCCGGAGGAGGTGTTCGCGCTGGTCGGGTCGGCGTCGGATGTCCCGGCCAAGGTGCGGACCCTGACCGAGACCGGGGTGAGCACCGTGGTGCTGCGCCCGTTCGGACCGGACCCGCTGGGCCAGGTGCGGGCCGCGCTCGCCGCGCTGGGTCGCTGAGCAACACGGTTATCCACAGCCCGGGCGTTCGGGCTGTGGATAACCGCTACAGCGCTTTCACCCAGCGAGACCACTCCGCCTGCTGCCGGTAGCCCTGAGCTGCCCAGATGCCATGGGCCAGGGTGTTGTCGTCGAGGACCATGGCGTCGGAACGCGTACCCCCGAAGTTTTGGAATCGGCCCTCGGCCGCGGCAATCAGCCGGCCGCCGATGCCTTCCCGGCGCCGCCATGGAGCGACCGCGAGCCGGTAGAGGTGGCAGCGCCAGCCGTCCCATCCGGCGATCACTGTTCCGACGATCTCGTCGCCGTCCACCGCCAGGATCAACGCTTCCGGATCGCGCCGGTGCAGGGCCTCGATCGCAGCCGGAGTGTCCACCGGCCGGCTGTCGTTCTCTGCCGCCACCTGCCAGAACTCCAGAACCGCGGGCAGCTCGCCCACCGTCGCCGCACGCAAGATCACCCCAAGAGCGTAGTTCGGCTGGCTAACCGGGCTGTTCCCGGGCTCGTGGCACAGCCCGGTTAACCAGCCGTCGAGGTTTATGGCACAAAGTTCTTTGACTTTGCGCTGTAAAGTTGCGCCATGGACGAACCCTCTATTGAGGACCCCGCCGAGGCACTGCGCCTGATCCAGCGTGAGCAGGCCAACCTCGAGCGCGAGCTGACACCGGATCCGCGATGGATGTTCTGGCCGTGGGGTGTCGCCTGGCTGGTCGGATCCGGCCTGTTCTTCCTGCGCTACGGTCCGGGCGGCCGCGTCCTCGTCGACATGCCCGACTGGGTGCCGATGGTGGCCCTCATCGCCTCGATCGTGATCGCCGGGACGATCACCGGCGTGGTCGGCATGCGGTCCGGCCGGCAGATCTCCGGTCCCGGCAGCCGACAGGGCGCGATGTACGGTTTCGCCTGGTCAGCCGGATCCACCGGGCTGGCCATCGTCATCGCCCGGGTCAGCGACGCCCTCCCGGAGCACCTGGTGGGCCTGCTCTGGGGCGGCGGCATGGTCACCCTGGTCGGCACGCTCTACATGGCCGGCGGCGCGATCTGGAACGACCGGAACATGTTCGTTCTCGGCGCCTGGATCAACGGCGTCAACATCGTCGGTGTCCTGATCGGACCCGGGTGGCACGCGCTCATCGTCGCAGTCGCCGGTGGTGGCGGGCTGCTGGTCGCCGGCCTCGTCGGCTGGTTGCGGCTGCGATGAGCGACGAGACGCTGCCCGACCTCGACCCGGTCATCCACGCGCAGGCCCGGCTCCGGGTGGTCTCCGCCCTCTCCCAGCTGGGCGAGTGTGACTCGATCGCCTTCCCGCGACTGCAGGAGATCCTCCGGATGACCGCCGGCAACCTCTCAGTCCACCTGCGCAAACTCGAGGACGCCGGCTATGTCGAGGTCACCAAGACCCACCGCGGCCGCACACCGGCCACCCTGGTCCGCCTGACCCGGCGCGGCCGTCTGGCCTTCGAGGAGTACGTCACCGCACTACGCAGCCTGTTACCCGGGGAGGAGAAATGATCCAGGCACGAGCCGACAACGTCAGTCGGCGCTACGGCAACACCCTCGCTCTGGACGGCGTCGACCTCGAGGTGCGGGCCGGCGAGCTGGTCGGTCTGCTCGGGCCGAACGGCGCGGGCAAGAGCACCCTGGTCAACCTGTTCATCGGCATTCGCCGGCCGACGTCCGGCCGGGTCGAGCTCTGCGGCGGCGACCCGCGCGATCCGGCGAGCCGGCGCACGCTGGGTGTCACCCCGCAGGAGACCGGGCTGCCCGCCTCGCTTCGCGTCGGCGAGGTCGTTGATTTCGTACGCGCGCACTACCCCGACCCGCTCGACAAGGGCGAGTTGCTCGACCGGTTCGGCCTGTCCGACCTGGTCCGCCGACAGACCGGCGGCCTCTCCGGCGGACAGCGTCGCCGTCTCGCCGTGGCCCTGGCCTTCGTCGGCCGGCCCAGCATCGTCTTCCTCGACGAGCCGACCACCGGCCTGGACGTCGAGGCGCGCCGCTCGCTCTGGGACGGCATCCGGGAGTTCCACCGCGAGGGTGGCACCGTCGTGCTGACCAGCCACTACCTGGAGGAGATCGAGGCGCTGGCCCGCCGCGTCGTGGTGCTGGCGGGTGGGCGGGTGCTCGCCGACGACAGCGTGACGGCGGTTCGCGAGCTGGTCGGGATACGCCGGGTCAGCCTGACGTCAGCCGTACCGTTGCCGGATCTGGACGGTCTGGTGAGTGTGGAGCGTGCGGCGGACCGCCTGCATCTCCTCACCGCAGACGCGGATCGCCTGGTCCGCGCTCTGGTCGCGCACGACGTGCCGTTCCGCGACCTGGAGGTACGCCCCACCTCGCTGGAGGAGGCGTTCCTGACGCTGACCCGGGAGCCGTCATGTCCTCGCTGACCCTGACCCACGCCAAGTTCCAGGTCATCGAGGTGTTCCGGATCCCGATCGCGGTGGTCGGCAACGCGGTCTGGCCGGCTCTGGCGATGCTCGCGTTCGTGGTCCCGTTCGCCGGCGACTCACCGGTCGCCGCGACCTACGCGACGGCGTCGATGGTGACGTTCACGGTGATGAGCACCAACCTCTTCCAGTACGGCATCGGTGTCGCCGAGGACCGGGCCCAGCCGTGGGACCCGTTCGTGCGTACGCTGCCGGCCGGCGCCGCCCCCCGATTCGCCGGACGGATGCTGGCCGGCCTGGTGATGATGGCCGTGGCCCTGACCCCGGTCCTTCTGATCGCCACGCTGCTGACCGCGGCGACGCTGTCGGCGACCGAGTTCCTCGCCACCGTCGCGGTGACCGTCGGGATCACGCTGCCGTTCATCCTGATGGGCCTCGCGATCGGCTACTCGCTGCCGCAGAAGGCCGCGATCGTGGTGGCTCAGCTGCTGTTCCTGCCGCTGGCGTTCGGCGGCGGGTTGATGGCGCCACCCGGCGGAGCACCCGGTTTCGTCGAGGACATCGCGCCGTATCTGCCGACCGGTGGCGCGGCCCGGCTGATGTGGGCGGCGGTCGGGGACTACCCGCTGGAGGTGTGGCCGACGGTGACGCTCGTCGGGTGGACGGGGCTGTTCGCGGTCCTCGCCGTGTGGGCGTACCGGCGAGACGAAGGTCGCAGATTCGGCTAGAACAACGACAGTTCTATCCGGTAACAGGCATGGGAATGCAACGATGCGACCCATGACCGCTCCATCGCCCGGCGTGCCGAACTGGGTGGATCTGGCCACCGCCGACCTCGAGGACGCGATCCGTTTCTACACGACGCTGTTCGGCTGGACCGCGGAGGTGTCCGGCGACGACTTCGGTGGCTACACGACGTTCCTGCTCAACGGGCTGCCGGTGGCCGGGGCCGGGCCGCTGTTCGGGGAGGGCCAGCCGACCGCCTGGAGTACGTACATCGCCGCCGAGGACGCCGATGTCGTCGCCGCCCGGGTCGAGGCCGCGGCCGGAAAAGTGCTGGTGCCGCCGTTCGACGTGATGGATCAGGGGCGGATGGCCGCGTTCCTGGACCCGGCGGGTGCGCCCTTCAGCGTCTGGGAGGCCGGGATGATGCGCGGCGCCGAGGTCTTCGACCTGCCCGGTGCGCTCACCTGGGCCGAGCTGAACACCCGCGACCTGGAAGGGGCGAAAGCGTTCTACGGCGCCGTTTTCGACTGGTCGTTCCGGGACACCCGGATGGGCGAGTTGCCGTACGTGATCTGCGAACGCAACCACGCGCAGGTCGCCGGCATGCAGCTGATGATCGGCAGCGCCTGGCCGGACGATCTGCTGCCGCACTGGCTGGTGTATTTCGCGGTCGGTGACTGCGACATCGCGGCCGATCATGCGTACGGGCTGGGCGCCCGGATCATCTACCCACCCGTGACGATCGACGTCGGGCGCTACGCGGTGCTCGAGGATCCGCAGGGCGCGATGTTCGCGATCCTCGCCGCCACCAGGTAAACGAAAAGGCCGCCCGATGGGCGGCCTCTTTCTCGTTGCTCCCTCAGCCCAGCAGGGCCGGCAGCTTCTCGAACAACTGCTCCGTGTACGTCATCATCTCCCGCAGCATCCAGTTGCCGCAGAGCAGCAGCGCCGCACCGATCGCCACCGCCTTCGGCACGAACGAGAGCGTCGCCTCCTGGATCTGGGTCACCGACTGGAACAGCGAGATCGCGAATCCGACCGCCAGGGCGGTCAGCAGCACCGGCGCCGACATCTTCGCCGCAACGCTCATGGCCTGCAGTCCGAGCTCCACCACCATCGTGTCCGTCATGCCCATCAGTTCGGGCCGTTCCGGGGCCCCCGGAGTGCAGACCGGTCGCCGCTCGGTTGCGGTTCGGTTCGCGGCCCGCTTTTCCTCAAGTACGGACCTTTCCTTAAATACGGACTGCCACCACCAACGGGCCATGATCTCCCTCGATCACGCGCACCTTGACCCGGTAGTGCTCAGCCAGGTTCGCCTCGGTCAGCACCTCGGTCGGCGTGCCCGCGGCGACCACCCGGCCGCCCGCCAGCAACACCATCCGGTCGGCGTACTCGCCCGCCGTCGACAGGTCGTGCATGGTGGCGAGCACGGTCAGGCCCCGCTCCGCCCGCAGCCGGTCGACCAGCTCCAGCACCTCCTGCTGGTGCCCGATGTCCAGCGCGCTGGTCGGTTCGTCCAGCAGCAGGATGCCCGCGCCCTGTGCGAGCGCACGGGCCAGGAAGACCCGCTGCCGCTCACCGCCGGACAGGGTGTCCAGACGGCGGCCGGCGAACGCGGCCAGGTCCAGCGCGTCCAGGACCTCGTCGACCACGTCCAGGTCGGCGGCCGACTCGCGGCCCAGCGGCGGGATGTACGGCGTACGCCCCAACAGCACATAGTCGAAGACCCGCATAGCCGGCGGCACCACCGGCGACTGCATGACGGTGGCGATGGCCTTGGCCCGCTCCCGCCGGTGCAGCTGGTCGACCGCGGTGCCGTGCAGGCACACCGTCCCCTCGAACGGCAGCAGACCACCGATCGCCCGCAGCGCCGTCGACTTCCCCGCGCCGTTCGGGCCGATGACGGTCACCCACTCACCCTCGGCGACGTCCAGATCGACGCCGTCGACGATGAGGGTGCCGTCCAGCCGTACCGTGAGTTTCTCGACCGCGATGGCTGTCATGTCGGCACCGCCCGGCTGGTCCGCATCACCAGGACGAAGAACGGCGCGCCGAGGAACGCCGTGACCACCCCGATCGGAATCTCGGCATCCCCGCCGACGGTCCGCGCCAACAGGTCGGTCAGCACCAGGAACGCCGCCCCGAACAGCAGCGACAACGGCAGCAGCGACCGGTAGCTCGGCCCGCTGAGCAGCCGGATCGTGTGCGGCACGATGATCCCGACGAACCCGATCAGCCCGGAGACCGAGACCGCAGCCGCGGTGCCCAGCGACGCCGCGATGATCAACAGATACCGGCTGCGCTGCGGGTGCAGACCGAGACTCATCGCCTCAGCGTCACCGACGGTCAGGACATCCAGCTCGCGCCGCCGGGTCAGCACGATCACGGCAGTGACCAGGGCATACGGCAGGATCACCAGGACGTCGTGCCAGCCTGCCGTGGCGAGCCGGCCGAGCAGCCAGGAGTACACCTCACGCAGCGACTCGACGTTCCGCTGCAGCAGGTAGGTCTGCCCGGCGGCCAGGAACGCCGACACCGCGACGCCGGCCAGGATCAGCGCGGCCGGGCCCCGCTCGCGGCCACCGGCCGAACCGAGCAGCCAGGTCAGGATCACCGCGCCGATCGCACCGGCGAAGGCCGCTAACGGTACGCCGACCGGGAGCTCGGCCGTCGTACCAGCGCGCAGCACGATCACCGTGGTGACCCCGAGGCCGGCGCCGGCCGCCACACCGAGCAGGTGCGGGTCGGCCAGCGGGTTGCGGAACGCGCCCTGATACGCGGCGCCGGCCAGCGCCAGCATCGCCCCGACCAGCAGGCCCAGGACCACCCGGGGCAGCCGGAGCTGGAGCAGGATGGCGGTTTCCCGCTCGGTCAGGCCGCTGTTCAGGCGTACGCCCGGCAGCAGATCGAGAATCGCCAGCGCGACGCTTCCGGGCGGCAGCGAGACCGTGCCGAAGGCCAGCCCGGCGATCACTGCGACCAGCACCGCCAGCACGCCGGCGATCAGCCATGCCGGGCGCAGCCCGGCCGGCCTCGAGCTCACTCCCCTCGCCGCGGCGCTGCGGCTCTCCGCCGCGCTGGGGCTCTCGGCCGCGCTGCGGCTCTCCGCCGCGTAGCGGTTCTCCGCCGCGCTGCGGCGGAGGATCATGCGGGGATTCCGCTCACCGCATCGGCGACGGCCTGCACAAGATCAACGGTACGGGGACCCCAGCGCGACGCGATGTCGTCATCGAGCGGGTAGATCTGCCCCTTCTGCACCGCGGTCACGGCCGCCCAGCCGTTGCGGGCCTTGACCGTCTCGGCGGACTGCTGGCAGCACTTGGCATCGGCCAGGAACACGGTGTCCGGGTTCGCCTTGACCAGCGCCTCCTGCGCCATCTGCGGATATCCGCCGAGCTTGCCGTCCGGGTCCGCGGAGTCCGCCACGTTCGTCATGCCGAACAGCGTGAACACCGAACCGATGAAGGTCTTCGAGGTAGCCGTGTAGAGCTCCGGGCCCAGCTCGTAGAAGTAGCTGAGCGGCTTGCTCCGGGCCGGCACCGACTTGACGATCCCGTCGATCTTCGCGGCCATCTCGGTGCTGACCTTCTCCGCCTCGGCCGCGTGGCCGGTCAGCGTGCCGATCTCGCGGATCTCCCGGTAGGTGTCCTCGAGCGTGACCGCGGCCGGCGTCAGATAGACCGGAATCTCGAGTTTCCCGAGCTGGGCGACGATGTTGTCGGTGTCGTTGGAGAGCAGCACCAGGTCCGGGTCCTTGGCGGCGATCGCCTCCGCGTTCGGCTTGAAGCCGGAGAGGTCGGTCTTCGGTGCCTCGGCCGGATAGTTCGACTGGTCGTCGACCGCGGTCACCTGCGGCCCGGCGCCGACGGCGAAGAGCATCTCGGTGGCGGTCGGGCTGAGCGAGACGATCTTCTCCGGCCGGGCATCGAGGGTCACGGTTCCGACCGTGACCGGGTACGCGGCGGACGCGCTGGACGAACCGGCGGCCGGCTCCTTGCTGTCCCCGCCACAGCCGGCGGTCAGCAGAGCGATAGCCGCCACCGCGGCGGCGAGCAGACGTTTCACGATTCCTCCTGTCGGCAGGGCATGTGGTGCTTCGCCGACAGGGGCCACTCTCGGCCGCCGCCCGCGAGGCGCCCCTCCCCGAGAGCGCTACTTCGCGACCGACGCCCAGGCGACCTGGCTAGACCTCACGAACGGAGGGATCACAGTTGCGGGACAGCTCCGGTTTCTCACCGGCTTCGCTGCGGCGCGGTCTGAGGAAACGCTAACCCACCGCCGTTTCTCCGGCTCAGCCGAGTAGCACGATTCGCCCTTCCACCTCGTTCATCCCGAACGTGCCCCAATGCCGCGAATCCTGCGCCGCATCCCGATTGTCACCCAGCACGTAGATCTCCCCGGCCGCCACCGTGACCAGCTCACCTCTGGACGTTGGCCAACAGAGCCAGACAAGGCCGCTCCGCTTCTGGGCGCTGACCGACAGAGCCGGACGCGGCCACCCAACCCCCGGGCCACCGACCCACAGAGCCGGACGCGACCACCCAACTTCTGAGCCTTACAACAAGGCCAGGCGCGGCTGTTCAGCTTCCAGCCGCTCGTGGCGCTAGGCGCGGCCCTCAGGCCTTGGCTTTGCCTGGCGCCGCGTCTTCGGCGTCGGCCGCGGTCACCCGGTCGCCGGCGGCTGCTGCGGTCTCGTCGCCGGCGAGGGCCGAGCGCAACCGCTCCTTCTCGGCCGACCGCTTGGAAGCGATCGAACCGAGCTGCTCGGCCATCTCATCGCGCCACTTGCGCAGCAGCAGGAACGAGAGGGCGGCCGACGCCACGAACGCGACCATCAGCTTGACCAGCGGGTTGAGCGGCACTGGCAGAAGCGCTGTGAAGGAGGCCGCGAACAGGCCGAGCCGGCCGAGTGTGTACTTGACGGCGGGACTCATGATTTCTCTCCCTCAGCCGGCCCGATGGCTGAGCCACCGCAGACCGTAGAACCAGACCAGGCAATACACGACCGTACCGGTAGCCGCTCCGACTCCGCCGCTGACCAGGGCCGGTACGAAACCGGCGATGAGCCCGGCGGCAGTCATGCCCGCTGCGACGCCGAAGCCTGCGCCCAGGCCGGCCACCAGGATGCGGTGGGCCCCGAAGCCCTCGGCCCGGAACTCCTCGGTGAAGAGCCAGACCGGCAGGATCAGTGCCAGCCAGCCATTGGTGTCGCCGAACGTGCTGATCCCGGTCAGCGACAGCACCGCTTCGAAGATCAGAAGAACGGCGAGACCGGCAGCGAGACCGGCGAACGCGGAGCCCAGCAGGTCGCCGATGGTCGCCAGACGCCCGCCGGCATCCCGGCGAAGACCGCGCACACTCCTCTGCTGAGTCATCGCGGTGCTCCTAGGCCCAGACCCGTTGCGGCTCGCTGCGCCGCTCGGCCAGCGTGGGCGGCTGCTCATACTCCCGGACGACCTGGTAGCGGGTGTTGCGCTCGACCGGCTGGAAACCGGCGTCCCAGATCAGGTGGAGCAGGTCGTCGCGGTGCATGGTGTGCGGCGTCCCGTACGAATCGGCGTCGTGGGTGATCTTGTATTCCACCACCGAGCCGTCCAGGTCGTCGGCACCGAAGTTCAGCGAGAGCTGGGCGACCGACAGCCCGTGCATCACCCAGAAGCACTTGACGTGCGGAACGTTGTCGAAGAGCAGGCGCGAGACCGCGAAAGTCTTCAGCGACTCGGCCGGCGCGGCCATCGTCGTACGCTCCTGGATTCGGTTGCGAACCTTGCCGTCCGCCGAGTCGTGGAAGTCGTGCTGATAGCGCAACGGGATGAACACCGCGAACCCGCCGGTCTCGTCCTGCAGCTCGCGCAGGCGCAGCACGTGGTCGACCCGGTGCCGCGGCTCCTCGATGTGCCCATACAGCATCGTGGCGGGCGTACGCATACCCTTCTCGTGCGCCAGCCGATGGATCCGCGACCAGTCCTCCCAGTGGCAGTTGTGGTCGACGATGTGCTGCCGGACCTCCCAGTCGAAGATCTCCGCACCGCCGCCGGTGAGCGACTCGAGGCCGGCCTCCATCAACTCGTCCAGGATCTGGCTCGCCGGAAGGCCACTGATCTTCTCGAACCACTGCACCTCGGTCGCGGTGAAGCACTTGAGCGCGACGTTGGGCAGAGCGGCCTTCAGCTCGCGCAGCACCGTGGGGTAATAACGCCAGGGCAGCGCCGGGTGCAGGCCGTTGACGATGTGCAGCTCGGTGAGCTGCTCGTCCTCCATCTCCTTGGCCTTGCGGACGGCCTCGTCGACGCGCATCGTGTACGCGTCCTTCTCCCCCGGCTTACGCTGGAACGAGCAGTACGCACAACTGGCCGAGCAGACGTTGGTCAGATTGAGGTGCCGGTTGACGTTGAACATCACCCGATCACCGTTCAGCTCGGTGCGCTTGTGGTGGGCCAGCCGGCCGAGCCAGGCAAGATCGTCCGACGCGTAGAGCGCGATGCCGTCCTCGCGGGTCAGCCGCTCACCGGCGTAGACCTTGGCCTCGAGCTCGCGCCTCAGTCCGGCATCCATGTACGCCCCTTTCCGTCACCTCGCCGTCGAGAGTACGTCCAGGGTCTGACAACGGACACGCGACGGGCTCGGCGTTGCCCGCGGCACCGGTAAGTCGAGAAATTCTCAGCGTGCTTTCACCTTCATTCGATCGACATCGGTACTCCGCGTGAGGTATGAACCTTAAGGAACGACAAGCGACGGTCCGGACCGACGCGGACGGGGAGCTCATGTCCAAGGCATTGCGGTACGGGTCACCGACCCCCTCGCGCCTGGCACGAACCTGGCTACGTCCCCTCACGATCTCGACCGCCACCGCGGTGGCACTCGCGGCGCTGCTCCAGCCCATTCCGGCGATGGCCGATCCGGTCGGCGCACCCGTTGCCGCGACCCCCTCGGTGCCCGATGCGGGAGCCCGCCCGGTGCAGACCGGGGCGCTGATCCTGCCCGGCACACCGGTCCGCCCGACCACGACCACCCCGACGCTGCTCGCCCCCGGTGCCAGCGCGAGCCCGATCGTCCAGCAGGTGGAGAAGGGCCGGGCCGAGATCGCCGCGCTCGGCGACCAGCTGATCCGGATCGGTCAGGAGCGCGATCTGGCCCAGAGCCAGTCGACCACCGCGAGCCAGAAGATCACCCAGGCCGAGGAGGCGATCCGGCTGGCCAAGGTGGATGTCGCCACCGCCGCGGACGCCGCTGTGCGACAGGCCGCCGCCCTCCCGCCCGGTGCGCTCGACGCTGACTCCGGACTGCTCGATCTCGACGCGCTCGCCCGCCTGCAGCGCGGTGACGTGCCGCCCGACGAGAGCGCCGCCCGCCGGCTCAAGGCGGCCGAGAGCAACCTCCAGGCCGCGCGGACCGAGCAGACCACCGCCAGCGGGCGATACACCGCGCTGGCCGCCCAGTGGACGCAGCTCAACACCCGGATCACGCAGAAGCAGGCCGCGCAGGCCAAGCTCGAGCAGAAGAACGCGGCCGAGCTGAGCGCGGCCGAGACCAGCGAGAACGCGGCCGACCAGCAGCTCGGCGCGGAGTATCTGGCCGGCGCGGCCGATGGCCGCAGCGCCGACCCGAAGGCCATCCAGGCACTCCAGTTCGCGCTCGCGCAGCGCGGCGATCCCTACGTCTGGTCAGAGGAAGGCCCTGATCAGTACGACTGTTCGGGCTTGATGTACGCGGCTTACCGCTCGGTCGGGTTCCCCCTGGTCCGCGTCTCCCGCGATCAGTACTACCAGACTCGCAACAAGGTGGTGGACCGCTACTCGCTGCTCCCCGGCGACCTGCTGTTCTTCAGCTCCTCCAACAGCTGGACGGGCATTCACCACGTCGCGATGTACGCGGGCAACGGCATGATGGTCGAGGCGCCGCGGACGGGGTTGAACGTTCGACTCGTACCGGTCCGCTGGAGCCGGCTCTTTCAGTCCACCCGGGTGTTCGGCTCGGTGGAGGGCGAGGGCGAGACCCCGGATCTCGGCACCCCCGATCCCGAGGAGCCGGGCACCAACCCGAACCCGAACCCGACGAGTCCCACCCCGCGGCCGACGACTCCGACGCCCAGCAAGAGTTCGACGCCGACCAGGCCGACGACCTCGCCGACCACGTCCACCTCGCCGACCACCCCGACCAGTCCGTCGTCGCCGCCGCCGACTTCGCCGAGCCCGAGCGCCAGTTCGAGTTCGCCGCCGCCCAAGCCTTCGGAGAGCGCGTCGCCGGCGGCTCCGAGCACGACTCCAGCCCCTCAGGAGACGTCGGAGAAGCCGACCACGAGCCCGTCGGCGGCTGAGACCTCCAAGTCCCCGAGCGGCACCACCTCTTCGGCGAACGCCGCGGAGTCGTCGGTGGCTTCGACCGCAGGGTCGAAATCCCCGTCGGGATCCGCGTCGAAATCAGCCTCCCCGTCCGCTTCGTCCGACGAGAAGTAGGCCGACATTTAGTCCGGATATCGTGTAGTACGGCACCCGGGAAAATCATCCGAAACGGCCACATGCCCCTCAGGCATCGGTAGGGGTCCGGGTGAGTCCGATGCCGGGTGTGTTCACACCGGCTGATGTGGCACGGTTAAGGTCAGCGCCCGGCGTCCGAACCGTCGGCAGCGGTGGTCGGGAGGACCCAGATGGACGAGCAGCAGGCGACCCGGGACGGCGACACCGGTGCGCCGCCCGCCGCGCGCCCGCCCGCCACCGACAGCGACGGCTACACCCCACCGCCACCACCGGCCCCGGGCGCGCTGTGGGCCGCCCCGGCCAAGCCCACCAACGGCTCGACCTCAACCGCTGCCGCCCCGGAAAGCAGCTCCCCGTCCGACTCCGCGAGTATGCCGGCGTCCGGCAAAGCGGAAGAGGGAACCGGCACCCCTCCGAACGGCAAAGCGCAGGTGTCCGCCGCGGCTCCCACCGCAGGCGAGGCCGCAGCCCCCACACCAGGCGAAACCTCGACCGAGAGCAAGGCCACGCAGCCGGCCGAAACGTCGGCCACCGGCGAAAAAGCGAGCGCGGCTGCACGGCCGAGTGAGAGCTCGGTTGCAGGCGAAGAACCGGGCAAGACCACGCAGCCAGGCGAAACCTCCGCCGCAGGTAAGGCCGCAAGCAAAGAACCGAGCAAGACCACGCAGCCAGGCGAAACGTCCGCCGCAGGTAAGGCCGCAAGCAAAGAACTGAGCAAGACCACGCAGCCAGGCGAAACGTCTGCCGCAGATAAGGCCGCAAGCAAAGAACCGAGCAAGACCACGCAGCCAGGCGAAACGTCCGCCGCAGATAAGGCCGCAAGCAAAGAACCGAGCAAGACCTCGCAGCCAGGCGAAACGTCCGCCGCAGATAAGGCCGCAAGCAAAGAACCGAGCAAGACCTCGCAGCCAGGCGAAACGTCTGCCGCGCGTGGAGCTGCAGGCAAGGCCAGGCAGCCGGGTGAGACATCGGTCGCCGGTAAGGCTGCGGTGCCGGGCAGCTTCTCGGGGGCGGCGGCCGGGGTGAAGGGGTTTGCCGGTTCGGCGCGGCCTATCTCCGCTGCGCCCGGGTCGGGGGCGGCGCGTGCCGTGGTGCCAGGGGCGCTGCGGCCTGCTGCCGATGAGCTGAACGCCGGCCAGGCAGCCGGGCGGCCGTCTGTCTACGGCACGCCGCATCTGACGCCGGTTGCCGCGTCGGATCCCGTGGAGCCTGAGCCGGAGAAGCCTGCACCGTCCGAGCCTGAGCCGGGCAAGCCCGAGCCGGAGAAGCCGGAGCCCGGCGAGCCGGACCCGAGTGAGCCCGAACCGTCCGAGCCGAAGCCGCAGCCGGTCCCGTCACCTCCGAAGCCGGGCGAACCGAAGCCAGGTCAGCCGAAACCGGGCGAACCGAAGCCAGGCGAGCCGAAACCGGGCGAGCCGAGCCGGCCGGAGCCGATCAAGCCGCCGTTTCCGCAGCCGCCGGGCCCTTTCCCGACGCCGACGCCCGAGCCAGGGCCCTCACCGGTCCCGCCCGGCCCCGGACCGTCGCCCGTGCCACCCGGCCCGGGCCCCAGCCCGGTCCCGCCCAGCCCGGGCCCGAGCCCGGTGCCGCCCGGCCCGGGCCCCAGCCCGGTCCCACCCGGGCCCGATCCGGCGCCTAGCCCAGTCCCACCAGGTCCAGGTCCGGGTCCTGCTCCTGGCCCCACGCCCAGCCCGGTTCCGCCGGGCCCGGTTCCGCCGGGCCCCGGCCCCAGTCCGGTACCGCCCAGCCCGGGTCCGAACCCCGTGCCGCCAGGACCAGGCCCCGATCCCGTGCCGCCCGGTCCGGGGCCGAACCCCGTACCGCCGGGTCCGGGACCGAGCCCGGTGCCGCCCGGCCCGGGACCTGGCCCGATGCCGCCGATCGTGCCGCCGCCCCCGGTCATCGGGAGTGGCCTGCCTGCCTATACGCTGCCGCCAACCGGCTCGGCCGGTCTGCCGCCGACGACGTACGGCAAACCCGCCGCCACGCCGAACTCCTCCCCGCCGGAGAACATCGACATGACGCAGCCGGTACACAACGGACCTCCGACCCCGCAGTCGTCGTGGGGTGCGCCGACCACGCCCGTGGATCCGGTGCCCGGTGGCGTGCCGCAGCAGCGCGGTCAGGGGACGGTCTACAGCACCGGCGGCTACCCGGCGATCGACATGACGATGCCCGTCTCGGACCCGCTGGAGAACTCCGGGTCGCTGACCGGCCACATCCTGGCGCAGGGTTGGTACGACGCTCCGGTCGAGCAGCGCCGCAGCAACCTCAAGGTGGTCGTCGCCATGCTGGCCGTGCTCGGTCTGCTGGTCACGATGAGCTTGGTGTTCGTGTTCACCGCGGGTGACGCTTTCACCGACATGATCAACAACCTGACCAACTGACGGGTCACCGACAGGCGCCTTAACTCGAACCGGTGACCAGCGACGTTTGCTGCCCTGAGCAGCAAGCTCTAAGCTGGCGAGGTTGCGCTCCGGGGTGAGCCTGCCCACTACCCGACGGGAATGCGGTCGGCGGTTCAGGCGTTGACCCGTACACTGATGGTAGTTATTGACGCGGCGTGCCCACCCGGTGCACGCCACGGGCGTTCTTGCGGGCATTTCAGCGAGCGGCTGCATCTGACAGCCGCGGCGGGCCATTCGCGAGCATGCGCCCCCGTAGAGAGGTTCTCTTGACCACTTTCGCTGATCCCAGCACGTTTCCGTCCGTAAACGAAACCCCCGCCACTGAAATCCAGGAGCCGGAGACCGCGGCCGCCCCCGCCGCCCCGGTCCGCAGCTTCGGCGACCTCGGCCTTCCCGCCGAGATCGTCCGGGTCCTCAACCGTGAGGGCATCACCACCCCGTTCGAGATTCAGGCCGCGACCGTTCCGGACGCGCTGGCCGGCCGTGACGTGCTGGGCCGTGGACAGACCGGTTCCGGCAAGACCCTGGCGTTCGGTCTGCCCGTGCTCGCGCGTACCGCGCAGGGCGGCAAGGCCCGCCCGCACCACCCGAAGGCTCTGATCCTGGTTCCGACCCGCGAGCTGGCGATGCAGGTCGCCGACTCGCTGATGCCGATCGGCCGGGCCGTCGGTGTCTTCCTGAAGACCGCTGTCGGCGGGGTTCCGTACGACCGGCAGATGGACGCTCTGCGCCGCGGCGTCGAGGTGATCGTCGCCACTCCGGGCCGGCTCGCCGACCTGATCGAGCGGGGCGCCTGCCGGCTCGACGACGTCGAGGTCACCGTGCTCGACGAGGCCGACCAGATGGCCGACATGGGCTTCCTGCCCGAGGTCACCGATCTGCTGTCCAAGACCCCGGAGAACGCACAGCGGCTGCTCTTCTCGGCCACTCTGGACGGTGACGTCGACACCCTGGTCAAGCGCTTCATGCACGACCCGGTGACGCACTCGACCGCTCCGGCCGAGGCCAGTGTGTCCACGATGGACCACCACCTGCTGCTGATCCCGCCGTCGGACAAGTTCCCGATCACCTCGTGGATCGCGAACCGGGAGGGCAAGACGATCGTCTTCGCCCGCACCCAGATGGGCGTGGACCGGCTTGCCGAGCAGCTCGCGGCGGTCGGTGTGCGTGCCGGCGCTCTGCACGGTGGCAAGACGCAGCGGGTGCGTACCCGTACGCTCGCCGAGTTCAAGGAGGGCCGGACGAACGTGCTGGTGGCGACCGACGTCGCCGCCCGCGGCATTCACGTCGACGGCATCTCCCTGGTCGTGCACGTCGACCCGCCGAAGGACCCGAAGGACTACCTGCACCGGGCCGGTCGCACCGCCCGGGCCGGCGAGTCCGGCGCGGTCGTGACGCTGGTTCTGCCGAAGCAGCGCCGCAGCACCCAGGCGATGATGGCCAAGGCCGGGGTTGCTCCGGGTGAGGTCCGGGTTCGCCTGGGCGACGAGAAGCTGGCCGACATCACCGGTGCTCGCGAGCCCAGTGGTGTGCCGGTTGTCGAGGAGCCGGAGCCGCGCCGCGAGCGGGGCGACCGTCCACGCCGGTTCGGTGACCGCCAGCGCGGTGGTTACGGCGACCGTCCGCAGCGTTCCTACGGTGACCGGGGCGGCGACCGCAACGGTGGCGAGCGCAACTTCGGCGACCGGCCGCGGCGGCCCTACGGTGACCGGCCGTCCGGCGACCGCGGCGGGGACCGTCAGTACGGCGACCGCCCCCAGTACGGCGACCGCCTTCAGTACGGCGACCGCCCGCAGTACGGTGACCGTCAGCAGTTCGGGGACCGTCAGCAGTTCGGGGACCGGCCGCGTGGGGAGCAGCGCCACTTCGGCGACCGCCCGGCGCGCACCGAGCGGACCGGCGGCGACCGGCACTTCGGTGACCGCCCGGCCCGGACCGGCGACCGCCCGACCGGCCAGCGCCGCGACGGCCGCACCGACCGGCGCGAAGGCCCGTCCGGCCGCTTCGGCACGGCCCGCCCGGCACGCAGCCACTGAGAACGGCACGCAGCCATCTCAGAACGGCACGCAGCCACCTGAGAACGGCACGCAGCCATCTCAGAACGGCACGCACTCATAAAAGATGAACGGAACCCCCGGCACGCAATCGCGTGCCGGGGGTTTCGCATACCACCTGCCGTTTCCCGGCGGCCGCGCTGCGGCCCGGAGTAAAGCCCAGATCGCGCGGTAGTCAGAAGACGCGTAGTTGTTGTCCAGCCGGATTACCCGTACGTCCAAAAGGGGTAGGTTACGGGCATGCCGCTGCCCACCGCGCTGTTCTGGGAGCGCCGCGATGTCGCCGGCGCCGAGCATGCCCTCCTGGAGGCCCGCACGGGCCTCTATGCGCACGGCACCGCGCTGGCCGCCGCCCCCGTGCCCTACGCCTGCCACTACGAGCTGCAAACCGATCCGGGCTGGGTGACCACCCGGCTGGATGTGCGGGCCGAGGGCGCCGGCTGGGCCCGGAGTGTGCGCCTGGAGCTGGCGGCCGGGCGGTGGCGGATCACCGCGACCGAGTCTGGTGATCTGGATGCCGCGCTGGTCGCGGCCGGACATGCCCGCGCGGGGCTGCCGGGCAGTGAGGATCCGGACCTGTTGTACGGGGCGTTCGACGTGGATCTGGGCGGTTCGCCGCTGACCAACAGCCTGCCGATCCGCCGACTGGACCTGTTGAAGGCGGAGGCCGGCGTCGCGCATCGGCTGAGCGTCGCGTGGGTGCTGGTGCCGAGCCTGGAGGTGGTGCAGGCGGACCAGATCTACACGCCGCTCGGCGACAACCGGGTGCGCTATGCGGATGAGACCTTCGCCGCCGAGCTGACCTGTGACGACGACGGGTTCGTGGTGGACTATCCGGGGTTGGCGGAGCGGGTCACACCCGGCTCTTGATCCAGCTCAGGCAGGCCTTGTCGACGGCCGCGAAGGGCTTGCCGAACGCGGTCGGGGCGGCTGCGGCCGGTTTCTGGCCCTGACGCAGGACGAGGTCGGCGAAGCGCATGAGCTTGGGTTCGCCGTATTTGGCGGCCATGCAGCCGGTCGCGTAGTGGCCCATCGCGTAGAGGGTGGAGACCGTCAGGTCGTCGGCGTCGTCGGTCAGCGATTTCACCGCGATCGACTTGGGGCTGCCGCGCTTGCGGAACGCGTCGGCCAGCACGTAACGGCTGTAGGTGTTCTGCGGCTTCTTCGGGTAGGCGCCGATGTACTCGGCGATGCCTTCGACCAGCCACTGATCGTCGTCGGTGTCCCGGCTGCTGAGCCCGGCGAGGGTGGCCACGTGCCCGAGTTCGTGCTGGATGATCAGCGAGATGTCCTCTTCCTGGAGCACCTTGCGGGTGCGCAGGACGATGTCGGTGCCGGCCGCGTTGAGCGGGATGGCGTACCCGATGGCCCAGCTCGAGTCGTTGCCGCCGTACCAGTTCTTCCAGCTCTTCTCGTCGGCCAGGTAGATCCGGTAGCGGGCGTTCTGCTTGTTGCCGATCAAGCCGGCGTAGCGGTCGGCGACCGCAGCGGCCTTGTCGGCGGCCTTGAGGAACCGCTTGAGGTACTTCTTCTGGCTGCTGGAACCGGCCACGACCACTCGTTTTCCGGTCGCGAAGCTGAGTGCCGGCCCTTCCCAGGGTGGGGCGGACAGGGCGCCCTGGTTCCTGGTGGTTTCCAGCGCGGTGATGACGTAGCGGTCGCCGCGCCGGGTGAGCGTCACGTCCTGGTAGAGCTTCGGCGGGCCGGACGAGTACGTGTTGCGCCACTCCGGGCAGGTCGCCCCGGTGAAGCAG
Organism: Actinoplanes sp. NBC_00393; assembly: GCF_036053395.1. Lineage (NCBI taxonomy): Bacteria > Bacillati > Actinomycetota > Actinomycetes > Micromonosporales > Micromonosporaceae > Actinoplanes > Actinoplanes sp. NBC_00393. The sequence continues at coordinate 8,750,188 of NZ_CP107942.1, read as the reverse complement.
TAGCTGAAGGTGGCGCTGACGATGGCTTTGGCGCTCGTCGACACCGAGCCGGGACGGCCGTGGTACTCGACCGGGCCGACGCCGAGGCCGCGGAGGTTGCGGAAGGTCGTGCGATAGCGGGCGACGAGTTTCGGCTGCTTCGTGTCGACCGGAGCGAGCCAGGCCTTCTCGTCGCCTTTGCTCAACGCCGCCGCCTGGGCTTCGAGCACGTTGAGGCCCTGTTCGAACGGGGTCAGGGCCCGGGACGGCTTCGGGGTCGGCACGGCTGCGGCCGGCTCGTCGGCCTCCGGCCAGAGCACCGCGGCCGCGGCCCCGCCGGCCAGGATCAGGAGCGCGAGCACAGCCGCGAGGACCGGCTTGTGCGAACGCTGGGCCGTCGGCGCCGCGGGCAGTTCGAGCACCGAAGGCGAGTGATCTTCCACGACCGTGGATTGAAACACGTGCCTTCGATGTGTGGCTATCCCGTCCAGGTGCCGTCCGCGAGGAAGCGGTCGACGACCGTCGCGTACGGGATCAGGTCCAGCTGCTGCGCGGCCACCCACTCGTCGGAGTAGTAGGTGTCGGCGTACCGCTCGCCACCGTCACAGATCAGCGTGACCACCGATCCGGTCCGCCCGGCCGCGAGCATCTCGGCGATCAGCCGGAACGCGCCCCACAGGTTGGTGCCGGTCGAACCACCGAGCCGGCGGCCGAGCACCGCCGAGCCGGCCCGCATGGCGGCCAGCGACGCGGCGTCCGGCACGTGCTCCATCCGGTCGACGACGGCGGGCTGGAAGGACGGCTCCACGCGGGGTCGCCCGATGCCTTCGATGCGGGAGCCCCGGCCGGTCACGACACTCCAGTCGCCGGCGAGATAAGCCTGCCAGAACGCCGACCCCTCGGGGTCGACAACGCAGAGCTTGGTCGGGAATCGGCGGTAGCGGGCGTACCGGCCGATGGTCGCGCTGGTGCCGCCGGTGCCGGCGCCGACGACGACCCACGCCGGTACGGGGTGCCGCTCCAGGGCCAGCTGGCTGTAGATCGACTCCGCGATGTTGTTGTTGCCCCGCCAGTCGGTGGCCCGTTCGGCGTGCGTGAACTGGTCCATGAAGTGCCCGTCCAGCTGGGCCGCGAGCCGCCGCGCCTCGGCCACCACCTGGGTCGGGTCGGCCACCAGGTGACACTTGCCGCCCTGGAACTCGATCAGCGAGATCTTCTCCGGCGAGGTGGCGGCCGGCATCACCGCGATGAACGGCAACCCGAGCATTCGCGCGAAATACGCCTCACTCACCGCGGTCGATCCGGACGAGGCTTCCACGATCGTCGTCTGCGGGCCGATCCAGCCATTGCAGAGGGCGTACAGGAAAAGCGATCGTGCCAGACGATGCTTGAGTGAACCGGTGGGGTGCGACGACTCGTCCTTGAGGTAGAGATCGATCCCCCAGGACAGCGGCAACGGGAACGGCAGCAGGTGGGTGTCGGCCGAACGGTTGGCGTCCGCCTCGACCAGCCCGATCGCGTCGCGGGTCCAATCCCGGACGGCGTCGTCGGAGCGCTCCAGGAAGGTCATCCGAGACCTGGCTGGGGCCGGTGCTCCCACTTGGTGGAGAGGGCGATCGCGGTGCGCGTCGATGCGACGCCGGGCGTGCGGTTGATCCGGACGATCAGCTGCTCCAGCTCGGCGATGGTGCCGACCCGCACGATGAGCTGGTAAGACTCCACGCCGGCCATGAAATAGCAGCTCTCCACCTCGGGCATGGCGCGGACGGCGGCGAGCACGTCGTCGGTGTCCGCTCCGGAGTCCTCGATGATGCCGATCAGCGCCGTGACGCCGAGCCCGATCGCCTCGTGGTCGATGTCAGCCCGGTAGCCGCGGATCGTTCCGGCGGTCTCGAGCTTACCCACTCGCTCATGCACGGCGGGTGCGGAGAGCCCGACCTTGCGGGCAAGTTCGGCGTACGACGAGCGCGCGTTCTCTCGTAGCAGGTCGATCAGCCGGAGGTCGATGGAGTCCATGGCTGAAACCCTAATCGGGTGGCGCTCCAGCCTTCACGCCCGGTAGCGGTGAATGGGCGGCAGGATAATGACCACTGTCGCAATCGGGGCTTTTTCCGCATTTCACGGACTTGGTTCAGGGGCGGTGCTCTAATGGCTTTACGTCCAGATCGAGCACGCCGACACTCACCGTGACCACCGGCCGCTCCAGATACCAAACCGGAGGAGGGGGTTGTGGACACTGGAGATCGTCTGCTGACACCGGGTGAGGTGGCCGCGTTATTCCGCGTCGACCCCAAGACGGTGACGCGTTGGGCTGCGGCCGGACGCATCGGCAGCATCCGTACTCCCGGTGGACACCGCCGATTCCGCGAGTCCGAGGTTCGAGCCCTCCTCGAGGGCGACGGTGTGATCGAGGAAATGCGCGAGGACGACGCCGCCAACAAGCCGCGTAACAACGGCCCGAGCAACCCCGGTGCGGGCTACGGCCCGCCCAACGGGTTGCGCTGACCGCGTCCCTCACCCAATTCACCGGTCCATCTCCGGAACAGCGAGTGGGGTACGCCCAAAGCGTCCACCACTTTGCCAGCCACGAAGTCGATCAGTTGTTGTGCCGTCGCGTCCGCCCCGGACCCGTAGAACCCGGGGCTGGCCGGCAGCACCACAGCCCCGGCATCGTGCAGTGCGATCAAATGCTCCAGGTGACTACGTGTGACCGGAGTCTCCCGCGGAACGATGACTGTGCGTCGCCGTTCCTTCAGGTTGACCTCGGCCGCGCGTTGCAGCAGATCCTTGGAGAGACCGATCGCGATTCCGGCACACGCCGCGGTACTCGCCGGCACCACCACCATGCCGCGCGCCGGGTACGAGCCACTGCTCGGCCCGGCCGCCAGATCACCGGCCGGCCAGTAGGCCAGGTCGCCAACACCCGCGTCGCGGCCGAGCCAGGCCGCGACGTCGTCCTTCCAGTGCGCGTCGCGGATCGTCGCGCCGGTCTCGTCCAGCAGAGTCAGCCGGGCGGCCCGGGAGACGACCAGGTCGACGGACTCGCCGGCGTCCAGCAGGGCGGTCAGCACCGCCTTCGCGTACGGGGTGCCGGATGCTCCGGAGACGCCGACGATCCAAGGTTCACGCATGCCTACCAGTGTGCCGTCAGCCTCGGGGAAGCCGCGCAGACACCGGCACCGCGTCGTCGACCGGGAACCAGGTTCCGCGGTCGTCCAGGTCGGCCGCCGGGGTCACCGAGCGCAGCACCTGCCGCAGGTCGGCCACGTTGTCACCGCGCGCCTGGAACAGCACTCCGGCGCCCTTGTCCCACCGGTAGCAGTCGAGGTCGACGCACTGGACCTTGCCGTCCGGGTACTTCGACTCGGCGGCCGGGGTCAGCGACACGGTGAGGCTCTTGCCCGGGCGTTCGGTGTTCGACCCGAACACCTGCGCGTCCCGCAGCCGCGCCTCGGCGGCCTGGCTGGTGAGGAAGGTCAGCCGCATCGGCTCCACCCGGCCGATCACCGTGCCCGCCGTGATCAGCCGGTAGTCGCCGGGCAGCTCGTCGACCCGGAACCCGATCCTCGCCGGCTGCGCGGGCGCCGGAACGAAGCCCTCGGCGACCGTCTGCGCCTCGGCCCGGCTCATCTCCAGGCCCGGCCACACCACCGCGGTGGCACCGTCGGCATACTCCCACTGCAGGTACTCGGGGCCGTCGTCGCCGCTGGTGGTCCGCATCCACTTCGCCGGGCGGCCGTCGACCGTCGCGGTGCCCACGGTGGTGCCGGTGCCCCAGGGGAACTTGATGATCCCCAGCGGCAGGATCCAGAGCCGGCCGACCTCCCGCCCGGATCGCCGGATCTCCGCCATCGAGCCGTCCAGGCCGACCGTGTCGGGTCGCTGGACACGCAGATTGCCGACGGCGTACGGCTGTGACAGCTCGGACAGCGACAGAAGGTTCGAGGTGGCGCTCGGGCTCGGCACGGCCGGTACGATCGCCGGTCGCGCCTCCGGCCGGGCCAGCAACTGCGGCACCCCGATCGACGCGGCCACCGCCACCACAGCCGCGAGCGCCCACCCGGAGTTGCGGCGCCGGCGCCGGGACCGCCCGGCCGCCACCACGTCGTCGACGTCGTACTTCAGCGGCGGCGCCTCCACCTTCGCCTCCCGCAGCAGGTCAGACAGTTGCCTCATGGCGCACCTCCCACTCGGTGCCGAGAATCCGGCGGAGCGCGTCGAGCCCGCGTGACGTGTACGCCTTGACCGTCCCCTCCGGGCAGCCCAGTGCCGCGGCGGTCTGCTGCACGCTGAGCCCCTCCAGGAACCGCAGCACCAGCACCGCCCGCTGCCGGGGTGGCAGGGTGGCCAGCGCCGCGCGGATCTGCAGCCGGTCCTCGACCGCGTGCGTGGCGTCCGGCTCGGGGCGGTCCGGCATCGCGTGGCTGTGCGACTTCTCCCGCCGCCACCACGGCCGGCGGGTCTCGTCGATCGCCGCCCGGATCACGGCGCTGCGCGCGTACGCCTCCGGGTTGTCGATCCGGTTCCATTTCACGTACAGCCGGGACAGCGCTGCGAGGACGGCGTCCTCGGCCACCTGCCAGTCGCCGCACGTCAGGTACGCCAGGCCGCGCAGCGACTCCATCCGCGCGCCGACGAACTCCCGGAACTCGGCCTCTCTATCGCTCACGCGGATTAGACGGAGGGTCCGGTCGATCCGGTTACAGCAGAACCAGATCGAGCAGGGCGAAGAGGAACAGGGCGATCCCGATGAAGCCGTTGGCGGTGAAGAACGCCCGGTTGACCTTGGAAAGATCGTTCTCGGTCACCACGACGTGCTGGTAGACCAGCGCACCCGCGGTGAGCAGCAGCCCGATCCACCAGAGCCAGCCGAGACCGACCAGCTGGCCGAACCAGACGAACAGCGCGAACGTCACGACGTGGGTGACGGTGGAGATGTGCAGGGCGGTCCGCACACCCCAGCGGGCCGGGGTGGAGTGCACGCCGATCCGGCGGTCCACCTCCACGTCCTGGCAGGCGTAGATGATGTCGAAGCCGCCGATCCACAGGCCCACCGCGGCGCCGAGCACCCAGGCCGGGAAGGAGCCGTCGAACGTACCGGTGATGCCCAGCCAGGCGCCGACCGGCGCGACAGCCTGGGCCAGCGCCAGCACGTAGTGCGGGTAGTTCGTGAACCGCTTCGCATACGGGTAGATCACCAGCGGGACCACCGCGAGCGGCGACAGCACCAGGCAGAGCGGGTTGAGCAGGCCGGCCGCGACGATCAGGACGACCAGCGAGACCAGGGCGCCGGTCCAGGCGGTCCGGACGCTCACCGCCCCGGTGACCAGCTCCCGATTCTGCGTACGCGGATTCAGCGCATCGATCTTCCGGTCCAGGATCCGGTTGGCGGCCATCGCGAAGGTCCGCCCCGACACCATGGCGATCGTGATCAGCACCAGGTCGCCCCAGTGCCGCCCGGTCCCGTCCCGGTCGATCGCGACCAGCGCGGAGAGATAGGCGAACGGCAGCGCGAAGACCGAGTGCTCGATCATGACCAGCCGCAGGAAGGACTTGACCTTCCCGGGCTGTTCCTCGACCGCCGTCATATGCCGTATTCCTTCCACCGCTTGTCGACGAGGGAGACGACCTCGGAAGACATGGTCATCTCCTCCGGCCAGCCCCGGGTGTAGCCCTCGGTGGGCAGCTTACGGGTGGCGTCGACGCCCGCCTTGCCACCCCAGAACTGCTGGTAGGAAGCGTGGTCCAGGTGGTCCACCGGCCCCTGGGTGAGCACCAGGTCGTGGGCGTAGTCGACGTTGCCGAACGCCCGGAACGCGACCTCCTGGTAGTCGTGCACGTCGCAGTCCTCGTCGACCACCACGATCAGCTTGGCCAGCGACATCAGGTGGGCGCCCCAGAGCGCGCTCATCACCTTCTGCGCGTGCTTCGGGTAGCGCTTGCGGATCGACACGATGAGGCAGTTGTGGAAGACGCCGGCGGCCGGCATGTCGTAGTCGACGATGTCCGGGATCAGCAGCTTCGCCAGCGGCAGGAAGATCCGCTCGGTGGCCTTGCCGAGGCCGTGGTCCTCCTGCGGCGGCTTCGACGTGATGATCGAGTGGTAGATCGGCTTCTTGCGCATCGTCATGGTCTCGACGTGCAGCACCGGGAACGGCTCGACCGGCGTGTAGTAGCCGGTGTGGTCGCCGAACGGGCCCTCCGGTAGCCGCTCGCCCGGCTCCAGGTAGCCCTCCAGCACGATCTGCGCCTCGGCCGGCACCTGCAGCGGCACGGTCAGGCAGTCGACCATCTCGATCCGCTCGCCCTTGAGATAGCCGGCGAACAGGTATTCGTCGATGTCGGACGGCAGGGGCGCGCTCGACGCGTACGAAACCACGGGGTCGCAACCGAAGGCGACCGCGACCGGAAGGCGCTGGCCGAGCCGCTCGGCCACCGCGTGATGCGCGGTGGAATCCTTGTGGATCTGCCAGTGCATGCCGAGGGTGTTCCTCGAATGCTGCTGGAGCCGGTAGAGGCCGAGGTTGCGCTTGCCGGTCTCCGGGTGCTTGGTGTGCGTCAGCCCGAAGTTGTGGAAGATGCCGCCGTCACCGGGCCAGACCTGCAGACCGGGCAGCTTGTTCAGGTCGACGTCGTCGCCCTTGAGCACCACCTCTTGGCAGGGCGCGGACTTGATCTTCTTCGGCGGCATCGACTTGAGCTGAAGCACCTTGCCGATGCCCTCCCGGATGCCGGACCAGCCGACCGGCAGCTCCGGTTTGATCATGGAGCCGATCCGCTCGCCGACCTCGTCGAGGCGCTCGACGCCGAGGGCCATCGCCATCCGCTTCTCGGTGCCGAACAGGTTGATCACCAGCGGCATGTCGCCCCGGGTCGGCCGCTCGAAGAGCAGCGCCGGGCCACCGGCCCGCACGGTACGCGTGACGATCTCGCTGATCTCCAGCGTCGGGTCCACCGGCACCTTGATCCGGCGCAGCTCACCGGCTGCTTCCAGGGCGGTGATGAAGCTCTGCAGATCGGCATAGGGGAATCCACGGGGCGCCATGGCAACCAGTCTTGCACCGGAGTGCTGTGGAGCCCCTGGCAGCCCCGTCACTCGTGATCGGTTACTCGCGTTGAGCGGGGCGTGAAGCTCCGCAACGTGGCCCGGTGGTGTGCCCTGACCGGAATCGTCGCCGGCCTGGCGGTCGCCGGGCCGGCGATCTCGGCCCGGGCGACGCGTCTGCCGGAGTGCGCGCCCGGCCCGAAGTCGACCCGTCCGCCGACCGGGCCCGCCGGGCCGAAGGCCCCGGGCGCCTGCCGCGCCTCGGGCCGGATCCTGGAGTCGGGGGTACGCATGACCCGCCCCGGGAACGGCTTCACCCCCAGCGGCTACCACCATCTCGGGGCCGGTACGAGCGGCGAGTGGAGCGGCGTCTCCGGCCGGTTCTCGATCGTGGACGGCTCGATCCGCCCGAACACGTACGACTTCGTGGCCGGCCGGTTCATGGCGAAACGGGACATGGGCGGCGGCCAGATCCGGTGGCTGGAGGCGGGCTGGGCGGAGACCGGCTGGGCCACCCCCGGCCGCCAGCACATCTACACGTTCAACACGAACACCAACGTCTGGCAGTTCCACAACCAGTACGCGGTGCGCCCCGGCGACCAGATCTGGTTCGACCTGAACTCCGACGCGAACGGCGTCTGGCGGGCCTGGCTCTGGTGGAACAACCGGTGGAACCTGCTGACCACCCAGAAGCTGCCGATCGGCGCGACCGCGCAGATGGAGCAGTACGTCGAGGTGCACGTCGACAGCAGCCGGCCGGCCCGGATCGACGTGCCGAAGGTGACCGTGGACAACGTCCGGTTACGCCCGGCGGACCGTGGACCGGCCCGGTACTGGCGCGAGGACGTGGGCACGCTTACCGGCGCTGAAGTCAATCAACAGCAGCGCCGGGGCGGTTTCTGTCTGGACTGGGTGACCCGTTACGACACGTGGACAGCGGGCGGCTGCTGAGGCCGTCGGGTCAGCCCGCGTCGGCGTACGAGTGCAGGCCCTCGAAGAACAGGTTCACGCCGAACAGGTTCATCAGCATCGTGACGAAGCCGAGCAGCGCGATCCAGGTCGCGGTCGTCCGCTTCACGCTGGGCGTGGCCCGGGCGTGCAGGTAGGCGGCGTAGACGATCCAGGAGATGAACGCCCAGACCTCCTTGGGGTCCCAGCCCCAGTACCGGCCCCAGGACGCCTCGGCCCACAGCGGTCCGGCGATCAGCGCGCCGAACGTGAAGAGCGGGAAGGCGAAGGCGTGCAGCCGGAAGGTGAGCCGCTCCAGCCCGGTCGCGTCGGTGACATGCTTGCCCAGCGTGTACGGGAAGCTGCGCTTGCCCTCGTCGTACCCGTTCTTGATCAGGAACATGGCGGCCGGCACCGCGCCGATCAGGAAGATCCCGGAGGAGACGATGATCGTCGACACGTGGACGATGAACCAGTACGAGTTCAGCGCCGGGACCAGCGGGCCGACCGGGGTGTAGGCGATCAGGTTCGCCGCGCCGAGCAGCACCACGAGGGTCAGCGAGGTGAACAGGCCGAGGTGCCGGACGGCCGGCTTGCGGATCAGCACACCCGCCCAGACCACGGCGCCGACCAGCGTCGCGGAGAGGATGTACTCGTACATGTTGCCCCAGGGCATCCGCTCGGCGGCGATGCCCCGGGTGGCCGCGGAGCCGAGGTGCAGCGCCAGGCCGAGGAAGGTGAAGGCCACCGCGATGCGGCCGGACCACTCGCCCCGGGTCAGCTTCGCCTTCTCCTCGACCGGGGGCGCCTTTCCCACGACGGGCGCCCCGGCGCCGACCAACTCCCGGACGGCGGCCCGGCCGACCCGGCTGCGCTTGCCGAACGCGTACTCACCCGCATGACTGATCATGGCGACCAGATAGGCCAGCACGGTGAACGCCATGAGCTGGTCGGACAGCTCCGCCATCAGGACTTTCCTTCCTTGATAACGCCTTGGGTCAACGCCTCGAACTCGTCGGCGAACCCGGAATAGTCGGTGCGGGGCAAACCACCGGCTTCGATCACGCTACTCCCCGTCTCGCCGGGGGCCGGCGAGACCCGGAACCAGACCCGGCGGCGGTGCACGGCGAGCGAGAGCATCAGGCCGATCAGGCCGAGCACCGAGCCGATGAGCAGCACGAACTGCGTCGGGTCGTACCGGATGGAGAGGGTGGCGAACTGCCGGGTGCCGACGAACTCCAGCTTGCTGCCGTCGTCCAGGGTCCAGGTTTCGCCGGGGCGCAACACGTACGGCCGCTCGCCGCTGATCTTGGCCAGCTTGCCGTTCGCGATCTGGCCCCGGTCCAGCGAGTAGACCGAGCCCGGGATGCCGACGTCCAGGCCCAGGTCACCCCGGTAGGCGGCCAGGTAGAGCACCGGATTGTTCTCGGCCGGGAACTGCGAGCGGGCACTGCCGTCGGTCCCGCCGGTGGGCAGGTAGACGCCCTCGAAGCCCATCTGCAGCTTGTCGTCGCGCTTGTTGGTCTTCGGATCGATGTTGACGTCCGGGAACTGGGCGACGCCCTCGCTGGTCAGCATCCCGTCGGTGGGCAGGAACGGCACGATCTTGGTCTGCTGGACGCCGTACCGGTCGGTGAACCGCAGCACCGGCGCGTAGCCTTGACCGAGCAGGTAGACGTTCGCCCCGTCCAGCCGCAGCGGGTCGTTCACCGTGAACGACCGGATCTGATCGGTCCCGCCGCCCTCGCTGACCGCGACGGTCGCCAGGAACGACTTCGGTACGCCGTTCGCCTGGTAGCTCGCGTCGAACTTGTCGAGCTTCATGCAGAAGTCCGGCAGGTCGTCCGTGGACACCTGCGGGCCGAGGGCCGAGTCGTCGAACTGGGTGAGCGTGTTGCAGAAGCCCTGGTCCGGGCCGGCCACCAGCAGGCGGTTGGCGTGCCAGCCGTACCAGTGCCCGAAACCGACGCCGATCAGCACCGCCAGCATGGCGAAGTGGAACAGCAGGTTGCCGGTCTCCTTGAGGAAGCCCTTCTCCGCCGAGATGGTCCAGGAGCCGTCCGGCAGCTCGCGCAGCCTTGTCCGGAAACGACGGCCGCGCAGGAACTTCGCGATGCCTTCGGCAGTCGCTTCCGGAGCCTCCGGGCGCGAGGTCGCGGCGAGATGCTGCGGCAGGCGGTCCATCCGCTTCGGAGCATCCGGGGGTACGGTCGTCAGCGCGCGAACGTGATCACGAAGCCGGGGCAGCACACACCCGACCAGTGAGGTGAAGAGCAGCAGGTAGATCGCCGCGAACCACGGTGACGAGTAGACGTCGAAGGCGAAGAACCGGTCGAGGGTCGGCGCCAGATCCGGGTGCGCGGCGAAGTACTCCGCGACGTTCTCCCGGTTCACCGTCCGCTGCGGGAAGATCGAGCCGGGTACGGCCGCCACCGCGAGCAGGAAGAGCAGGATCAGCGCCGTACGCATGCTGGTCAGTTGCCGCCACGAATTGCGCAGCAGGGCCCACAGCGGGTTGACGCGCCGCGGCGGTGGCGCGTCGGCCGTGGCGGGCCGGTCCTCGACCACGGTCATAGGTACAGCTCCTGACCGAAGTTGAGGGTGGTCATCAGCCAGGCCAGGAAGTAGTTCCACTGGCCGCTGATCAGCGTCACGCCGATGACGAGCATCAGTGCCCCGCCGATCCGGGTCACCCAGCGGCTGTGCCGGCGGATCGCCTTGAAGACGCCGAGCAGCCGGCGGAAGAAGAGCCCGAACAGGATGAACGGGATACCCAGCCCCAGGCTGAAGGAGAGCGCGAGGATCACCGCCCGGTCGGTCTGCCCGCTCGTGGCGGCCAGCGCGCCGACCGCGGCCAGCGTCGGGCCGATGCAGGGGATCCAGGAGACCGCGAAGATCGCCCCGAAGACCGGCGCGCCGAGCAGCCCGGCGGCCGGCAGCTTGCTGATCCGGGCCTCCCGCTGGAAGCCGGGGATCCAGCCCAGGTAACCCAGGCCGAGCACGATGATCAGGGCGCCCAGGACGACGTTCAGGGTGTCCCGGTGCATGATCAGGGTCGCGCCGATGTTCGCCACCATGGTCATGAGCAGCGTGAACACGACCGCGAAGCCGAGCACGAAGAGGCTGCTGCCGAGCAGGACCCGGCTCTTCAGGGCCACAGTCCGGGTGCGGGTCGCGACCGCGCCCTCTTCTTGACGACCGGTGCCCATCGCGGTGTCGAGGTCGGAGCCGGCCAGCCCGGTGACGTACGACAGGTAGCCCGGAACCAGCGGCAGTACGCACGGCGAGAGGATGCTGACCAGACCGGCGATGAGCGCCGCGCCGATCGCCAGCAGCAGCGGCCCACTCATCGCGGTGTTCTGGAAGGCGTCGCCCATCAGGGGTTCCCCTCCGCGGCCACCCGTTCCACCAAAGGCTGGAGCTCACCGGCGGTGGTGGCTCGGCGGATGGCGACGGCGATCCGGCCCTGCCGGTCCAGGATCAGCGTGCTCGGCGTGCTCGCCTGGGTCGGGTCGAACTTGACGGCCAGCTTGGCGTCCGGGTCGAAGATGCTCGGGTAGGTGACCCGGCCCCGCTCGAAGTTGATCGCCGCGTCCCGTTCGTCGCGCGCGTTCACGCCGACGAACGTGACGTTCTTGTCCTTGGTCGCCTGGTACGTGCTCTCCAGGTCGTCGGCCTCGGCCCGGCACGGCGCGCACCACGAGCCCCAGAAGTTGACCACGACGACCTTGCCCCGGTCGCCGGCCAGGTCGTAGTCGGCGCCGTCGAGCAGCTCCCCGGTCACCCCGTCGACCAGCGGCCGGTTCTCCGGCGTGCACTGGACCACCTGGTCGGCACTCTCGCAGTTCGCCGTCCAGCTGTCTTCGCCGCAGCCGGCCAGGAGCCCGGCAGCGGCGAGCGCTGCGACGGTGACGGCCACGCGGCGGCGCACGGTCACGCCCCCTTGGCGGTCTTGGCGGTCGCGGACATGGCAACCAGGTGCGCGGCGGGCTCCGAGTAGTCGATACCGACCACCTTGGACCCCTCGAAACGGAACGAGGTCAGGCTGGCCAGCCCGCACTCCCGCTTACGCGGGTCGTGCCAGAGCCGCTTGCCCTCCACGTACCGGCGCAGTGTCCAGATCGGAAGCTGGTGCGAGACGCAGACCGCCTCGTGGCCCTCGGCGGCGACCCGGGCGGCCTGCACCGCGGCGAACATCCGCTGCGCGATCACCAGGTAAGCCTCGCCCCAGGACGGGGTGATCGGGTCGCGCAGCACCCACCAGTGCCGCGGGTTGCTGAACGCGCCGTCGCCGACCGAGACCTTCTTGCCCTCGAAGTAGTTCGCACTCTCGATCAGCCGGATGTCGGACGCCGTCTCCAGCTTGAACTCGGCCGAGATCGGCGCCGCGGTCTCCTGGGCACGCTCGAGCGGACTCGCGACCACATAGGTGATGTCCCGGCCCGCCAGAGTCTCGGCCGCGGCCTTGGCCATCTGATGACCCAGCTCCGAGAGGTGGAAGTCGGGCAACCGGCCGTACAGAATCTTGTCCGGGTTGTAGACCTCACCGTGCCGGAACACGTGCACCGTGGTCTTGGTCGGCTCGCTCAAGGTCAGACTCCCGCTGCCGCTCGGGCCGCGTGCGGCACCGCCGCGGCGATCTGTTCCAATGCTGCGTCGTCGATGGCGGTCGAGACGAACCACGACTCGAAGGCGCTCGGCGGCAGATAGACGCCGCGCGAGAGCATCGCGTGGAAGAAGGCCTTGAACGCCGCGGCGTTCTGGGTCTTCGCCGAGTCGTAGTCGACGACCTCCACATCGGTGAAGAAGATCGAGAACATGTTGCCCGCGTACGACAGCCGGTGCGTGACGCCCGCCGCGCTCAGCGCCTCCGAGCAGAGCGAACCGATCGTGTTCGCCAGGTCGTCGAGCCGCTTGTAGACCGCGTCGTCGGCCAACCGCAGCGAGGCCAGGCCGGCCGCGCAGGCCAGCGGGTTCCCGGAGAGGGTGCCGGCCTGGTAGACCGGGCCGGCCGGGGCCAGCCGCGACATGATCTCCCGGCGGCCGCCGAACGCCGCAGCGGGCAGGCCACCGCCCATCACCTTGCCGAAGGTGAACAGGTCGGCGTCGACCGGGTGCAGCCCGGCCCAGCCGCCCGCGGAGACCCGGAAACCGGTCATCACCTCGTCGATGATGAGCAGCGCGCCGTGCCGGTGGGCGATCTCGGCGAGCTTGCCGTTGAAGTCGTCGCGCGGCGTGACCACACCCATGTTGCCGGGCGCCGCCTCGGTGATGATCGCGGCGATCTCGCTGCCCTCTGCGGCGAACGCCGCCTCGACCGCGGCGACGTCGTTGTACGGCAGCACGATCGTCTCGCTGGCCGCGGCGCCGGTGACGCCGGGCGAGTCGGGCAGGCCGAGGGTGGCGACGCCGGAGCCGGCCGCGGCGAGCAGCGCGTCGACGTGGCCGTGGTAGCAGCCGGCGAACTTCACGATCTTCGACCGGCCGGTGAAGCCGCGGGCCAGCCGGATCGCGGTCATGGTCGCCTCGGTACCGGAGTTGACCAGCCGGACCTCGTCGATCGGCGTACGCCGGACGATCTCCTCGGCCAGGTCGACCTCGCCGGCGGTGGGCGTACCGAAACTGGTGCCCAGCGCGGCCGCGCGCTGCACGGCCTCGATGATCTCGGGGTGCGCGTGCCCGTGGATCAGCGGCCCCCAGGAACAGACCAGGTCGACGTAGCGCCGCCCGTCGACGTCGGTCAACCAGGGCCCGGAGCCCGACGCCATGAACCGCGGCGTGCCCCCCACCGCCCGGAACGCACGCACAGGTGAATTGACCCCGCCCGGCACGATGGCCTGGGCGCGGTCGAACAGGGCCTGGGAGACCGGGGCATCCTCCGGGTACGGAAGCTCCGCGGTGGGATATGTCGTGGTCACAGCGGTTCCCATTCTGTCAGCGGCGTACGTCGAGTATTCCTGGAGGGTTCTTCACGTCACCTTCAAGCGTCCGGCCTGACCGCGCCTGACAGGCCGTTTCGCCCGGAAGAGGATAGGCTGAGCCGCGTGGAGCGACCCGAACTGTCGATCGCGGTTCAGCGCGCCCCGGACGAGGTAGTGATCCAACTCGCCGGGGAAATCGACGTGCTCACGGTGTCTGAGCTGTCCACGGTCGTCAACGAATTGCTGCCCGAGCCGCCGGCCCGGATCATCCTCGACATGGCCGGCGTCACCTTCTGCGACTCGCAGGGCCTGGGCACGCTCGTGGTGCTCAGCCGCAAGGCGCAGCACGCTCAATCCGTGCTGTCCCTGACGAACGTCGGCGAGTTCCTGATGCGGGTGCTGGACATCACCGGGCTGCGCAGCGCGCTGATGATCAGCAGCACCGCCTGAACGACCTGGCATACCGCGATGCTTGCACACCGCCGGTACACGTTTCCTGTGGGCGGCGTCGGCAGTGGAATGAAGCTCAGGTTCCGGAGAACTCGCCGCTGACCGGCACGGTGGCGCCGGATGCGGTGGTGGCGACCACGGCGTAGGCGTCGGCGTCGGCATTCCGCCCGCCCTCGGCATGCGTGTATCGCGCCGCGAAGGTGTAGGTCCCCGGCTCCATGGTGTCGCCGGAGGACAGCACGAAACGGTAGACCAGCGCGTCCGCCTCCTCGGCGACCGTGCTGGTCACGCTCGCGCCGGGCACCTGCTGACTGCCGCCGCGCGAGACCAGCTCCGGGGTACGCGTCACCCGGACCGTCACCTCCAGCGCGGTGAGCCGCTCGGTTGTTCGTACCGTCACGACGCTGCTGCCTTGGGAATCGCTGTCCGGAGCGATCGAACCGTCGGCCTTGAGCGGCGTGCTCGCCGTGGCGGGCGCGCTGGACGGCGACGGCGGCGCGGGCCTCGACCGGCTCGGGGACGGGTTCGCCGTGGTCCTGGTGGAGCTCACCGACGGTGGAGTGGTCGGTGTGGCTGTTGGGGCCGGCTCGCTCGGTGACGGGGTCACCGGCACGCTGACCGTCGGCTGCACCGGCTGCGGCCGGGGCTCGGTGTCACCGGCGAGCGCCCACTGGGCGAAACCGCCACCCCCGAGCACCGCGGCCACCGCGACGGCGGCGCCGGCGACCCGGATCCGCGGTGCCGGCTTCCGCTTGGCCAGATGGTTGCGCATGGCGGTCTGGGTGATCCGGTCGAGCATGGCTTCCCGGTCGGGCCGGTGCGCCGCCGCCTCGGCGCGCAACGCCGCGCGCAGCTCAGGTTCGATGAGCGTCATCGCGCCGCCTCCCAACCGTCGATTCGTGCCGTGGCGACGCGGTCGCCGCTGAGTGTGGGGCCGTGGCCGCCGGGGTCCCGTCCGGCGGCCACGGGCGGATCACTTGAAGGTGATGTCGGACGCGGTGTACTTGCAGTACGTGCCGTCCGGGCCGGTACCGACCTTGGTCGGCTCCTTGCCGCTGTTGTTGCCGGTGAACCTGACGCAGATGTCCAGGCTCTTCTTGCCGACCACGGTGATCTTCGACAGGGTCGCGGTGTCGCCGTAGTTCTGGTTGATGCCGACCAGGCTGCCGGCCGGGGCGGTGGCGGTCACGTTCTGCACGACGACCGCGCGCTTGTGCTGGGTGGAGCAGTTGCCGCAGGACCGGTAGAGCTTGCCGAAGTCGGAGACCTGGAAGTTCTTGATGGTCAGCGTGCCGCCGCCGTTGTGCTGGAAGACCTTGTCGTCCGCGCCCTTGGCGCCGCCGCCGTCGACGGTGTAGGTCGCCGAGGCGCCGCCCTTGAAGGTGGCCGCATCCTCACCGACGTTCTCCCACCACACGTTGATCAGCGTGCAGGAGCCGGAGCAGTGGACGCCGTCCGCGGCCGGGGCGCCGAGGATGACGTTCTTCAGCACCGCACCGTCGGCCAGCTTGAACAGCGGGTCCTGGCCCTCGTCCTGGCCGTCGCCGCCCAGCGCGCCGCTGCCGTAGTAGCGGACGTTGCCGCCGTCGAGCGTGCCGGAGACGGCGATGGTCGCGGTGACCGGCTTGGTTCCGGTCGCAGCCGGCCACGCAGTCGTCGTCCCGGTCGCGGTCGGCGTCGGCGCCGGGGTGGTGGCCGTCTTGGTCGGCGTCGGCGACGCGGTCGCGGTCTTCGTCGCCGTGGGCGACGCGGTGGCGGTCTTGGTGGCCGTCGGCGACGCAGTCGCGGTCTTCGTCGCGGTGGCCGTCGCGGTCGCGGTGGGCGCGGCGCCGAGCGGGTTCACCGAGACGTCGTCGAACGAGGCCGACGCGTAGCTGGTGACCAGGCCGATCCGGCCGGTGCCGGCCAGCGCGCCGGTGCCGGAGGCGACCTTGACGCCGTCGACGTAGCCGGTCACCGTGCTGCCGGAGACGTCGACCTTCAGGGTGTGCCACGAGGTCAGGTTGCTGACCGCGGCCGAGCCGAGCGCGGTGATCGCGCTGCCCTTGACCGCCTGCAGCTCGGCCTTGCCGGCGCCGGTGAGGGCCAGCCGGTACATCGTCGAGGAGCCGCTGGCCCGGGCCGCGACACCGGCCAGACCGCTGCCGAGGCTGACCGGCTTCACCTTGGCCTGGACCGAGTAGTTCGTCCACGAGGTCTCACCGGCGAAGACGCGAGCCAGCTCGCTGTCCGCCTTGGACTGCCGGTAGACCTTCGAGCCGTCGGAGACCACGGCCCAGTTGCCGCCGGACTTGGACCAGCCGTTCGCGCCGTCCTCGAAGTTGTCGTCGAAGAGGGTGGCGGCCGAGGCCGACGGAACGAGGACGGCGACCAGCGCGGTGACGGCGCCGGCCGCACCCGCCGCGCCGAGGCCGGCCACCAGGCGACGACGCCGGCGGCTCGGGGCTGCTTCGGGCATTGCGTGCCGCATGTTGCTCCTAACCAGGGGATGAAGACCGCATGATCAAGCGATCACGCCCCGGTAGTGGCGCGGCTGCCCAGCAAGGTTGTTCAGCGTGACCCAGGTCACACTTGAGGGGTCAGCTCCCCCAGCGGGCCTTCTCCAGCAGGTCCAGCGCCTCCGCGGCGGCCGCATCGCCACCACCGCGGAGCACCCGGGCCGCCTCGTCCACCGTGTCGGTGAGCCGCTGCCACTGCGCGTCCCGCTCCTTCGACGCCTCGGCCTGCGCTTTGAGCTGCTGATTCTTCGTCCAGAGCTCGACGAAGATCGACACCTTGGCGCGCAGCACCCACGGGTCGAAAGGCTTCGTCAGATAGTCGACGGCACCCACCGCATACCCCCGGAGGGCCAGCTGGGCATCCCGGTCGGCCGCGGTCAGGAACAGGATCGGTACGTGCCGGGTGCGCTCCCGCCGCTTGATGTGGCTGGCCGTCTCGAACCCGTCCATGTTGGGCATGTGCGCGTCCAGCAGGATCACCGCGAAGTCGTCGGTGAGCAGCTGCTTGAGCGCCGCCTCGCCGCTCTCCACGGCCACCGGTGTGACCGGCAGGCCCTGGAGGATCGCCTCCAGGGCCAGCAGGTTGTCCCGCCGGTCGTCGACCAGCAGCGCCTTGGCGCGCTCACCCACGCGTACTCACCTCGCCCTTCAGCCGCGTTCCGGCTCGTTGTCCTCCGCGTTCACCCAGCGCGCCATCAATTCGATCAGCTCGTCCAGGTCGACCGGCTTGGTGATGTAGTCGCTGGCACCGGCAGCGAGCGCCGACTCCCGGTCGCCCGGCATCGCCTTCGCCGTGAGGAAGACTACCGGCAGGTCCTGGAAACGCTGGTTGCGCCGGATTCCCCGGGTGGTCTCGTAGCCGTCCTGATCCGGCATCATCGCG
Organism: Actinoplanes sp. NBC_00393; assembly: GCF_036053395.1. NCBI lineage: Bacteria > Bacillati > Actinomycetota > Actinomycetes > Micromonosporales > Micromonosporaceae > Actinoplanes > Actinoplanes sp. NBC_00393. The sequence continues at coordinate 8,732,464 of NZ_CP107942.1, read as the reverse complement.
TCCATCAGCACGATGTCCACCTCGGGATGCTCGGCCAGGATCCGTACGCCGTCCACGCCGTTGTCCGAGTAGAGGACGTGCAACCCGTGCATCTCCAGGGCGCTGGTCAGGGCGAACACGTTCCGGACGTCGTCGTCGATGATCAGCACGGTGGCGCCGTCCAACTGCCGGCCGCCCGGGATCACCGCGGGTTCCTCCTGCCGGGCCGCCACCAGCGCCGGCATCTCCATCAACGGCAGGTCCAGCGAGGCGGCCGGCCGCACCGACACCGCCTTGGCCGGCACCGCGGGCAGCGCCGGCATCGGGATCGCGTCCGGCACCAGGGCTTCCGGCATGTAGAGGGTGAACGTCGAACCGCCACCCGGCACCGATGACACGGTGATCGTGCCGCCGAGCAGCGCGGCGAACTCGCGGCTGATCGACAGGCCCAGGCCGGTGCCGCCGTACTTGCGGGTGGTGGTGCCGTCGGCCTGCTGGAACGGCTCGAAGATGATCGCCAGCTTCTCGTCCGAGATGCCGATGCCGGTGTCGGTGACCGCGAAGCCGATCACCTGCCGGCCGGTGACCATCGACGGCATGTCGAGATCCGGGTCCGGGGAGGCCGGGAAGATGCTCAACGTCACCGAGCCGCTGTCGGTGAACTTGACCGCGTTCGACAGCAGGTTGCGCAGGATCTGCTGCAGCCGCTGCGGGTCGGTGACGATCGAGTCGGGCAGCTCGGGCGCCACGTCGACCCGGAAGTCCAGGCCCTTGTCGTCGGCCTGCGGCACGAACGCCTGCTCGACATAGCTCCGGATGCCGTCGAAGTCGACCACGTCGGGCTCGACGTCCATCCGGCCCGCCTCGATCTTCGACAGGTCGAGGATGTCGTCGATCAGGGAGAGCAGGTCGGAGCCGGCGCTGTGGATCGTACGAGCGAATTCGATCTGCTTGCTGCTCAGGTTCTGCTCGGTGTTGTCGGCGAGCAGGCGGGCCAGCAGGAGCAGGGAGTTGAGCGGCGTACGCAGCTCGTGGCTCATGTTCGCCAGGAACTCGGACTTGTACGTGTTCGCCCGGGACAGCTGCTGCGCCTTCTCCTCCAGGCCCAGCCGCGCCAGCTCGATCTCCCGGTTCTTCAGCTCGATGTTGGCCTTCTGCTCGCTCAGCAGCTTGGCCTTGTCCTCCAGCTCGGCGTTGGTGCGCTGCAGCTCGGCCGACTGGTCCTGCATCTCCCGGGCGAGGCGCTGCGACTGGGCCAGCAGCTCCTCGGTACGCCGGTTCGCCTGGATCGTGTTCAGCGCGACGCCGATCGTGGCGACCAGCCGCTCCAGGAACGTCAGGTGCAGCCCGGAGAAGGCGGCCACCGACGCGAACTCGATCACGCCGAGCATCTCGCCCTCGAACAGCACCGGCAGCACGACCAGGTCGTTCGGCGCCATGGTGAGCAGGCCGGACCGCATCGTCAGGATGCCGTCGTGGGTGGCTCGCACCCGGATGGTGCGCCGGGAGACGGCCGCCTGGCCGACCAGGCCCTCACCCGGTCCGAAGGTCACCTCGTGATCGCGGGCCACGTAGCCGTACGCCGCGGCCAGCCGCAGGCGCATCACCGCTTCCTCGTTGTCCACCAGGAAGAAGGCGCCGAGCTGCGCGTCGACCAGTGGCGTCACCTCGGTCATGATCATGCGGCAGACCTCGCCGACGTCCCGCTGACCCTGCAGCAGGCCACCGATGCGGGCCAGGTTGGAGTCGAGCCAGCCCTGCTCCGCGTTCGTCTTCGTGGTGTCGCGGAGCGTGACGATCATCTGGTTGATGTTGTCCTTGAGCTCCGCCACCTCGCCCTGCGCCTCGACGGCGACGCTCTGGGTCAGGTCACCGCGGGTCACGGCGGTGGACACCTCGGCGATGGCGCGCAGCTGGATGGTCAGCGTGGAGGCGAGCTGGTTCACGTTGTCGGTGAGGTCGCGCCACGTACCAGAAACGCCCTTGACCTGGGCCTGACCGCCCAGCTTGCCCTCCGAGCCCACCTCGCGCGCCACGCGCGTGACCTCGTCGGCGAAGGACGAGAGCTGATCCACCATCGTGTTGACGGTGTTCTTCAGCTCCAGGATCTCGCCGCGGGCGTCGACCGTGATCTTCTGCCCGAGATCGCCCTTGGCCACCGCGGTGGTGACCGAGGCGATGTTCCGCACCTGGGCGGTCAGGTTCGACGCCATGTAGTTCACGTTGTCGGTGAGGTCACGCCAGGTGCCCGCGACACCCCGCACCTGCGCCTGACCACCGAGCTTGCCCTCCGAGCCCACCTCGCGTGCCACTCGGGTCACCTCGTCGGCGAACGACGAGAGCTGGTCGACCATCGTGTTGACGGTGTTCTTCAGCTCCAGGATCTCGCCCTGGGCATCGACCGTGATCTTCTGCGACAGGTCGCCCTTCGCCACCGCGGTGGAGACCTGAGCGATGTTCCGCACCTGGCTGGTCAGGTTGGACGCCATCGAGTTCACGTTGTCGGTGAGGTCACGCCACGTGCCCGCGACACCCCGCACCTGCGCCTGACCGCCGAGCTTGCCTTCCGTGCCCACCTCGCGGGCCACACGGGTCACCTCGTCGGCGAACGACGAAAGCTGGTCGACCATCGTGTTGACGGTCGACTTGAGCTCGAGGATCTCGCCGCGGGCGTCGACCGTGATCTTCTGGCCCAGATCGCCCTTGGCCACCGCAGTGGTGACCGAGGCGATGTTCCGCACCTGGCTGGTCAGGTTCGACGCCATGTAGTTCACGTTGTCGGTGAGGTCGCGCCACGTACCAGAAACGCCCTTGACCTGGGCCTGACCGCCCAGCTTGCCCTCCGAGCCCACCTCGCGCGCCACCCGCGTGACCTCGTCGGCGAACGACGAAAGCTGGTCGACCATCGTGTTGACGGTGTTCTTCAGCTCCAGGATCTCGCCGCGGGCGTCGACCGTGATCTTCTGCGACAGGTCACCCTTCGCGACGGCGGTGGAGACCTGCGAGATGTTCCGGACCTGGGCGGTCAGGTTCGCGGCGAGCTGGTTCACGTTCTCGGTGAGGTCGCGCCACGTACCGGAAACGCCCCGGACCTGGGCCTGACCGCCCAGCCGGCCCTCGGTGCCCACCTCGCGCGCCACCCGCGTGACCTCGTCGGCAAACGACGACAGCTGATCCACCATCGTGTTGACGGTGTCCTTGAGTTCGAGGATCTCGCCCTGCGCGGCCACCGTGATCTTCTGCGACAGGTCACCCTTCGCCACCGCGGTGGAGACCTGAGCGATGTTCCGCACCTGGCTGGTCAGGTTCGACGCCATCGAGTTCACCGAGTCGGTGAGGTCCTTCCAGGTGCCGGCCACGTTCGGCACCTCGGCCTGGCCGCCCAGCTTGCCCTCGGTGCCCACCTCGCGGGCGACCCGGGTCACCTGCTCGGCGAAGAGCCGCAGGGTGTCGGTCAGGCCGTTCATCGTGTCGGCCAGCTCGGCCACCTCACCGCGAGCCGACACGGTGATCTTCTGGGACAGGTCGCCGCGGGCCATCGCGGTCGCCACCTGCGAGATCGAGCGCACCTGGTGGGTCAGGTTGGAGGCCATCGTGTTCACCGAGTCGGTGAGGTCCTTCCAGGTGCCGGCGACGCCGCGGACGTCGGCCTGACCGCCCAGCTCGCCCTCGGTGCCCACCTCGCGGGCCACCCGCGTCACCTCGTCGGCGAACGACGACAGCTGGTCCACCATCGTGTTCACGGTCCGGCCGATCCGCAGGAATTCACCGCGTAGTGGTCGGCCGTCCATCTCCAGCGCCATGTGCTGGGAGAGGTCACCCTCGGCAACCGCCACGATGACCCGGGAGATCTCCGTGGTCGGCCGGGCCAGGTCGTCGATCAGCGAGTTGACCGAGCGGACGCTGTCCGCCCAGGCGCCGTCCAGGCCCTCTTCGTCGAGGCGTTCGGTCAGCCGGCCGTCGCGACCGACGATCCGGCTGATCCGGCGCAGGTCGAGGTTCTGCCGTTCCTGCAGCGAGACGACCTCGTTGAACGCCTCCGCCACGGCCCCGGCCATCCCGCCACGGCGGGGCAGTCGAACCTTGAGATCGCCGCGGCGCACTCGTCGCAGCGCATCGGCGAGCTCACCGAGCAGAACGGTCTCGTCGGGCACGCCGACGCTGGCTTCTTTCGCCGCTGTCATGCTGTCCTCACTCGCTGTCCAACTGAAGCCTGTTCAAGACCTTGGGTGGTGCACCTGCCGTGCCGTCCTGAACGAGCTTCGCCGCCGGGGGTTCCCTATCCTCTCTCGCCCGACCGGGTCAATGCGAGAGACGACTTTGTGCATACACCCGTCCACGGGAGAGGATGCATGGGTGCCAGCCGAGGTCGGAACCAGGACGAGCATCCCATCAGGGGCTCAGTCCGAGACCATGGTGCGCCGCACCAGGTTGCCCAACGATCGGCGGACCCCCGCGGCAGCCCGCGCGCTGGTCCGTTCCGTGCTCGAGGAAACCGGTCTGGTCAGCCTGCTCAACGAGGCACTGCTGCTGACCACTGAGCTCTCCACGAACGCGGTGGTGCACGCCAACACCGACCTGGAGATCGAGGTCACGGCCGACCCGGGCGGACTGACCGTCACGGTCACCGACTTCGCGCCCGGCCCGGTGGAGCAACTCGCCGTCGGCCCCCGCAACGAGACCGCCGACATCGGTGAGGTCGCCGAGCGCGGCCGCGGCCTGCTGCTGGTCGACCACTTCGCCAGCCGGTGGGGCACCGTGCACGAGGGCGACGGCAAGGGCGTGTGGTTCCGCCTCGACCAGCGGCAGGACGGTCCGGGCGGGCCGGTCGTCCGCGTGCCGGCCCAGTCCGAGACCCCGAGCCTCGGCGCGCTCACCGGCCTGCTCCGCAGCGGCTCGGACCGGCACTCCGACGAGGGACTCGCCGACCTCGCCACCGACCTGCTCTCCCGGCTGGCCCGGCTGACCGGCGCGGCCGGCGGCGTGGTGCGGCTGGACCGCGGCGACGGCATGGGACGGCAGCTGCTGGCCCGGTACGGCCGGGCACCGCGCGACAACGCCGACATCATCCGGGTGCCGCTGAGCACCCACCGGCCCTACTCCGGAGAGCTCGAACTCGACGCCGCCCCCGTCGGCTACGCCCAGTCGCTGGCCGCCATGGTCGCCGAACGGTTCTCGCTGCACCTGGAGAACGACCGGCTCCGCCGCGCCGACGTCCGCCGGCAGACCTGGATCACCTTCCTGGCCGAGGCCAGCGAGCTGCTCGCGCAGTCCCTCGACGTCAACCTGACCATGGCCCTCATCCCGCAGCTGGTGGTGCCCCGGCTCGGCCAGTGGTGCGCGGTGCACACCACCGACGCCTGGGGCCGGCTCCAGCTCGCAGCCGCCACCCATGCCGAGGAGTCGGCGCTGGCCCAGTTGCACGCGTCCCTCGCCGAGGCGGGTCCGGAGTCGATCCTGGCCCGGCTCGAGGAGGCGTCCCGGCTGGGCACCCAGGTGATGTTCGGGGCGCCGCTGGAGGGATACGCGGTGCCGCTGGTGGCCCGGGGGACCCGGCTGGGCACGCTCGCCGTCGGCCGGCACCCGAAACACCGGCATGATGCGGACGAGGTCGCGGTCCTGGAGGACGTGGCCCGGCGAGCGGCGCTCGCCATCGACAACGCACGGATCCATGATGAGCGGCGTACGGTCGCGCGTACGCTCCAGGCCTCCCTGCTCCCACCCGCGTTGCCGCACGTCGACGGCATCGGCTTCGCCGCGGAGTACGTGCCGACCGGCTCCGAGGTGGGCGGCGACTTCTACGACGTGGTCCCGTTCGGCGAGGAACAGTGGCTGGTCGTGGTCGGCGACGTCTCCGGCAAGGGCGTCCAGGCGGCGACCGTGACCGGCCTGGTCCGCGACGTGATCCGGATCCTGGTCGACGACGGCAAGACGCTCAGCGAGATCCTGTGGCGGGTCAACCGGACGCTCGTACAGCGTGGTGGTGGCAGATACTGCACACTCGCCATGGCCTCGGTCACCCGCAAGGGCGACAACCAGCTCAACGTCTGCCTCCACCTGGCCGGCCACGACCGCGCCGTGCTCGTCCGCGCCGACGGCAAGACCGGCTTCGTGGGCGAGGGCGGGACCGCGCTCGGCCTGCTGGAAACGATCACCAGCCCGGACGTGGCGGTCACGCTGGGGCCTGGGGACTCGCTCATCTTCTACACCGACGGCGTCACTGAGCGCCGGCGTGGGCGGGAGCTCTTCGGCTCCGGCCGGCTGCGGGAGGCCTGCGCACCGCTCGCGGGATATCCCGCTGATGTGATGGCTGCGCGGTTGCGCTCCACCACGATCAATTTCTCGGTGGAGGAGCCTCGGGACGACATCGCCATTCTGGTTCTGCGCAACGACGCATAAGCGTACGAACTGGGCTTGAGTTTGGCTCTACTTCGCAGGTTTGCCCCAGCGTGGCCGTCATTCGCGCTACTTCCCATCTAGCGCGGCCACCGCCCCCGGTCCGGCCTCAGCGCGGCCACGTTCCACCCCCACCGGGCCGCCGGCGCCCTACTCCCAGCGCGGCCACGTTCCGGCCAAAGGCTGGCCACCCGGCGCCTTACTTCCGACCCCCTGCGCGGCCGCCGGGAAATGTCAGAGGGTGGTGGCAGGGTCGCGGGCATGAAGACGCAGTACTACACCGCGACCACCGTCGACGGCTTCATCGCCGACGAGCACAACTCACTGGACTGGCTCTTCGAGGTCCCGCAGGGCGACGCCGACCCGTTCACCGGCTTCTTCGCCGGCGTGGGCGCCGTGGCCATGGGCTCGACGACCTATCAGTGGATCGTCGACCATGAGAAGGCACTGGAGAACCCCGAGGCCTGGCTGGGGCCGTATGGAGACACCCCAGCCTGGATCTTCACCCATCGCTCACTGCCGGCCATCCCCGGCGCCAACCTCCACTTCGTCCAGGGCGACGTGGCCCCCGTGCACCGCTTGATGACCGCAGCCGCCCGCGACAAAAACATCTGGATCATCGGCGGCGGCGACCTGGCCGGCCAGTTCGCCGATCAGGGCCTCCTGGACGAGCTGATCCTCGGCGTAGCTCCGGTAACCCTGGGCCGCGGCGCCCCTCTCCTTCCACGCCGCTTGACCTCCTCCCGCCTGACCTTGACCGCCGCCCACCCAGTCGGCCAGTTCGCCTACCTCACCTACGAGGTCACCGGCCCCAAGTAACCACCCACCTCAATCCGCCGCCGGGTCCCACCCTCCCCGTCCCAACTCAGCCACGCCCGCCGCACCCCGGCGCCGACCGGCAACACCCGGCCACCCGCCACCCGTCGCCACTACCCGGCCCGGCCGCCTCAAGTCCCGTTCGCCACCCAGCGCTGTTGGATCCAGCAGCCCGGGTCTCGCTCACTGCCGGGGCCTGACTACCCAGCGGCCCAAGTCCCGCCCTGCTCTCCGCCCCGGCCGCGCCTCACCTACGCCTCGCTCGTCAACAACCCCGGGCGCGCTGTTCCCTCGGCGCCTGCCTCGTCGTTGGCGGCCGGCTGCGGGACGCACCCGAAGTTCCGAATCGGGCTCATGGTCCTGATCGATCCGCCCTTTTTGTCAGCTCTCGCATGGCATGGTGTTGGCATGGCGAAGACGCAGTACTACACCGCCACCAGCATCGACGGCTTCACCGCCGACACGAGGAACTCGCTGGACTGGCTGTTCGAAGTCGATGAAGGCACCGAGAACCCGTTCGGCGAGTTCTTCGACGGCGTCGGCGCGTTCGCCATGGGCGCACGGACCTATGAGTGGGTCCTGGAGAACGACAACCTCCTCGAGGAACCGCAGAACTGGCACGACATGTACGGCGACGTACCGTGCTGGGTCTTCACCCACCGCGACCTGCCCCCGGTCGAGGACGCCAACGTCTTCATGATCAGCGGCGACGTCCGCCGGGTGCATGAGGCGATGCTGGTAGCCGCCCAGGGCAAGAACGTCTGGCTGGCCGGCGGAGGCGACCTCGTCAGCCAGTTCGTCGCCGAGGGTCTGCTCGACGAGATCATCCTCGGCATCGCCCCGGCCATCCTCGGTGAAGGCATCCCGCTGCTACGCCGCCGTGTCCCGGTCGACGACCTGATCCTCACGGGCGTCCGCGAAGTGGGCCAGTTCGCCTACCTCACCTACGCAGTCGGCGACGTAGCCCGCATCGGCCGCCACCTCGCATCCGAGGCCGTAACCCGCATCCCATCCTTCGGCTGAAGCTGACAAACCACCCGGCCCGACGCCCAGCTGAGCCTCCGAAACCGCTCCCGCGGGCCGGCCGTCCAGAACAGCTCCCGCGGGCCAGCCGTCAAGAACCGCTCCCGCGGGCCGGCCATCCAGAACAGCTCCCGCGGGCCAGACATCCAGAACAGCTCCCGCGGGCCAGCCGTCTAGAACAGCTCCCGCGGGCCGGCCATCTCGATCTCCGACGCCAGCTCCGGCGGCGCGGTCAGCACCGCAACCCGGCCGCGCCGGGCCAGCAGGACCTGCTCCATGCTGGCGACGATCTCGTTCACCCGCACCGCGCTGAGGCCTCGCGGCAGCACCGCGTGGAAGGTCCCCACCCCGGCCGACCCCCGAAGCGGCACCGGCGCACCAGCGCTGTCCCGCAGGGCATAGGCCACCGCCTGCAGGTCACGCGGCCGCGCCGCGATGCGCAGCACGACGTCGCCACCGCCGAACGGATACCGCCCCCACCAGGGCGGCGCCACCGGCGCGATCACCGTGTCGCCGCCCCACTCCCGGACGACCTCGTCGGCGACCTGGTTGACCACGTCGACCTCGCCCTCCAGCAGCATGGCGAGCATCGCGCCGTCGCGGCCCGGCAGGTCCACCTCGATGGCGCTCGGCTCCAGCTCCCGCGCCACCACCCAGGCGGCCAGCTCGCTGGCCTCGGTCGGCGTGGAGACCGCCCGGCCGACCCAGCGCCGCGCCGCGGGCTGCGGCTCGAGCCGGAGCACCGCCGAGGTGATCACCCCGTCGATGTCCGCGATGCCGGGCCGCCCGTCCTCCCCGTCGGATGAGCCCTCCACCCCGGCCGCATCCACGAAATCAATGCTCAGCGTCTGCGTGGCCGGGCTCCCGTAGCGGTGCCGCAGCGGCCCGGACTCGTTGACCGCGAGCATCCCCCCGATGGTCGCCTTGGCCGACGGCGGGTCGACGGCGAGGCGCTGCCCGCGCAGAGCGAGAGCCGCCTGCACCGCGGCAACCGGCGTCCCGGCCGCGATGACAGCCGTCGAGCCGTCGTGGTTCCACATCCCGTTGAGTCGCGCCGTGTCGACGATGAGTTCGATGGCCTGGCGCGGCGTACCCCAATCGATTTTGCTGCCGGAACCGCGCGGCAGGAAGCTCAGCCCGCGGTCGGCCGCAAGCCGCAACGTCTCGGCGACCGAGCGTGCTGTGGCCGGCTCCGCGACGAATCCGGCCCGTCGGCCGGACACCTGATCGGTGGAGCGCGCCGGGCGCGCGAATCCAGGCCCACAGATGTCCTCGAGCGCGTCGAGAAGGGAATCACCCACGTCCGAAGCCTCCCCAGGAACCGGAACAGAAGCGGAACAAGAGCCCGAGCAAGAGCCAGAGCACGAGCTGGATCAAGAGCCGAACACAAGACGCCCACAAAGAAGATCATTGAAGATCGTCCACTCTGGCACATCGTACACATGTTCGAATGAGGGAGGTCGACGTGTGTAAGAAACTCATCGCGGACCAATCGGCCGGTAACGTGTCTCCGGTGACGATTGACGGCCCACCCACTGCTCGTCAGGCCCCCACCGAGCGCACGTTCCACGGCGACACGGTCACCGACGAGTTCGCCTGGCTGATGGACAAAGACGATCCCGCGACCATCGCCCACCTGAAGGCGGAGAACGCCTGGACAGAGCAGGCGACCGCGCATCTCGAGGGGCTCCGCGAGACGATCTTCCAGGAGATCAAGAACCGGACCCAGGAGACCGATCTGTCGGTGCCCAGCCGCAAGGGTGAGTACTGGTATTACACGCGAACCGTCGAGGGCAAGCAGTACGGGATCCACTGCCGCGTCCCGGTGCGCCCGGGCGAGACCGCGCCCCCGCTCGACGGGGAGAAGCCGGGCGAGGAGATCCTGCTCGACGGCAACGAGCTGGCCGAGGGCAAGGAGTTCTTCGCGCTGGGCACGTTCGACGTCAGCCCGGACGGCGACTGGCTCGCCTTCTCCACCGATTTCGCCGGCGACGAACGCTTCACGCTGCGGGTGAAGAACCTGCGGACCGGCGAGGTGCTGGCCGACGAGGTGAAGGACACGTTCTACGGCAGCGCCTGGTCCGCCGACGCGGGCACGCTGTTCTACATCACGGTCGACGAGGCCTGGCGGCCCAACCGGGTGTGGCGGCACACGATCGGCAGCACCGAGGACACCGTCGTCTACGAGGAGGCGGACGAGCGGTTCTGGGTCGGTGTCGACCTGAGCCGCAGCGAGAAGTTCATCGTGATCGACGCGCACAGCAAGATCACCTCTGAGGTACGCGTCATCCCCGCCGACCACCCCACCGCCGAGCCGGCCCTGATCGCCGAGCGCCGTCAGGGCGTGGAGTATTCGGTGGAGCACCACGGCCACCGGTTCCTGATCCTGCACAACCTGGACGCCGAGGACTTCGCGCTGTCCTGCACCTCGGTCGACAACCCGGGCGAGTGGATCGAGCTGATCCCGCACCAGCCGGGCACCCGGCTCGAGTCGGTCGACGCCTTCGCCCGGCACATCGTGGTGTCGCTGCGCCGAGACGGGCTGACCGGCCTGCGCGTGATCACCGACGGCAGCACCGACGCCTACGACATGTCGTTCCCGGAGCCGCTCTACAGCGTCCACCTGGCCGGCAACCCGGAGTACGAGACCACGTCCGTCCGGATCAGCTACACCTCGCTGGTCACCCCCGAGTCGGTGTACGACGTCGACCTGATCAGCCGAGCCATGACGCTGCGTAAGCAGAAGCCGGTGCTCGGCGGTTACGATCCGGCCGACTACGAGCAGTTCCGGGAGTGGGCGACCGCCGAGGACGGTGTTCGCGTGCCGATCTCGATCGTGGCGCGCAAGGGCACCCCGCGGGACGGTTCCGCGCCCGCCGTGCTCTACGGATACGGCTCCTACGAGCACTCCATCGATCCGTACTTCTCGATCGCCCGGCTGAGCCTGCTCGACCGCGGCGTGGTCTTCGCGATCGCGCACGTCCGCGGTGGTGGCGAGCTCGGCCGCCGCTGGTACGAGACCGGCAAGATGCTGGCGAAGAAGAACACCTTCACCGATTTCGTCGCCTGCGGGAAGGCCCTGGTCCGCAGCCGGTGGACCTCGGCGGACCGGCTGGTCGCCCGCGGCGGTTCGGCCGGCGGCCTGCTGATGGGCGCGGTCGCCAACCTGGCGCCGGAGTCGTTCGCCGGCATCCTGGCCGAGGTCCCGTTCGTGGACCCGCTCACCTCGATCCTGGACCCGAGCCTGCCACTCACCGTCACCGAGTGGGAGGAGTGGGGCAACCCGCTCGAATCAGCCGAGGTCTACAGCTACATGAAGTCCTACAGCCCGTATGAAAACGTCACGAAGCAGGCGTACCCCAAGATTCTTGCGGTGACCAGCCTCAACGACACCCGCGTGCTGTACCACGAGCCCACCAAGTGGGTCGCGCGCCTGCGCGCGGTCGCCCCCGAGGGCGATTACCTGCTCAAGACCGAGATGGGCGCCGGCCACGGCGGCCCCAGCGGCCGCTACGACTCCTGGAAGGAAGAGGCCTTCAACGTCGCGTGGATCTTGGACACCATCAAGACCGTTTGAGAGTACGCACGACGAGAAGTCCCCGCTTCCCCAAGCGACCACCTGCAACACCGGGCCGAAGCGCCCGCATCCGGGCGGATGCGGGCGCTGAGCCTCACCCCACCCGCAATTCCTCGAGATCGGTGCTGGACCGCAGCACCATCGCCCCGATCCCGACCACGATGAGCATCGCCAGCAGCGCGCCCCCGCCGAGCAGGAGGAGTTGCTGCAGCGGGATCGGGATCGGCACCACGAGCAGCGGGTCGACGAACGTCTGCTTGGCGCAGGTGGCGTAGTCCGCCATCGGATCGATGCACTCCTCGCGCGGGCCGCCGTGCCGCACCTCGGTGCCGACCAGCCGGAACAGCGCCGCGCCGGAGACGAGGGCCAGCAGCACGGCCGGCACGAGCGGCACGAAGGTGTGCCAGAGCAGCACCTGTCGCAGGGTCCGGCGCGGCACCCCGGTGGCGGTCAGTGCCGCGTACGCCCGTCGCCGCGCCACGATCCCCTCGACGAACGCGACCAGCACCCCGGCCGCGGCGACCACCATCGCCAGGATCACCGCGATCATGATCAGCCGCAACGCGCCGAAGTAGAACTCGTTGTCGCTGGCGAAGCCGATCGACGACGTCGCATTCGGGTCGATCATGGCGTTGTACTGCTCTGCCGCCCGGAACTCGGTCGCGAGCTGCGCCCAGTAGCCCAGCGTCCCGGCCCCGACCACGACCGCGCCCAGCAGGGCAGCGAGCGTCCGGCTCCCGTTCCACGGATCGGTCATCAACCGGCCACCGGCGAGCAGCGTCGCCGCACCCCGGCCGTACCGGCGCAGCAGCCGCCCCGACGTGTACGAGATCCACCCGGTGCCCAGCACCACGCCGAGCATCACGAGCAGCACTCCGACGCCCATGAAGGCGAGCGGCGCCCAGTCCGGCAGCTGGACGCTCGACGGAAGGAATTTCGGCAACACGAACAGCGGCAGCCCGACCGCGATGAGCAGGCCCGGCCCTGGTCCCGGCCCGTCCTCCCGGTTCCGCCGGACCACGCCCAGCGGGGTGATCACCACGCGGCGCATCAGCAGCACCCCGATCCCGCCGGCCAGCAGCGGCACCAGCAGCAGGGCGACGACGATGAGAACCGGGTTCGGCAGGACATCCACCGGGAGCACCAACTGGCCCTGACCGTTGCGGAAGTCGAGCAGTTCCCGAAGCCCGAGGAAGACGGCGAAGCCGGCGATCGAGCCGAGCAGCGCGGCCGCCGCGGTCTCGGCCCCGGCGATCAGGACCGCCTGCCCGGGTGTCGCCCCGCCCAGCCGGAGCGCGGCGAGCCGCCGGTCCCGGGCCGGCGCACCCAGCCGGATGCACTGCCCGGCCAGCGCCAGCACCGGCAGGGCGAGCATGACCAGCATGAAGATCACTCCGGGGCGCAGACCGGCCTCGGCCAGCAGCGCGTTCGAGTAGTCGGCGCCCGGGCCCATGACCCGCATGCCGTCCGGATCGTCGATCCACTCGCCGCCCCGGATCGACGCGACCGTCGCGGCCGCCAGCAACGCCAGCGCGGCCAGCGCCGCACTCCCGGCCGTCAGCACAGTCCGCAGCCGATCGGTACGGTTCCCGGCCAGGCTGAGCCGGACCAGGGTGGACGGCTTCACGGCGTCACTCCGAGGCCGGTCGGGTCGATGGCACCGTCGCGGAGCACGATCTCCCGGTCCGCGTACGCCGCGATCGGCGCCTCATGCGTGACCAGCACGACCGCCGTGCCCTGCTCGCGCACCGCCTGGACCATCGCGGCCAGCACCTGTTCCCCGTTGAGCTGGTCCAGCGCGCCGGTCGGCTCGTCGGCGAAGACCACCCGTGGCTCGGTGACCAGCGCCCGGGCGACCGCGCAACGCTGCTGCTGCCCGCCGGACATCGCCCCGGGCCGCTTGTCGGCCAGGTCGGCCACCCCGAACCGGTCCAGCCAGACGAGCGCCGCCGCCCGTGCTTCTCGCCGCCCCGAACCGGCGAGAAGCAACGGGAGGGCGACGTTCTCCGCGGCGGTCAGTTCGGGCACCATCTGCCCGAACTGGAACAGCACCCCGAAATCGGTACGCCGCAACCGCGACCGGGCTGTCTCGGACCAGAGCCCGATGTCCTGGTCCCGATAGCGGATCTCGCCGTCGTCGGCCCGCAGGATGCCGGCCAGACAGTGCAGCAGCGTGGACTTGCCGCAGCCGCTCGGCCCGGTGACGGCGACGATCTCGCCCTCCCCGACCGTGATGTCGACCCCGCGCAGTGCCGGTGTGTTGCCGTAGCTCTTGGTGATCCCCGTGCCAGTAAGCAACGTCATGCCGTCACTTCCTTCTGTAGGTCGGCGACCCGGGCCAGCGTGGTCTGCAACCAGCGCAGGTCGGCGTCGAGGTGCCCGATGGCGTAGTCGGCGGCGATCACGTCGCCGACGGTGGCGCCAGGGGTGGTCTTGATCGAGGTCAGCTCGCGCAGCCGGGTCATGTGCGCGGCCCGTTGCGAGGTCAGGTACGCCCGGGCCCGGTCGGCGTCGGCCGCCAGCAGCGCGACGACCACCCGGCTGAACAGCGCGCTGGTCACGTGGGGCGCCGGCGGCTCGACCTCGGTGAGCCAGTCGTCGAGCCGGGTCCGGCCGGCTTCGGTCAGCACGTACGACGTACGCTCCGGGCCGCCCTCCTGGTCCTGCCCGGACTGCTCGACGAAACCGTCCCGCTCCAGGCGGCCGAGCGTGGAGTAGACCTGCCCGTACGCCAGCGGTTTGGCCTGGGGCAGGCGCTCGTCGTGCGCTCGTTTGAGGTCGTAGCCGTGCCGTGGCCCGGCGGCGAGCAGACCCAGCAGGACGTGTGCGGTGGACATGGCCGCTACTATTCACTGAGTGAATAGCCGCCGTCAAGGAGGCCGGTCGATGGATCCGCGAGAGTCAGGCGGTGCGGCGCAGCGCGACGACCGCGATGTCGTCCGCCTGCTCGCCGGCACCGGCGAGCTGGGTGAGCAGCCGACGGCAGAACGCGTCGAGGTCGTCCTCCACCTCGGCAGCGCAGGCGGCCAGCGCGGCCAGCCCCACGTCGATGTCCGCGTCCCGGCGCTCGATCAGCCCGTCGGTGTAAAGCACGAGCGTGCCGCCCGGCGGCAGGGTCAGCTCCAGTTCGGCCCGGCGCGGCGCGTCCAGGCCGAGCAGCGGGCCGCGCGGTTCCAGGAACCGCACCTCACCGTCGACATGCATCAGCGGCGGCAGGTGGCCGGCGCCGGCCATCCGGATCCGGCCGGTCGCCGGATCGAGCGTGAGCAGGCAGAGGGTCGCGGAGTCCGACGGCAGCACGGTACGCATGAAGCGGTTGACCAGCTCCAGAACAGCGCCCGGCGGGTGCCCCTCGACGGCGTAGGCGCGGACCGCGTGCCGCAGTTCCGCCATCACCGTCGCCGCGTGCAACGAGTGCCCGGCCACGTCCCCGATCGCCACCAGCAACTGGTCGTTCAGCACGGTCAGCTCGTAGAAGTCGCCGCCCACCTCGGTCTGCGCGCCGGCCGGCTCATACAGGACGGCCTGCTCCACGCCCGGGACCTCGGGCAGCCGCGACTGCAACAGGCTGCGCTGCAGAGTAACCGCGATCCGGTGCTCCTCGTCGAAGGACCGCTGGGCCTCGACCGCCGCCGCGACCGCCTGGGAGAGCTGCCGCAACACCGGGAAGCCCGGCGTCTGCGTGCTACCCGGTGCCACCACGTAGACCGGCGGCCGGTCCGCGCGCAGCCGTGCCGCCGCCACCGCCACCGCCTCGTCGGCCGGCCACTCCGTCACGTCCCAGTCCGCCGCGTCGTCGGTGCGCACCAGCGAACCCACCGCCACCCGGTGGACCGGGACCGCCCACGGGCGTACCGATGCGGGTTTGCCGACCGCCGCCAGGCTCTCGCCCTCCGAGGTCTCCGCGACCACCACGACCGGCCCGCCGAAGATGTCGCGGGCGCCCTCGGCGGCCGCCGCGAGCAGCGTGGTCAGGGTTGGGGCCGAGTTGATCGCCAGCGTGGTCTCGGCCAGCCGGACCATCCGCTCGGCGAGCAGTTCGGCCCGCTGCCGGGCGCGGTAATAGCGGAGCACGGCCTGCGCGGTCGCGATGAGCTCGTCCGGCTCGATCGGCTCCACCAGGTACGCGTCCGCCCCGCGGTTCAGACCCTGGGTACGGTCACCCACATCCACCGCGTGCGCGGAGACGTGCACGACCGGCAGTACGCCGTACCGTTGATCGGTCTTGATCCGCTCGCAGACCTCGAAACCGCTCATGTCCGGCAGTTTCACGTCCAGAACGACGAGGTCCGTCTCGAACTCGAGCAGTTTGGTCAGCGCCTCCCCGCCGGTCTCCGCCTCCAGCACCGTGAAACCGGCCCGGGTCAGCCAGCTGACCAGCAGGTACCGTTTCGTCGCGCTGTCATCGACGACCAGTACGGTGGCTCGCGCCGAGGGCTGCACGTTCTTCATGAGGCCTCGGCCGGCAAGCGAAGGGTGAATGTGCTGCCCTCACCGGGCACCGAGTCGACCCGCAGGCCACCGCCGAGAATGCCGGCCAGCCGGCGGGCGTAGGGCAGACCGAGCCCGGTGCCCTTGCCGCTCACCGGCTTGCTCCCGGGCACCTGATAGAACTCCTCGAAGATCCGCTCGTGCAGCTCCGGCGGGATGCCCGTTCCGGTGTCGGCGACCACGAACTCGACGTCGTCCCCGGCGATCCCCGCACTCAACCGCACCGTGCCGGACTCGGTGAACTTGATCGCATTGGTCAGCAGGTTGCGCAGCACCTGGGCGAGCAGCACCTCGTCGCTGCGCAGCACCGGCACAGCCGGGTCCTCGACCACGAAGTCCACCTCGGGCCGGGTGGCCAGTGGGCGCAACGTCCCGCGCAGCTGCCCGAACATCGCCTTGAGGTCCACGTCGGACCAGTTCGGCTCGATCCGGCCGGCCTCCGCCTTGGCCAGGTCGAGCAGACCGTTCACCAGGGTGAGCAGGTCACTCGCCGAGGTACGGATCAGCTCCACCTGGCGGCGCTGCTCGGCGGTCAGCTCGTCCGAAGCCGAGTCGGTGAGCAACCTCCCCAGCCCGATGATCGCGGTGACCGGCGCCCGCAGCTCGTGGCTGACGTTGGCCAGGAACCGGCTCTTCGCCTCGCTCGCCGCGCGCAGCTGCACCGACTTCTCGTCCAGCTCGGCGTAGAGCGCGACCACCCCGCGGTTCGTCTCCTCCAGCTCCTCGGAGAGCTGGTGATAGAGAGCCATCACCCCGCGGTTGGTCTCCTCCAGCTCGGCGTTGAGCCGGGCCAGGTCGTCGCGTTGTGCCCGCACCTCGTCAAGTGCGGCGATGAGCTGCTGGTTCTGCACCGCCAGCTCGTCCAGAGGACTGCCGGGCACGTGCTGAGCCAACCCGGCACGGATCTCCTCCATGCGACCGGGGGTCAGCCGGGGTGCACCCGGCGGCAACCGCCGAGCCATCCGGACAACCGTTCCGGTACCACCATCGTCGACCTCCATCGTGTCGACCAGGCGGCCGACCTGCTGCAACTGCTCAGCCAGCCGAACCGCCTCGCCGGGCGCGGAATGCGTCAAAGTCACCTGCAGACTTGGTACCCCGTACGGCTCGACGGTGAACGCCACATCGGCGTGCCGCCCTGCGGCGAGCAACACGCGGCCCACCTCACTGAGCGCCGTCGCCATCCGGGTCTGGTCCTGTGACTCCATTCCTACCGCGCGGGCGACCTCCCGGCCCAGTTGCCGTACCACGAAGATGTCCTGCTCCACCCGCAGGCGCATTTTCATCAACGGCGCGGCGGTCACGACGACGACCTGGCCACCAGCACGCCGGCATCGTCGCGCCGGGTGCCCGCGTCGCGCAAGACAGTGGCGGCGATCACTTCAGGCGATCGGGTGAACAGACCCGGATACCCCGCCGGGGTCCAGCGGTCCACGACGCCGTCGGTGTGCATCACCACGAGCGCGTCGGGGGCGAGCGGGTAGTCGTACTCCCGGACCTGACGCCGCTGATGGCCGGCAATGCCGGGCATCGAGATCATGCCGCGCCGCGTGCCGTCCACCCCGAACACCGTGCCGGAGATGTTGCCCAGGCCGGCGTAGCGGACCAGGCCGGCCGCACTGTCCAGCTCGGCGACCGCGAGCGCGGCGCCGCGGGTGTGCCCGAGAGCCCGGTGCAGCGCCTCCACCAGCACCGCGGGCGGACCGGGTGGCGCCTTCCGGAATGCGCGTACCGCCTCCTGCGCAGCGGCCGCGGCCAGCCCGCCGTGGCCCAGGCCGTCGCAGACCAGGATCTGCCGGCGGTCGGCGATCTCCCGGACCGCGTACGCGTCACCGCTGACCGTCTCGCCGGTGAGCGGCCGGGTCAGACCTGCCGCCCACTCCGGCTCCGGGACCTCGGCCGGCCACACCTGCACGGCCAGGACGGTCCCCTTGCCCGGCACCGAGTGCAGATCCCACCGGCTGGCCTGGCGCAGGATCGCGCCGAGCCCTATCCCGAGCGTGCCCGCAGTGGAGTGCCCGTCGCCGATCGCCCGCTGGACGTCAGCCATCCCGGGTCCGCTGTCGACCACGATCAGCTCGACACCGGCCTGCTCGGTGGTCCGCACCGCCCGGACCAGAATGGTGCCCTGATCAGCGTGCTTGACCAGGTTGCCGGCAGCCTCGGCGGCGACGATCGACAGATCCGCCACCCGCTTCTCCGGCATCGCCAGCGCGGCGGCGAGGCGTTCGGCCGCCCGGCGTACGGCCGACGCCGAGCTGGCTTCCTCCACCCGGAACCAGACCCCACCGTCCAGGAGCCCCTCGGGCAGCGACGCCACCGTGCCTCCGCTCATCGGCACCACTTGACAACGGTAATGGTCGTTCCCTTACCCACCTCGGTGTCGATGGCGAACTCGTCGACCAGGCGACGCGCGCCACTCAGCCCGAGCCCCAGGCCGCCGCCGGTGGTGTAGCCGTCGGTCAAGGCCAGATCCAGGTCGGCGATGCCGGGACCCTGGTCGGCGAAGACGATCCGGATGCCGGCCCGCCGCTCGTTGCGGACCCGGCTCACCTCCACCGTGCCACCACCGCCGTAGACCAGTGTGTTGCGAGCCAGTTCACTCGCGGCGGTGACGAGCTTCGTCTGATCCACCAGGGACAGCTTCACCGCGACCGCGACCGTACGCACCAGCTGCCGGACACGAACGACGTCCTGGTCACTCGAGACGGGAAGGCGCTGGCTCTCGTCGTTCACGGCGTGGTTACCGCTGCCGCGTCGGCCTCATCCTCGTCGTCGTCCAGGTCGTCGTCGTCACGGTCGCGGGCGAGCATCTCGATGCCCAGCTCGACGTTGAGTGCCGTCCGGATGCCGGGCAGCGAGAGGCCCAGTTCGACCAGGGTGATCGCCACGGCCGGGCGCATGCCGACCACGACGGTCTCGGCGTCCAGCACGCGGGAGACCGAGGCGATGGTGGCCAGCGTACGGCCGACGAACGAGTCCACGATGTCGAGCGCGCTGATGTCGATGATCACGCCGTGGCAGCCGGTCGCCACGATCCGCTCAGCCAGGTCCTCCTGCAGCTGGAGCGCGACCTGGTCCTCCATGTCGATCTGGATGGAGACCAGGAGGATGTCACCGATCTTCAGGACCGGCACCCGCTCCACGTCAGCGCTCCGGCCGTTTGGCCGCGGAGATCCGGCTGCCGTTCTTGCTGAGGACGTGACGCAGCGCGTCGGCGAGCGAGGCCTTGGTTGCGATGTCCCCGAACTCGATGCCGAGCGCCACGATGGTCTGCGCGATCTGCGGCCGGATGCCGGAGATGATGCAGTCGGCGCCCATCAGCCGGGCGGCCACCACGGTCTTCAGGATGTGCTGCGCCACCTGGGTGTCCACCGCCGGCACACCGGTGATGTCGATGATCGCGTACGGCGAGCCGGTGTCGACCAGCGTCTGCAGCAGCCGCTCCATCACCACCTGCGCGCGTGCCGAGTCGAGCGTGCCGACCAGCGGCACGGCCACCACGCCCTCCCACAGCTTCACCACCGGGGTGGAGAGCTCGAGCAGCTGCTCGGCCTGGTCGGCGATGAGCGACTCACGTACCTGTACGTAGCTGTCGAAGGTGAACAGCGCGGCCCGGTCCACGAAGGTGGAGAACGCCACGAAATCCCGAAGCGTGGTCGCGTCGGTGTGCTCACCGAGGATGTCGAGCGTCGCGTCCTTGAACGCGAACACGCTGACCGCCGTCTCGGTGGCGCTGAACCCCTGCCGCGCACGGTTGCTGGAGAGCTCGCTCAACTGGGCACGCAACTCGGCGGCCGCCTCGTCGCTCACCTCCACCGCTCCGGCGGAAAGTGCCTGTAGGAAGCCCTTCTGCAGGTCGACAGTCTGCCGTTGGAGCTCGGCACTACTCAGCCGGCCCCGTAGGCTCGTGGCGACCAATTCCGCCCAGCGGGCCGCAAGCGGCTCCGCGTGACCCTTGAGCAGGTCAGCGAAGCGACTCGCCTCGTCCGGACTCAGCGGCATCGCTGCCTCCCCAACCACCCGATCCGTGCGCAACGGCCGGACTTTACCATCAGGGCGTCCGTTACTTGCTGTAGACCAACTAATGGACACCGCCAAGCTTTGCCCTGTTCTGCGCATCCCCCGGTACGTGGAGTACCGTTCAGCAATAACTGGAGGTCGGCGAATGTCCCTGACGGTACAAACGGAACAGCGCGGCGACATGGTTGTCGTGTCGGTCGCGGGCGAGCTCGACATGGCCACCGCCCCCCAGCTGCAGGATCAGATCAGTGATCTGCTCGAGAAGGGGCGGACCCGGCTGATCTTCGACCTTGCCGAGGTGTCGTTCTGCGACTCCACCGGGCTGTCGGTCTTCGTCCGGGCCAAGAACAGCACCGACGACGCCGGCGGCACCGTGCGGCTGGCCGCGCCGCAGCGCGGTGTGCTGCGGATCCTCGAGGTGAGTGGTCTGGTCGAGGTGCTGCACACCTACCCGACGGTGGACGAGGCAGTCACCGCCGAGGAGCCCGCGCTCGACTGAGCCTCGCTGTTCACAGGCCGACCGGTCGGCGTAGTTTGTCGCCGACCGGCGGCGGGCACCCGTTGCCGGACGACGACATTCGGCCCCCGGGAGTGCCCGTGAGCAAGATGCTCCAAGGTTTCAAAGACTTCATCATGCGTGGCAACGTCGTCGACCTCGCGGTCGGCGTCGTGATCGGCGCTGCCTTCACCACGGTGGTGACCAGCTTCACCAACGCCTTCCTGAAGCCCCTGATCCAGCTGATGGGTGGCGGTAAGGGCCTCGGCGCCGGCATGTGGGACGTGAACGGCGTCAAGTTCGACTACGCGTCGTTCATCAACGCCCTCATCACCTTCGCGCTGACGGCCGCCGTCCTCTACTTCCTCGTGGTCTTCCCGCTGAACAAGCTGGCCGAGCGCCGCCGCCGCGGCGAGGAGCCGCCGCCGAAGGCACCCAGCGAGGAGGTCAAGCTGCTCACCGAGATCCGCGACGCGCTGCTCCGCGGCCAGGGTCACCAGGTCTCCAACAGCGCTCTCGACGAGGTGCTCGGGCGGCACCAGCAGCCCCCGCGCTGACACGCCGCCAAAAAGATCTGCCCTCCCGGCACCGTTCGAACAAATGTTCGATACGCTGCCGGGATGGAGCAGCGTAAGCACTGGTGGAACGGTAAGTGGGGACGTCTCGCCCGAAAGGACGTGTACCTACGAACCAGCGGCGACCAGTGGTATGTCGAGCAGCGCGCCGGCGGTTCCGACGGCGCCTCGCACTTCTTCGAGTACGACAGCGAGGACGCTGCTCTCGACATGGTCCGCGCCCTGCTCGCCGGCCCCGACGAGTGGCGCGAGCTGTCGGTCCGGCCACCCCGCTGATCAGGCCGCGCGGCGCTCGTCGTGCGACGCGGTCAGCGGGCCGGGCGGCGGGAGCAACCGCAGCCCCGGGCGCGGCGCCTCCTCGACGTCATCGGCAGGCGGGTCGAACCGTGCCCGCCAACCGGTGCCGATCCGGGAGCCGGGCGGGCGTTCCACTCCGCCGGCGCCCCGCGACAGCGCCACCACCAGGAAATAGCCGAGGATCACGAAGCCGTGGCCGACCAGCCGGGCGACGTCCACCCGGCCGCCGGTGAGATCGGTGATCGAGAGCAGCAGGAGCATCGCGACGAACGCGGTCAGCATCGGCACCAGACCGGTCGGCCGGGTCCGGCGCAGCGCGATGAAAAGGTATCCGGCGCCGACCGCGACATTCCAGGCGGCCGACTCGTGCCACAGATGCCCCGGCGTCGCGCTCAGGCCGAGATGAGCGTGCCCGGCGCTCGCGCCGCCACCCACCTGGGTCAGACCGAGGATGAGCTGCACCGTCCCGACCACGCCGAGCGCCACGTAAAGGACGGCCGCCGCCGGAATCCGCCACCAGCGCCGCGGACGTTCCTCCGGTGCCTTCTCCGGTGCCTTCTCCGACGCCGCGGGGAGCGCGGCCAGGATCGCCGCGGTCAGATCCGGCACCGTCGCCACCGGTCCGGTACGCGTCAGCCGGTTGACCGCCGCCGCCCGGTCCAGCCACTCCCGGCAGCCGGCACAACCGGCCAGGTGCTCGTCGACCGCCGGCCGCAGGGCCGGGTCGTCCTCGCCGTCCAACTGCGCGGAAAGCATCTCGCGCCACCGCTCACATCCCATGTCCCCATAGTCGCCCGGGGACGCCCGGAAGTTCCCGGCGGGCAGGAGATCAATGCTGTCCCGGCCGGGTCAGTGCGGTTCCGGCGAGTGCAGCAGCCCGATCTGCTGGCTGCCGCTGTTGCCGGACAGCCGGCGCCGCTCCCGGAAGGCCCGCAGATTGGCCGTGTTTCCGCAGGTGCTGACGTCGTGCCAGACCCCGCTGTTGTTCCGGGAGGTGTCGAAGAAGGCGGCCCGGCAGTGCGCGTTGTGGCAGAGCTTGAGCCGCAGCCAGAGACCGGCCTGCTGGGCCAGGAGCGCCTCGGCCCACAGCGCCGACGCCAGCCAGCGGATCCCCCGGCCGGTCGGCACCACCCGCACCCAGCCGGCCGCGTCCGGGACCAGGCTGACCTGGACGTCGGCGGGTGGCAGCGCACCGGCCGGCCCGGCGTTCGCCCCGGCCAGCACCACGTTCTCGAAGGCGGTCCGCAGGCGGCGCAGCGAACGCAGATCGGCGGTGGAGAGCAGCAGCGTCGGCGCCGGCAGACCGGACACCCGGGACCACATCCCCAGCGCGTCGGTCACCCACCACTGCGCGTCATCCGTCCCGGTCAGCAGATCCGGGCTGTACGCCATCACCTCACGGGTGTTCAGCAGCTCCTGCACGAGTGCGAATCCGCCGGGCGCCTCCCGTACGCCATGCCGTGCGCTGGCCTTCCATGACATAGCCAAAGGGTACTCGGCTCTTTTTGACGGTTTCCCCGGGCGGTCCACCCGGCCGAGTGGTCGATCACCGAACAGCCGTGGATCGTTGTGAATGAGTCCCTACAATGGCCCGACCACCAGCGAGGGAGAACACGTGCGGAGGATCCTGGCGTACACGCTCGCCGCGGCGGCGGTGCTGACCTTCGCCGCGGGCTGCGACACAGCCGATCCGGTCGCGGACGGGCCCCCTTCCGTACCTGTGACGCCCTCGGCTGTGCCTTCCGCGCCCAGCGCCGCCCCCTCCGTGCCGCCCACCACCGCTCCGCCGGCGAAGCCGAAGAAGCTGAAGTCCGGCGCCAAGGGCGCCGAGGTCGTCGCCCTCCAGACCCGGCTCACCGAGCTGGGCTACTGGATCGGCAAGGCCGACGGCAAGTTCGGCGGCACCACCCAGCAGGCGGTGTACGCGTTGCAGAAGGCCGCCGGCATCGGCCGCGACGGCACGGTCGGCCCGAAAACCTGGAAGGCCCTGGAAGAAGGGGTACGCCCAAAGGCGAAATCCACCAGCGGCAAGGTGATCGAGATCGACCTGAAGCGTCAGCTGCTGCTCCTCGTCGACGGCGGGCAGATCACGCAGATCTTCAACACCTCGACCGGGTCGAACGACTACTACGAGCACGAGGGCCAGACGTACCTGGCGGACACCCCGCGCGGCAAGTTCAAGGTGAGCCGGCAGATCGACGGCTGGCGGGACGCCCCGCTGGGCCTGCTCTGGCGCCCGAAGTACTTCAACGGCGGCATCGCCGTGCACGGCGCCCCGAGCGTGCCGCCCTACCCGGCGTCACACGGTTGCGCCCGCGTCTCCGTCTCCGCGATGAACTGGATGTGGAAGAACGACGCCCTGCCGATCAAGAGCCGGGTCTGGGTCTACTGAGGCCCCTTACAGGGCGCGCATCCGCACCAGGACCCGGTCCTCCTGCCGGCGCGGCGCCGGGATCATGCTCATCGGGGCGAATCCGGGCGGCCAGGCCGCGCTGTAGAGCTCGGCACAGATCACCACACCCAGCCACGGCACCCACGGCCCGCTGACCGTCACCGGCTCGCTGAGCCCCCGCACGTCCAGGACCAGCCGCCACTCCTCCGGCCGGGGCCGCAGAGCCGCGATCGACCGCAGCTGGTACTCCTCGTTGCCGAGAATCAGCCGCCGATCCGTGATCACCGCAAGCCGCCGTCCCACGCCGGCCACGTCCACCGGAAACCACCCGTACTGCTTCTCACCGCCCCGCAGCGCGACCGTCGGACTGATCGCCGCCGGCCGGCCACCCCGATCCACGAGGCTGGCCAGCATGCTCATGGATCGGAACCCCGCCGCGAGCTGTTCAGGTTCGTACGCGGACACCAGCATTCTCCGATCTAGACCGGCCGCCCCTGCGCGACCCATCTGACCCTGACATGCCAGGCCTGCCGTGACCAGCGCTTACACACCTCCGGGAAATGAATTGCCGGTAAGCACCACCCGACCAGAACCCCCGGCCCGCAATCTTCACCATTCCCGCTTAACCCGACAGAGTGCCTCCGGACCAACAAAAAACTGGCCGGCGCCCGGGATCACCGAACGCCGGCCAGTCATGACCGTGGGCCGCCAGGGACTCGAACCCTGAACCTATGGATTAAAAGTCCACAGCTCTGCCATTGAGCTAGCGGCCCATGTAGCGGATCTCAGGGTACCGGCCCCGGTTCCGCACCGACATCATGCACCCTCCCCCTTGTGGCGCGCTCGCTGTTAAAGCGTCGGCCACCCGGCGGTCAGGTTGATCGGGAACGCTCCGATGTCATGCATCGTACTGCCGGCTTAGCCGCTCTAGTCGCTCTGACCACGCTCGCCGCAGCCCCTGCGCACGCTGCGGAGCGTCCCGCCCGGGAGATCACCGCCAGCGTCGAGACCCCGTCGCTCTTCGACGACGAGGCGGGCGGCGACGCCGACGCGGACGACCCGGCCATCTGGATCAACCAGGCGGACAAGGCTCGCAGCCTGATCATCGGCACCGCGAAGAACGGCGGTCTGCGCGTCTACGACCTGGCCGGCCGCGAGGTGCAGGCGATCGCGACGCCGGATGGTGGCCGCTTCAACAACGTCGACGTGCTGACCGGCTTCAAGCTGGGCAAGCGCAAGGTGGACGTGGCCGTGGTGACCGACCGTGGCCTCGACAAGCTCCGCATCTACCAGATCGAGCCGACCGGCCTGACCGACATCACCGCCGCCGACGTACCGCTGCTCTTCTCCAAGGACGAGGCCGAGGTCGAGGAGCAGGCCACCGGCTACGGCCTGGCACTCTATGACCGCTACGCGGTTGTCAGCCGCCGCCACAGCACCCGCCTGGGCATCTTCCGCTTGCAAGAACAGAACGGCAAAGTCACTTACCGTACGTCGGACACGCTCGACCTTCCACGCCAGTTCCGCCTTCCCAACGGCACGTCCTGGAGCCCGTGCGCCGAACCCGGTGAGGACCCGCAGGTCGAAGGAATGGTCGTCGACACCGAGGCCGGCGTTCTCTACGCCGCCCAGGAGGATGTCGCCCTCTGGCGCATCAACATGAAGGGTGGCCACTTCAGCAGCGTCCCGCGGATCGTCGAGAAAGTCGCCGAATTCGGCGTCCCCGGCGCCTACGACCCGGAGTCCGAGGAATGCGTCCTCGACACCGCCAACGACCCCGGCTACGGCGGCCGTATCCACGCCGACGTGGAGGGGGCGACCATCTACCCCACCGGGAAGCGCGACGGCTACCTGATCGTCTCCAGCCAGGGCGACAACCGCTTCTTCGTCTACGACCGTCGCACGACGAAGCCGCTGACCGTTTTCACCGTCACTGACGGCTCGCGCACCGACGGCGTTCAGCACTCCGACGGGGCCGCAGCCACGGCAGTCGCTCTTCCCGGCTACCCGAAGGGTCTGCTGGTCGTCCACGACGGCGAGAACACCCCTGACGAGGGCCGTACCAACACCAACTTCAAGTACGTCGACTGGCGCCGCCTGGGCCTGCCGTCCTGACCCAGCTCGCCGAGGCCGGTCCCGTCCGGGGCCGGCCTCTCTTACTGGCGTTCTGCAGGCAAAAAGAAAGGCCCACCCCGCTCGGGGTGGGCCTTTCTGTCACGTTGAGTCCGGCGGCGTCCTACTCTCCCACACCCTCCCGAGTGCAGTACCATCGGCGCTGGCGGGCTTAGCTACCGGGTTCGGAATGTAACCGGGCGTTTCCCCACCGCTATGACCACCGAAACAACTATCAGCGAAACGCTAACCAGCAACCCGTGCCGGCCTTTTGAGGCCGAACAACCGGGGTGGTTGTTCGTTTGCTGTGAATCACACAGTGGACGCAAGCAGAAAATTTAGGGTGGTTAAGCCCTCGGCCTATTAGTACCGGTCAACTCAACACGTTACCGTGCTTACATTTCCGGCCTATCAACCCAGTCGTCTAGCTGGGAGCCTTACCCACTCAAGGTGGTGGGATACCTCATCTCGAAGCGAGCTTCCCGCTTAGATGCTTTCAGCGGTTATCCCTTCCGAACGTAGCCAACCAGCCGTGCCCTTGGCAGAACAACTGGCACACCAGAGGTTCGTCCGTCCCGGTCCTCTCGTACTAGGGACAGCCCTTCTCAAGTATCCAACGCGCACGGCGGATAGGGACCGAACTGTCTCACGACGTTCTAAACCCAGCTCGCGTACCGCTTTAATGGGCGAACAGCCCAACCCTTGGGACCTGCTACAGCCCCAGGATGCGACGAGCCGACATCGAGGTGCCAAACCATCCCGTCGATATGGACTCTTGGGGAAGATCAGCCTGTTATCCCCGGGGTACCTTTTATCCGTTGAGCGACACCGCTTCCACACGCAAGTGCCGGATCACTAGTCCCGACTTTCGTCCCTGCTCGACCCGTCAGTCTCACAGTCAAGCTCCCTTGTGCACTTACACTCAACACCTGATTGCCAACCAGGCTGAGGGAACCTTTGGGCGCCTCCGTTACCCTTTAGGAGGCAACCGCCCCAGTTAAACTACCCACCAGACACTGTCCCTCGACCCGATCAGGGCCGCAAGTTAGATACCCAAACCCAACAGAGTGGTATTTCAACAACGCCTCCACCCGAACTGGCGTCCGAGCTTCACCGGCTCCCACCTATCCTACACAATTAAATTCAGATACCAATGTCAAGCTATAGTAAAGGTCCCGGGGTCTTTCCGTCCTGCCGCGCGTAACGAGCATCTTTACTCGTACTGCAATTTCGCCGGGCCTGTGGTTGAGACAGTGGGGAAGTCGTTACGCCATTCGTGCAGGTCGG
>NZ_CP107942.1:300000-460000 GCF_036053395.1 Actinoplanes sp. NBC_00393 | reverse complement strand
CCGCCTAAGCGATGAGCCGGGGTATTGCCATAATTGGCACTGGCTTATCAAGCACCCTGTTGAGTTCTCAAAGAACAACCGCACACCATCAAACCGAACCGCATTCCGCGGCCCGACCCTCCGGGGCACTCGCTCTACTTTACCCGCCGTTTCCGCCGTGTCAAATCCGCGTTTCGCAACCGGATTCAGCAAAACAGAAACTGCACAGGCACCCCGCAAAACCAGACGATCGGAGATCGTCTGGTCAAGATTAGGATTTCCGTCAGGACGGCCGCGCCGGGCCCCGTGAGGGTCCCGCTCGCTCGCCCGTCTCCCTGGCGGCTCGGACAACATTACTCGCCGCTCCGCGCGATGCCAAATCGGCTCCCCGCGACGCGGCTCACATCCGATTGATCAGCGAAAATCCTCAGGTCAGAGCGGATATTGCCGCCGTCGGCGTGCTGAAAGATCGCTCCAACCAGGGCCCGACAAGATCGCAATGACGCCCGCACGACTCGCCCACCGCCTGGAGCAATACCGCCCAGCGCAACAGCAGGCCGGCGCCCCAGCAAGCCAACCACCGCCAACAGCGACGCCTGCCAGGACGATGCCCAGGTTTCGCCCTACCTCCGGACGCCCGGTGTTGCTGACGCAAGTGGAAGGAGCACTGGCGGTCAGCCAGACCGGGCTGCGTAGGCCCGATCCCTAGAGGTCCTGGGTAGCGATGCTGCCAAGACGCTCCCACAGTGACCATGGTCGGCGCGCGATTTCGGTGCGGACGCGGAACGGTTCGCAGCGGGAGTCCGGACCGGCAGCGGAGGATCGCTACGGATGGGAACCGGACTCGCTGCGCGAACGCGGAACAGACCAGCGTGAGAGACCGCTGCGAGCGCGAAGCAGTCCCAGCGGCTGAGCAGCGCGGCAGCGGAACGCCGGGCTGCAGCAGTGAGCCGTGCCCAGGGCCGGCGCGCGAGATTGCTGCGGGCGCGGAGCGGTTCGCAGCGGGGGAAGGAGGAACGGGACACGCGCTGATCGCGGGTGGGAGCGCGGGCCGTGCGCCGAGGGCGTATAACGAGCGCATGCGCACTGATGAGCTCGCGGACATGTTGCGGGAGGTGCCGGGTACTGAGGTGACCGCCGGCCCCGGCCTGGTATCGGTGCACATACCGGCGATCGGCGACACGGTTCGGCTGGCATTCGGGGACGTGATCGAGGCGGACTGGGTGTCGGTGCCCACCGGGGCGCCGGCGGTTCAGGTGGACGTTCGGCGCAAGCACGAGGCGCTGCCGCTGATCATCACCGTGGATGACGTGGTTTTCACGCCTGCCTACGCGGACGATCTCATCGAGCCGGAGGACGGGGTGCTGGTTCCGGCGATGCCGAGTCTGGTGGCGTACTCGGAGATGCACCGCGACGTGCGCATGCTCGGCCGGGCCATCGACGATCCCGAGGTGGAGCTCGAGCCGGACATCCTGGCGGCGACCTTGCTGGCGCACCGCTGTTTCATGGCGGGCGCGGTTCGGGTCGGGTTGTGGCCGGTGCGGGTGGCGGCCTGGTGGGAGTACACGTCGGCGCGGGCGGCCAAGGATGTGCAGTTGGCGCGGTTCCGGGCGGATGAGCAGTGGGATCAGCTGATGGCGGACGTCACGGAAGCACGGCGCCAGACCGCCCTCGCCGAACTCTGACGGCCGCAGACCTCGGGACCGGCCGGAGGTCAGCGGGGGCGTTGCAAGGCGGAGCGGCGCGGCGTGAGTAAGCGGCAGGCGAGCAGTACGGGAATGGCGGTCGGCTGATCAAGCCCTGCTGGGCTGGGCTGGCGACGGGTGACCGGAAAGGCTGGCTGGGCGAGGCACCTGGATCGCGCAGAGCAGGGCCGCGGCGAGAGCGGCTGCATACAGCAGGAGGACGGTGACATACGGGGAGTCGCCGGAGGACAGCGTCAGGATCGCGCCGCCGACGGCTGCGCCCAGGCTGCCGCCTACGGTGCGCATGACGGTGTTCACTGCAGCCGAGACTCCGGTTTGTTCGCTGGGGACGGCCTCCACCACGAGGGCGCCCACCGCGGCGAAGGCCAGGCCGATGCCGGCGCCCATGACCAGGATGCCCAGGCAGACGGCCAGCAGGGTCTGGTGCCAGAGGGCGAGGCCCAGGTAGGAGAGGCCGGCGGTGCCGATGCCTACGGCCAGGGCGGCTCGGGGGCCCTGCCGGGCGGTGAGGCGACGGTGCACGGGCATGATCAGCAGGTTGCCGAGGGCGGTCGGGAGCATCACCAGGCCTACCAGGGTGGGGCCCGCGTCGAACCGGTCTGCGACCATCAGCGGGATCACCATCCATGATCCGAACATGCCGAAGCCGAGCAGGAACGTGGCGGCGTTGGTGGCCCGTACCGTCGGGAGCGCCAGCGTCCGCAGGTCGACCAACGGTTGTGCGGCGCGGCGCTGGCTGCGCCACCAGACGACGGCCAGGGCTGCGGCGGCCGGGATGGGATAGGGCGAACCGGAGCTGATCGCGGACAGCAGCAGGCCTAGCCAGGTGGCCAGGAGCGCGGCGCCGTACCAATCAATCTTGGCGTCGCGCGAGGCGCGCTTGCCGGGCGGCAGCAGAAGGACCACCGGGATCATCGCCAGCGCGGAGACGATGGCAGGGATCAAAAACAGCCAGCGCGAGGACAGGAGGCCGAGGATCGGGCCGGCCGTGATGGTGCCGAGCGCGCCGCCGACGCTCATCACGGTGGAGATCACCACGAAGGCTCGCGGGCGGTTCGCGGGTGGCAGGTGGTCGCGGACCAGGGCGAAACAGAGCGGGAAGACCGCACCGCCGAGGCCCTGGATGACGCGGCCGGCGACCATCACCGGGAGGTCGTTCGCGGCGGCCGAGGTGAGGGCGCCGATGGACATCGCGGTCAGGGCGGCGAGCAGGATGCGGCGCTTGCCGAAGACGTCGGCGAGCCGGCCCAGCACGGGCGTGGAGATCGAGGCGCTGAGCAGGAAAGCGGTCAGCAGCCAGGCCGCGCCGGACGGGGTGGTGCCGAGTTCGTGCTGGAACACCCCGAGCGCCGGGACGACCAGCGACTGCAGCACCGAGTAGGCGGCGGTGGCCAGGCAGAGGCCTCCGAGGATCGCTCGCCCTCGCAGATCATTTTCGGTCATGCGGTGCCTCAGCTCGGCAGTCCGGCGCCGACTTCGGCGCATTTTTCAAAACCGTCGGGGTACGCCTACCGCTCCCCGCCGAAGCCGACACAGTCCCGCCCGCGCCGGCCGGGCCGCTCTGCACGGCGAGACTGATCCGCCCGCCAGGGCCACCGATGGGGGCAGGCCCGACAAAACGGATATATACAGGTCGCACGCTGGTGCGTTGCCGTCCGTCCACAGCAGACCGCAGTGGCGCGCCGGACCGCAAGACACGGTCGAGATGCGGGCCGCGGCCGGGATTGGGGGTGATGTTGCGGTGAAGACCGGAAGTATGGCTCGGCTGAAATGCGCGCCGCGGTGGGGAACGTGGGTCCGGCTGGGTTTCCGGGCCTCGCTGGGAATTGGAGCGCGGCTGGGATTGGAGCGTGCGGCCCGGCCGGGATTCACGGCACGGCCGGGAAGCGGAGCGCAGATGAGATGCGCGACGCGGCCGGGAAGCGCGACGCCCTGGGGAAGTGGGGTGAGGCCAGGAAGCGCGACGCCCTCGGGAAGTGGGGTGAGGCCAGGAAGCGCGACGCCCTCGGGAAGTGGGGTGAGGCCAGGAAGCGCGACGCCCTCGGGAAGTGGGGTGAGGTTGGGAAGTTCGGCTCGGCTGGGATGCGCGGCTCGGCGGGTCGGTGGGGTGTGGTTGAGGGGTGGGCGGACGCCCCGGGGGCGGGAGCGGCCGGGGCCGCTGGTCCGCCGCCGGGGCGTGGGGCCGGTCGGGTCACGAGTGCAGGGCCGCGGGTTGCCGGGTGCGCTCCTGCGGGGCCGTGTTGCGGTTGGCGGGGCGAGGTAGGCCGTAGTGGTCGCGCAGGGTGCGGCCGGTGTACTCGGTGCGGAAGCGGCCCCGCTCCTGCAGGATCGGGACCACCTGGTCGACGAAGGCCGCGAGGCCCGACGGGAGGACCGGCGGCATGATGTTGAAGCCGTCCACGGCGCCCGCCGAGTACCAGGTCTCGATCTTGTCGGCTACCTGCACCGGTGTGCCGGTGAAGGTCAGGTGGCCGCGGCCGCCGCCCAGGCGGGCGATCAGCTCGCGGACCGTCAGGTGTTCGCGGCGGCCGAGGTTGACGACCAGGGTGCGGCGGCTCTTGGCGCCCTCGATCTGTTCCTCCTCCGGCAGGTGGGCCGGTAGTTCGGAGTCGAGGTCGAGTTCGGAGGGTTGCACGCCGAGCAGCTCGGCCAGCTGCCGGATGGCGAACTCGGGGCGGATCAGGTTCTCGAGTTCCGCCTCCAGGGCACGGGCCTCGGACTCCGTGGCGCCGATGATCGGCACGATGCCGGGGAGGATCTTGATGTGCGAAGGGTCGCGGCCGTGTTCGGCGGCCCGCCGCTTGAGGTCGTCGTAGAACTCGGTCGCGTCGGACCGGGTCTGGTGTGCGGTGAAGACCGCTTCCGCGTACCGGGCTGCGAAGTTGCGGCCGTTCTCCGACGAGCCTGCCTGGACCAGCACGGGGTGGCCCTGCGCGGAGCGCGGGACGTTGAGCGCGCCCGCCACCGAGTAGTACCGGCCACGGTGAGCGGGCGGATAGATCTTCTCGTCGTCGCCCCAGACACCGCCGGCCTTGTCGGCGACGATGGCCTCGTCGTCCCAGGAGTCCCAGAGCTTGAGTGAGACGTCGACGAACTCGGCGGCCCGCTCGTAGCGCTCCTTGTGGGCCGGCAGCGCGTCCAGGTTGAAGTTGCGGGCCGCGTCCAGACCGGCCGTGGTGACGATGTTCCAGCCGGCCCGGCCGCCGCTGATGATGTCCAGGGAGGCGAACCGGCGGGCCAGGTTGTACGGCTCGTTGTACGTGGTGGAGGCCGTAGCGATGAGGCCGATGTGTGAGGTTGCGCCGGCCAGGGCGGTGAGCAGAACCGTCGGCTCGAGGACGCCGGAGGGACGGCGTCCCACCTGGTCCCAGAGCACCGGGCCGTCGGCGAGGAAGAGCGAATCGAGTTTGCCGCGCTCGGCGATCCGGGCCAGGTTCTTGAAGTGCTCGACGTTCAGGTCGGCGTAGGGGTCGCTCTCCGGAAGACGCCAGGACGCCTCGTGGTGCCCGACGCTCATCAGGAACGCGTTGAGGTGCAGCTGTCCAGGACGGGTCATCACTGCACCTGCGGGGTGTAGTGGGTGGCCTCGTCGCCCTCGAGGATGTAGCTCTTGGTGCCGTCGAGGCTGACCGGGACGTCGCCGGCGACGGTCACCCGGTGCAGCTTGCGGGCCAGGTCCCCGTAGTCGTCGGCGGCGTAGTGCTGGGTGCTGCGGTTGTCCCAGACGACGATGTCGCCGACCTGCCACTTGTGGCGCAGGGTGTTCTCCGGCCGGGTCACGTAGTGCTGGAGCAGCCGCAGGATGTCCCGGGACTCGGTCCTGGACAGGCCGAGGATGCCGGTGACGAAGTTGCCGATGAACAGGTTCGGCACGCCGGAGTCCGGGTTGACGCGGACCACCGGGTGGGCGGTGCGGTAGCGGGTGGACTGGAAGACCTTCTGGTAATCCTCGGCCTCGGAGGAGCGGAACTGCGGGTGCTCGGCGTAGTCGTAGGCGTTGGAGTGCTCGGCCCACGCCCGGTCGGCCAGCAGGCGCAGGTGTTCGGGCAGGTCGGCGTACGCGGCGGCGGTGTTGGAGAACAGGGTGTCGCCGCCGTACGGCGGGATGACGAGGCTGCGCAGCGTGGTGGCCTTGGGCGGGGCGACCACGAACGTGACGTCGGTGTGCCAGGCGTTGGCCCGGGCGCCCTCGCCGCCGGCGACCTCGAGAACGCTGGCCTGGCCGTCGACGGACGGGACGGTCGGGTGCGCCAGGGTCAGCTCGCCGAAGACCGAGGCGAAGCGCTGGTGCTGCTCGTCGTCGAGGTGCTGGCCCCGGAAGACGAGGACCTTGTGCTCGACCAGGGCGTCGTGGATCGCCTCGGCATCGAACTCCGCTTTCAGGTCCACGCCGGTGATCTCGGCGCCGATGCGTCCGCCGATGCGGTTGACAGTGATGCTCATGACTGGGTCCTCCAGGTAGAGAAGCGGCGTTCGGTGACGACGAGGAGCTGGTTCACGGCCAGGCCGATGGCGGAGATCGTGATGATTCCGGCGTACATGTCGGGGACCGCGAAGTTGTACTGGGCGTAGTTGATGAGGTAGCCCAGGCCGGCCTTCGCGCCGACCATCTCGGCGGCGATCAGGATCAGGATCGAGGCGGCGCCGGCCAGCCGGATGCCGGTGAAGATGGTGGGCACGGCCGCGGGGAGGACGACCTTCTGGAAGAGCCGTACCGGGCCGAGCCCGAGGGACCGGGCCGATTTGATCAAGAGCGGATCAACGGTACGGACACCGCTCACCGTGTTGAGCAGGATGGGCCACGTGCACCCGTAGAAGATGATCGCGACCTTGGACGTCTCGCCGAGCCCGAGGATCAGGACGAAGACCGGCAGGATGGCCAGCGCCGCGGTGTTGCGGAACACCTCGAGCAGCGGGTTGAGCAGGTTCGCCACCGGGGTGTACCAGCCGATCAGCAGGCCGAGCGGAACTCCGACGGCGACCGCGAGCCCGAACCCGGCGGCCGATCGGGCGAGGCTCGCCGACGTGTGGCTCCACAGCTCGCCGGAGACGAGCAGGTCCTTCCAGGCGACGAGCACCTCGGACAGCGGTGGCAGGAAGACCGCGTCGACCAGGCCGAACCGCGGGAACACCTCCCAGATCACGGCCAGGGCGGTGATCGCGGCGATCCGGGTCAAGACGTTGCCGCCGGCACGCAGGATCCGGCGTGGCCAGTGCCGAGCCGGCGCAGCTGCGGCGACCGGTGGTGCCGGTGCAGGATGGACCACGACCGGGGTAGCGGTGAGGCTAGGCACGGGTGACCTCCAGTTCTTCGCTGCGGGCCTTGGTGACCTCGTCGCGCAGCAGCGTCCAGATCTCGTGGCGGTAGTGGGTGAACTGCGGGTCGGAACGCAGGTCCTCGGTGGCCGAGCGGGCGTCGATCGGGATGTCGACGATCTGCTTGATCCGCCCCGGCCGGGACGTCAGCACGGCCACCCGCTGGCCGAGGTAGACGGCCTCCTCGATGCCGTGGGTGATGAAGACGATGGTCTTGCCGGTCTTCTCCCAGATCCGCAGCAGCTCGTCCTGCAGGCCGTCGCGGGTCTGCGCGTCGAGGGCGGCGAACGGCTCGTCCATCAGCAGCACGTCCGGGTCGAAGGCGAGGCTGCGGGCGATCGCCACCCGCTGCTTCATGCCGCCGGAGAGCTCGTGCGGGTAGCGGTCGTGGAAGCCGGCGAGGCCGACCAGGTCCAGGTATTCGCGGGCCTTCTCGGCACGTTCCTTACGGGGTACGTGCTTCGCCTCCAGCCCGAACTCGACGTTGCCCTGTGCGGTGCGCCAGGGCAGGAGCGCGTACTGCTGGAAGACGATGCCGCGGTCCAGGCCGGGGCCGGTGACCGGTTCGCCGTCGACCAGGATCCGGCCGCTGCTGATCTCGGCCAGACCGCCGAGCAGGTCGAGCAGGGTGGACTTGCCGCAGCCGCTGGGGCCGACGATGACCAGGAACTCGCCCTCGTTCACCTCGAGGTTGATGTCCTGCAGCGCGGTGACCGTGGTGCCGCGGGCCTGGAAGGTCTTGCCGACGTTCTCGAAGCGGATCTTGCTCATGATGCGGCCACCTCGTTGTACTCGTTGGTGTAGAGGTCAGCCGGCTCGAGGTCGTTCTTCTTCAGCTCGCCGGTGTTGTTCAGCCACTCGATCCAGACGCTGAAGTCGGTGTCGGCGATCTTGCCGCCCGGGCTGACCACGCCGTAGCTCTTCCAGAACTTGACCTGGTTGGTGTCCTCGTTACGGCCGCGCTTGGAGATGATCTCCTCGAACTTGGCGTGGACTGTCTCGATCGGCTGCGAGCGGGACCAGTCGACGGCCTTCGCGACGCCGGTGGTGAACGCCCGTACCGTGTCCGGGTTCTCCTTGATGAAGTCGTTGCGCAGCACGTAGCTGCCGCCGTTGAAGTCGCCCAGCAGGTCGACGTCGGTGTAGAGCGGGCGGATGCCGCCGTGCTCCAGCGCGACGTCGCGCAGCGTTCCGCTCAGCGCCGCGACGTCGATCTGGCCGGCCCGCAGCGACTGCTCGGTGTTGACCGGCGGCACCACGATCAGCTCTACCTGCTTGATCTCCTCGGGGGTGAGGCCGGCCCGGGTCAGGTAGGTCTTGGTGATCGCCTCGGCGTGCGCGCCCAGCGTGTTGACGCCGATCTTCTTGCCGATCAGGTCCTTGGCGCTCTTGATCGGGCCGTCCTCCAGCACGAAGAAGCCGCTGTAGTTGCCCTTGTCCGACCCGTAGTAGCTGACCACCGCGGTGATCGGTGCCTTCGACACCTTGAGCTTCACGATCGCGCCGTTGAAGGCGCCGCCGAAGTCCGTGTCGCCGGTGGTCGCGGCCTGGATGTCCTGCGGGCCGCTGATGGTGTTGCCGATCCATCTGAGTTTCACGTCGCCGAGGTATCCGAGATCCTCGGCGAGTTCGGCGGGTGTGACGGCGCCGACCCAGCCCTGGTAGCGCAGTTCTTTGGCCTGCTCGCCGGAGGCGGCGGCGCCGGCTGATCCGCAGGCGGAGAGCAGGGAGACAGCGAGGACACCGGCTGCGGCGGCAGCGAGAACGGATCTGCGGGTGGTCATGGGACTCCTTCGCGGGTATGGGTCATCGACCGCGCGGCGGGCACGCCGTCGGTGGGAAGGCAGGGTTCATCGCGCCGGCAGGGGCCGGCGGTGTGGTGTTTCTGCGCCCGAGCGGGCATGGGCCGGGCGACGATGTGTGGCGAGGCGTGGAGCAGTCAGGGCGGCGGGGGCTTCGCCGTCGGACTCAACAGGCGCAGGTGCACACCCGGAGGTAGTCGACGAAGCGGCGCCGGGTCAGGCGCTTGCTTCGGTTCATGCCCTGAAACGTAGACGGCCCGGGGCATTGCCGTCAGCCACTTTGTGACCCAGCTCACATACATTTCCCATAGGGTGAGTGGGATATGGTTTCCGGCATGGATTGATCACCGCTCGTCATCGGCAGGCTGAGCAGCGCTTTCCGGCGGATTGACGGCCCGGAACACCAAACCTCCGACGAGAGGCCCGCGCCCGGATGGGGTAACCGGGACCACGCTGTGTTTCCCGGCGGCCGCGCTGGGGCCGCAACCAGGCTGGTGACCGCGTGGTGGCCCGGGGAGGTGTGGTCCGATCCGCTTGCGAGCGGCGGGGGCGGCGAAAAGGCGTACCGGAACGGGTTGTTGACCAAAAGCGAAGGGCGAGGGTCCGCAGACCCCCGCCCTCTGTGTGCCTCGATCTGGCTACTCGCCGAAGTCGCCGAACTCTTCCATGCCTTCCTCGATGGCCTCACCGGCCAGGTAGCCGGCAGCGAGACCGCCGGCGACGCCGAGCGCGGCGCCGCCCATGCCCATCCCGCCGCCGTGCCGGCGGTAGTGGCCGTGGTGACCGTGCCCGTAGCCGGGCTGAGGGTGACCGTAGGCGCCGTGGCCGCCGCCGAAGCCGGGCATGGACTTGCGCTTGTCGACCGCCTGGCGCACCCAGCCCTCGACGACCTGGCGCCAGTCGGTGGTGTCGGCGTCGGCGTGCGACACCGTGTAGCGGCCGTAGGTGTCGTGGCCCTGGGTGAACAGGCCGCCGCGCTTGTCGAACTCCAGCACCACCTCGACGGCGTGCGGGCTGGTCACGAAGGTCAGCTCGACCTCGTTGATGCCGGCATGCGCGTACTGAGCGGGCGGGTAGTACTCGATCTCCTGGTAGAACGGGAGCGTCTGGTGCACGCCGTAGATCTGGCCGTGCTCCAGGTCGGCGGACTTGAACTGGAAACCGAGCTGGGCGAACGCGTCCAGGATGCGCTGGTGGATCGGCAGCGGGTGGACGTGCACCGGGTCCAGGTCGCCCTTGTCGATCGCCCGGGCGATGGCCACCTCGGTGCGCACGCCCATGACCATGCCGCGCAGCTGCTGGCCGTAGACCGTGGTGATCGGCGTCTCCCACGGCATGTCGAACCGGAACGGCAGGGAGAGCTGCTGGCCGGCGGCCAGGCGCATCGGGCCGGTCACCGGCACCCGGAGGAAGTCGGCCACCGCGGAGTAGTCACCGCCGCCGCCCTCGACCTCCATGCGCGTGACCAGGCCGAGGGTGATGTGCTCGATGTCGGCGTCCTGGGTGCCGCCCACCAGGTTGACCTGGCCGGTCAGCGGCGCGCCCGGATAGGTGCTGGGGTTGGACAGCACAGTGTCCACGCTGAGGCCGCCCACCCCGAGGGCACCCAGCAACTTCTTGAAGACCACGATGTTTCTCCCGCTCGGAAACCGTCAGGATCGGAAAAGTAACAACGCCCGCTGAACAAACGCTGAGAACACTATTGTGCAAGGTCATGGAGCCCGTCGCCGTATTTCCCCTGGCCGAGATTGTGGTGCTGCACGAGCCGGCGGAGGCGGTGGTGAGCGGCAGCCCGACCACCGGCGCGGTCGCGGTCACCACCCTGCCGGGGCTGGGCGCGGAGATCGGCGTCTGGGAGATGACCGCCGGCGCGGCCCGCGACGTCGAGGCGGAGGAGGCGTTCGTGCTGCTCTCCGGGCGCGCCGAGATCGAGGTCGAGGGCGGCGGCCGGGTGCCGATCGGGCCGGGCGACCTGGTGCGGCTCGCCGCCGGCACCCGGACGGTCTGGCATGTCACCGAGCCGTTGCGCAAGGTCTACGTCACCGGCGCCTGAGATCCACTGAGGACGGCTTCCCCGGCCGCCGGGGACGGCATATTCTGCGCGGGCGACCTTCGGAAAGGGTTAGCGTTGCCCACGCTCGCGCCGCCCGTGCTGCCCGGCCTGCCGCCGGTCGATACCTCGCGCGGCAGCGGTGGTTCGACCATCGCCGTGACGATGCGGTACGCACCTCTCGCCTTCCTGCTCGGCCTGTTCACCCCGGTCCTGGAGGTGGACGGGCAGGACGTGCCGGCCACGTGGGGCCGGGTGGTGACGTCGGTGGGTCTCGGGCCGCACCTCGTCCACGTGCACGTGCCCTACCTGGTGCCGGCCCGGATCGGCACCGCGGAGACGACCGTCGTGGCCGCGCCGGGAAAGACCGTCGAGCTGGAGTACCGGGCGCCCCTGCTCTCCTTCATGGGTGGCGCGCTGGGGGCCCCGCCGCAGCGCTATCCGGGCCTGGCCGCCGCGGTCATCATGCTGATCTTCGCCGTGGTGCTGGCCGTCTGCGCCTGCCTCGGCCTGATCCTGTCGGCCGTCGAACCGGTCCCGTGATCACGGCTTGGCCTGCAGCTCGTCGTGCAGGGCGCGCATCAGCTCGGCGCTGGTGAACGGTTTCTCCAGCAGGTGCACGTCGGCCGAGAGGGTGCCGTGGGTGGTGAGGACCGGCTGGGCGTACCCGGACATGAACAGCACCTTGGTGCCCGGCCAGGACGCGAGGACCGCGTCGGCCAGATCCTTGCCCAGCATCCCCGGCATGATCACGTCGGTGAGCAGGACGTCCACCGGGTTCTCCCCGGCCAGCCGCAGCGCCTCCTCGCCGCCGCCCGCGGCCAGCACGGTGTAGCCGCCGCGACGCAGGATCCGGCAGGTCACCTCCCGCAGCGCGTCCTCGTCCTCGACGACGAGCACAGTCGCGCCGTGCCCGGTGAGCCCGGCGGTGGACTCCTCCGCCGTCACCTCCTGGGCCTCCACCTCGGTGGCGGGCAGCAGGATGGTGAAGGTGGTGCCGATCCCCGGCTCGGAGTAGATCTGCACGGTGCCGCCGGCCTGCGTCACGATGCCGTAGACGGTGGCCAGGCCGAGCCCGGTGCCCTGCCCGCTCGGCTTGGTCGTGAAGAACGGCTCGAACGCCTTGTCGATCACCTCCTTCGGCATGCCGGTGCCGGTGTCGGAGACCCGAAGACGGGCGTAGCGGCCCGGAGTGAGCCCGGCCCGGGCGGCGGCGTGCTCGGTGTCCACCTGCACCAGGGCGGTGTCGATGGTGAGCCGGCCGCCGGTGGGCATCGCGTCACGGGCGTTGACCGCCAGGTTGACCAGGACCTGTTCGAGCTGGCCGGGGTCGGCCATCACCGACGGCAGGCCGGCTGTGGTGCGTACGGTCAGCGAGATGTGCTCCCCGAGGGACCGCTCGAGCATCTGGTGCACCTCGGTGACCACGGTGTTCAGGTTGAGCGGGCGCGGCCGGATCACCTCGCGGCGCGCGAAGGCCAGCAGCTGGTGGGTCAGGTCGCTGCCACGCCGGGCGGCCCGGGCGATCTGTTCCGCGTCCACGGCCGGCTGGCTGCCCGCGGAGTCCTCGATGATGAACGAGGCGTAGTTGAGGATGACCGCCAGCAGGTTGTTGAAGTCGTGCGCGATGCCGCCGGCCAGCTGCCCCAGGCTCTCCAGACGCTGGGCCTGCTGCATCCGGGCCTCGAGACGCTGCCGGTCGGTCTCCTCGCGCAACCGGCGGCGCTCCTCCTCGGCGGCGAGCCGTTCGGTGATGTCGCGGACCACCACCACGATCACCACGCCGCTGTCGGTGTGCAGCGCGCTGCAGGCGATGTCCACGGGCAGCTCGGCGCCGCCGCGGCGCAGCGCCCGCCGGGTGGCCCAGCGCTGGTCGACGGGGTCGCCGGGGTTGGCGTCGGCGCGTTCGGTGTCCAGCGGCGTGCTGTCCCCACCGGTCCGCAGCACCGCCGAGACCGGGGGCAGGCCGTCCGGGAGCAGCAGGGCGAGCGGCATGTGCAGCAGGTCGTAGCGGGGCTGCCCGAAGAGCCGCTCGGCCTCGGCGTTGACCAGCACCACCTCGCCGGACTCGCCGACACCGAGCATCGCGTCCGGAGCGGCGTCCAGGAACGCCTGGACCCGGGCCTCGGCACGTTCCCGGTCGTTGATGTCACGCGCGATGCTGGTGGTGCCGAAGATGGCGCCGCGCTCGTCGAGCAGCGGGGAGATCAGCATGGAGACCGCGATGATCTCGCCCTTGGCGTTCTGCCGCAGGCTGCGGTAGCGGTCCACCCGGCCGCCCAGCCGGACCAGGAGCCGCACCTGCTCCTCGTCGGAGCGCCGGCCGACCGGGATGATCTGGTCGACCGGCTTGCCGATCATGTCGGCGGCCGGGTAGCCGTAGAGCATCTCGGCACCGGGGTTCCAGGAGAGCACCCGGCCCTGCAGGTTGGTGGTGACGATCGCGTCGTGCGACGACTGCACGATCGAGGCGAGCAGCGCGCGGGCCTGGGCGGCCTCCCGCTGGGCAGTGTCGTCGCGGAGGACGGCTGTCACGTATGTGTCGGCGCCGGCCACCACCGCGGAGAGCGAGACCTCGACGGGGAAGACGGTGCCGTCGCTGCGCAGCCCGCGCAACGGGAGCCGGCGCAGCGGCGGGTGCTCGCCGCTGAGGTAGCCGGCCCGCTGTGCCGGATGCCCCTCCCGGACCTCCTCCGGCACGAGGTCGTCGATGGAGGTCCCGACGAGCGTGTCGGCGGGATACCTGAACATGTCGTGCGCACGGCGGTTGGCCAGGGTGATGGTGCCGTCCGAGCGGCTGACGATGATCGCGTCCGGGGCGGTGTCGAGCAGGAGCCCCGGGATCTCGCGTGACTCCACCGCTACCTCCCGCTCCCAAACTACGGCTATTCGGATATTCCGGGTATGGGGATGGGGAATCTGGGCATCGTGACATGGTGAGCACCACGCCCGAGCTGCCCGCCAGCATCGACCCGAACCGGCCCAGCGCCGCCCGGATCTACGACGCGTTCCTCGGCGGGACCCACAACTTCGAGACCGACCGGGCGATCGCCGCCCGGGCCGTCGAACTGGTCCCGGAGATCCCGCTGATCGCCCGGGCCAACCGGGCCTTCCTGCACCGGGCCGTCCGGCACGCCACCGGCCTCGGCATCCGGCAGTTCCTCGACCTGGGCTCGGGCATCCCGACTGAGAGCAACGTGCACGAGGTGGCCCGGTCGGCCGCGCCGGAAGCGCGGGTGGTCTACGTCGACATCGACCCCACCGCGGTTCTGTACGCCCGGCACATGCTCGGCGACGACCCGCACACCGCTGTGGTGCACGGCGACCTCCAGCAGCCCGCGCTCCTGCTCGACCAGCCGGAACTGCGCGACAGGCTCGACCTGACCCGGCCGGTCGCCATCCTGATGATCGCGGTCCTGCACTTCGTCCCGGACAGCCCGGCGCTGGACTCGGCGATGCGCACCTACCGGGACGCCGCCGCGCCCGGCAGCCAGCTGGCGATCTCGCACGCCAGCACCGGGGGCCGGCGGGCCGAGGTCGACCGGGTCGCCGATCTTTACAACCGCACCGGTACGCCGCTCGTGCCGCGCAACGCCGCGCAGCTGACCCGGTTCTTCGAGGGGTGGCAGCTGGTCGCGCCCGGGGTGGTGCGCGGCGGCGACTGGCGGCCCGAACCGCAGGACCACCGGCTGCCGGATGCGGTCGGCTCGCTCACCCTGGCCGGGGTCGGCGTGAAACCGGAGTAGGGGACGGTGCGTCGGCTGGGCGGTCCCAGCCGTCGCAGCTGTCCTCCGGCTCGACCTCGATCAGGTCCAGCAGGTCCGGGCCGGTGTGCCCGGTGTCGACCGTGCCGCCGATCAGGCCGAGCAGGGCGGCACAGTTGCGCCCGTACCCCTGCACCATGCGGTCCACCCGGGTGGGGTGACCGCAGCGGCGGCACGGGCGCATCCGCGTGATCGGTTCCACGACACCAGTGTCAGCTCTCGCCGAGGGCCTCGGCCAGTTGATCGCGCGACATCTTCGAGCGGCCGGGGATCTGCTGTTCCTTCGCCTTCTCGTACAGGTCGTGGCGGCTCAGGTGCTCGTGACCCTGCTCAGGGGACCCGCCCGCGGTGGCCTCGGCGAACCGGCGGCCCATCTCCTCGCGTTCCTGGTCGCTGAGCCGCTGCTCGAGGATCGGCAGGAGCTCCTCCTCTTCCTCCTGCACGTGGTGGCGCAGCTCCCCGGTGATCGCGGCGAGCGTGCCGTCGTATCCGGGGTCGTCCGGGTCGCCGTCGAGCAGGTTGCGCAGCATCTCCTCGATCTGGTGGTGCTCGGTCGCGCCGTCGGCGACCTCCTCGCCGGCCTCGATCGCCGCGTCCCGGATCGCCGGGTAGACGAAGTCCTCCTCGGCGGCCGAGTGCGGCAGCAGCATGCCGGCCACCTGCTGCAGCAGCGCGGCGGTGTCGGCGTCCTCCTCGGCGGCCCGGGTCAGCAGCTCGTCCACCTGACGGTGCTGCTCCTTGATGATCTCGACGATGTCCGGCACGGCTTTCCCCCTCGAATGCTGGATGCGCCGTCCGAAATACCCGTTAAGCAGCGATTAATCCCACAGCAAACGCTCAACTTCGGGTGCGTACCCTCGCCTTTGCTCTTGATCGTCTGATCTCGAAAGGAAAGCGCGTGCAAGCGTTCCGGGTCTTCCGGGTGACCGCGGTCGCCGAGGCGATCTCGTGGACCGGCCTGCTGGCCGGCATGTACCTCAAATACGTCACCGAGACCACCGAAGCCGGCGTGTGGCTGTTCGGCCGGCTGCACGGGGCGCTGTTCGTCGCCTACCTGGCCGCCACGCTGTGGGTGGCCCGCGCCGAACGCTGGTCGCTGTGGCGCACCTTCTTCGGCCTGGCCTCGTCGATCCCGCCGCTCACCACGCTGATCTTCGAACGCTGGGTGACCAAGCGGCGCACCCAACCAGCCGTCGCAGCGGCCGGCTGAGGCCGGCGCCGGCCTCGCGTTCCGCCAACCGCGGGGCCGGCGCCCCTCATTCCTTCCCGCATCGGTACGGGGTGAGCGCACCCGGCCCAGCAGCCCCCGAAACCGGAACAATCGGGGCCACCATCTCCCACCCGGTCACCTCCGGCACGGCTGTCTCCCCGGCTGTTCATGCGCGCTGCCTCATGTCTGGCCGCCTTCCACCCGGCGGCCCCATGGCCGACTGTCTCCCACCCGGGCGCTCGTTGCCCGCCCGGCCTCACGCTTGGCCACCTCCTGCCCGGCCGCCTCACGCCCAGCCGCCCGTGCCCGGCTGCCTCCCGGCCGGCTGCCTCCAAGCTGGCCGCTCATGCCACCCGCCTCGCGCCCGGCCACCTCACGCGCGGCCGGTTCACGCCCGGCCACCTCGACCCGGATCCGGTTTGCCCCGACCGCGTCCCACCAACCAGTTCACGCCCGATCGCGTCACATCGACTGGTTCGGGGTCGGCGGCAAGTCGCTTGTGAGCGGTTCGCTCGGACCGCGAGGGATCGAGCTCAGCGACCGCCATCGACGTGCCGGCATGGCACTGTCGCCGTCTGAGATCCGGGAAGTTTGTTCTGCCATCCGGGATCGGAGCAGATCTTGGGCGGCCGACCACACCCGGGTGTGGCAGATGGCCGAAGATCGCGACAGAGGCTGAGAATTCCGGGTGAAGAGCCGCCCTCTCCGCAGCCGTTTCCGGCAGTCGCCGCGGCGATCTTGCCCGGCTGGCGCTCAGCGCTCTTTCCCGGGCCGGCAAACAACCGTCAGAGCCAGCCGAACG
The DNA here is from genome assembly GCF_036053395.1 of Actinoplanes sp. NBC_00393. Classification (NCBI taxonomy): domain Bacteria; kingdom Bacillati; phylum Actinomycetota; class Actinomycetes; order Micromonosporales; family Micromonosporaceae; genus Actinoplanes; species Actinoplanes sp. NBC_00393. The sequence continues at coordinate 443,371 of NZ_CP107942.1, read as the reverse complement.
AACCCAGCTGACGCCCAGCGCTGCCTTCCGCGCCGGGAAGCAGCAGCCAGCGTCAGCTGAGAGGGCTCGGCTGACGGTCAGGGCTGCCTCCCGCGCCGGGAAGCAGCCGCCAGCGTCAGCTGAGAGGGCTCGGCTGACGGTCAGGGCTGTGTCGCGGGGCGGGAGGCAGCAGCCAGCGACAGCTGGGTTGGGCGCGACGGACCGCGCGGGTATGCCGGGCGGAACGAGGTGATCAGGTGGCTGGGGACGTGAGGGCTACTTGACGGCGATGGGGTTCACCGGGGAGCCGACGGCGCCGGTGATCGGGAGGGGCGCGGCGGTCAGCCAGAACTCGTAGACGCCGTCGGTGGCGCAGTCCGCGGCGAGCGCGTCCAAGTCCCACATCTCGCCGAGGAACAGGCCGATGTGTGGGATGGCGACCTGGTGCAGCGGCTGGAAGGCGTCGTCGAACTCGTTCGGGCGGACCTCGAAACCCCACGTGTCGGTGGCGATGGCGGCGATCTCGGTGCGGTGCAGCCAGTCGGCGGTGGTGAACGACAGGCCGGGGGCCGGCCCGCCCGCGTAGTCGCCCCAGCCGTCGCGGCGGGCGCGGGCGAGCTGGCCGGTGCGTACCAGGACGATGTCACCCCGGCCGATCGTGACGCCCTGCCGGTCCGCGGTGGCCTGGAGATGTTCCTCGGTGATGGCGAAGCCGTCCGGGAGGTCGCCGAAGTCCAGCAGCACGCCACGCCCGGCGATCACGTCGGCGACCGTCTCGATGCCGGTGCGGGAGTCGCCCAGGCTGGTCACCACTTCGGCCGCGGGGCGGCCGTTCCAGGCGATCCCGTGGTCGAAGATGTGGCCGAGCCCGTCCCACTGGGTGGAGCACTGCAGCGGCATGGCGATGACGTCGTCGGCGCCGCCGATGCCGTGCGGGAAGCCCTGGATGCCGGCGGCCGCGTCGGTGCCGGTGTCGAGCATGGTGTGCACCGGGTTGGTGCGCCGCCGCCAGCCTTTCTGTGGCCCGTTCGCGTCGAAGGACTGCGACAGCGAGAACGACACCCCGCGGCGCACCAGCGATGCGCCCTGCCTGCGCTTTTCCGGGGTCAGGAAGTTCATGGTGCCGCGTACGTCGTCCGCGCCCCACCGCCCCCAGTTGGAACAGCGTTTCGCCGCCGCCGCGATCGCACTCGACGGATCGGTGCGGTCGATCACGCGAACTCCCCCGCGACCCAGTCGGCGATGTACGTCTGCACGTGCGCGAAGTGGTCCAGCCCGATGTGCTCGGCCCCACCCTCGGCAGGCGTGAAGATCCGCAGTTCGCGACGAGGTGAGTTGACCGCCTGCTCGTAGGAGCGGTGCGCGTACTCCAGCGGGATCTGCCGGTCGTTCTCGCCATGGCAGATCAGGAACGGCACGGTGATCTGTTCGACCACCCCGTCCAGGTTCACCGCTTCAGCCTTCTTGATGAAGGTGTCCAGGTCGTCCTCGCCCCACACCCACAGCACGTGGTCCCAGTAGTGCGGGACCGGGTTCTCCCCCTCGCGCTCGAGCCGGCGCTTCTGCACCGCCCCCCAGTCGTGGTTCGCGCCCCAGGCCACGCAGAGCGCGAGCCGCTTCTCGAAGGCGGCAGCCCGCGGCGCGTAGTAGCCACCCAGCGACCACCCGATCAGGCCGATCTTCCCGGCGACGACATCGTCGCGGGTGAGCAGGTAGTCCACGCACGCCGCGGCCCAGTCCTCGGTCTCCACCCGGGAGGTGAGTCCCAGGAACCGCAGCGCCTCGCCACTGCCCGGGCAGTCGACCATCAGCGTGTTGATCCCCCGGGCCGCCATCTCGTGGGCGAAGCCGGACGCGTACATGTGCTCCTTGGTCGAGTCGAGCCCGTTCCACAGGATGATCGTCGGCGCCGGGCCATCGGTGGCCTTTTTGAAGTACGCCGGGAGCAGCGCGCCCTCGAACGGGATGGCGACCCGGGTGGTGGACGGGTCGATCAGGTCGAACGCCTTCTGCTGCAGGTCGAGCAGCCGCTGGTAGAACGCCTTGCGATCGGGCGACTTGGCGCTCTGCATCCGCTCGGCCTGGGCCAGGTAGTTGGTGGCCCGCTGGTACTTCTGCCCGGCGGTCCGCCGGTGCCCCGCCGCCTCGTCGGCCGCCGCCTGCGTGGCCAGGTCCTCCGCGACCGCGGCCCAGGACGCCATGAACTCCTTGGTCCCGACGTCGGAGCCCTGTGCGGCCAGCTCGCGGATCGGCCGGCAGGCGCGGTCCACCTCGTCGATCAGCCCGCCGCTGTTCAGGGTGGCGACGACGCCCAGGTTCCAGACGTAGTTGCCGGGAAAGTACTCGAACATTCAGTGCTGCCTTTCTGCACGGGCCCGCGCCGGGTCACGGCGGCGAACACCCGGAAGTTGATCGAAAGATGGTCCGGTCGCGACGCGGTTGGTGAGACTGCCGATGCCCTCGACGGTCAGGGTGACAACGTCGCCGTCACGCAGCGGCGGCGGATCCTGCCTGCCGTTGCGCCCCCACAGCTCGGCCAGGCAGCCGCCGTTGCCGACGGTGCCCGAGCCGAGCACGTCACCGGCCAGCACGCGGCTGTCCCGGGCGGCGTACACGAGCATGGTCTCGAAGGTCCAGCCCATGTTGCTGAGCAGGTCCCGCCCGACCTCGACGTCGTTGACCGTGGCCGAGCACCACAAGTCCAGGAAGCCGTCCTTTTTGAGAGGATCCAATTCGTCGGCGGTGACGATCCACGGGCCGAGCGTGGAGGCGAAGTCCTTGCCCTTGGCCGGCCCGAGGCTGACCTTCATCTCCCGGCTCTGCAGGTCCCGCGCCGACCAGTCGTTGAAGATCGTGTAGCCGAAGATCCGCTGGTCCGGACCGATCACCGCGGCGACCTCGAGCTCGAAGTCGCGGGCCACCGACGTGGCCGGGAAGGGCACCTCGTCGTCCGGGCCGAGCACGGTGTGCGGGTTGGTGAAATAGAAGGTCGGTGCGGCGTACCAGGCTTCCGGCACCCCCGCGGAACCGTCGATGCTGCGCCGGACCCCTTCGACATGCTCCTCGAACGCGACGAAGTCGCGGATCGAGCCGGGCCGCAGCGGCGCCAGCAACTGCACATCTTTCAGGGGTACGCCCGAAGCGGTCCCCCGCCCTGCCCAGCCGGTCTCGATGATCTCGAGCATGCCGGGGTCATCGAGGAACGGCCGCACCTGCTCGCCGTCGACGATGCCGGTCCGGGTCCGGCCCTCGTGCCGGAAGGTCGCGAGCCGCATCAGACCGGCGGCGCGACGAAGATGCCGCGGTCCACGTCGTTGAACGACTGCCGGGCGACGAACTCGTTCATCGGGTTCGCCGTCCCCCACTGGTCGCTGACCGCCGGGTCGGAGAAGTCGTAGAGGTGCGGGTGCCAGGTGTCCTCGTCGAGTTCCTCCAGCTCGGTGGTGTACTCGATGGTGTTGCCGTGCGGGTCGAGGAAGTAGCTGAAGGTGTTGTTGCCGGCCATGTGCCGGCCCGGGCCCCACACCTTCTCCACGCCGCCGCGCAGCAGCCGGCCGGTGCCGCGCATGTACTCGTCGATGCCGCGCATCTCGAACGACGCGTGGTGCAGCGCGACGTGCGGGCCCCGCGCGATGGCCAGGCTGTGGTGCCAGCGGTTGGTCCGCATGAACCACATCATCTCGCCCATCCGCGGGTGCATCAGGGTGTCCGAGAGAGCGAAGTTCAAATGCTGGTTGTAGAAGGCGACGGTCGCCTCCGGGTTCGGCGAGTTGATCACCACGTGCGAGAGCTTGACCGGTACGGACTCGCCCTCCTCCAGCTTGCGGTGCTGCCGGACCGCGACGTCGCAGGAGACCTCGACCGTGCGGCCGTCGATGTCGAAGAAGCGGAAGCCGTACCCGCCGCCGGGGGTCTGCAGCTTGCCGGGCTCGCCGACCAGTTGGACGCCGGCGCGGCCGAGGCGCTCGGCGAGCGCGTCGACGTCGGCCTCGTTCGCGGCGCCGAAGGCGATCAGGTCGAGACGCTTCTCGGCGGCCTTGCGCAACCGCACCGAGTACTGCTCCGGTGAGCCGGCCGCGGCCAGGAAGGCCAGGCCCTCGTCGGTGGTCTCGGCGTCCAGGCCCCACATGTTCGTGTAGAACTCGAGCTGCCTGTCGTAGTCCGGCACGGCCAGATCGACGTGGCGCAGGTGGGTGATCAGTCGTTCGTCGTTGCTCACAGCAGGTCCTTTCAGGCGGGCGAGGCGACCAGGTGCGCGATCCGGCCCATCAGGCCGGGTACGTCACCGCGCTCGTGGGCGAGCAGCCAGCGGGTCAGTTGCAGGGACGCCTCGACGACTTCGCGGGCCCGCGGGAGGCGGCGGCCGGTGAACTCGCTCCAGAGCTCGCCGGTGACCGCGTCCTCGCGCAGCAGCAGCTCGGCCAGGACCGAGGCGTCCTCGAGGGCCTGCGCGGCGCCCTGGGCGAGGGTGGGCGGGCAGCTGTGCGCGGCGTCGCCGATGACGACCACGCGGCCGCGGTGCCACGGGCCGTCCAGCACGTGGCTCTCGAAGGCGGTGTAGTTGACCGTCGCCGGGTCGGTGAGGCTGTCGCGGATCTCGTCCCACGGCCCGTGGTACGCCCCGGCGAGCTGCCGCATCGTCGCCAGCTTCTCGTCCGGGCTCAGGCCGGACCGGTCCTGGACGTCCTCGACCAGGTACGCGTAGATGCTGTCCGCGCCGGTCGGGCAGTACCCGGCGATGTAGGCGGGCCCGCCGTAGAACAGGTCGGTGCGGGTGACGCTCTCCGGGCGGCGGGTGAAGGTGCGCCAGATGCCCATGCCGACCGGCTGCGGTTCGCCGTCGATCCCGACCGCCCGGCGGGTCCACGAGCGCAGGCCGTCGGCGCCGATCACCAGGTCGTACCGGCCGGTCGAGCCGTCGTCGAAGGTGACGTCGCCGTCCTGGGTGAGGGCCGTCGGCCGGGTGCCGAACCGCACCTTCGCGCCGGCGGCGCCGGCCCGGTCGATCAGGATCTTCGCCAGGGTCGGCCGGTACATGCCGAGCGTCGCGGGCAGGTCCGGGCCGCCGGTACGGATGTCGGTCAGCTCGGCGATCAGGGTGCCGGCCGGGTCGGGAGCGCGCAGGCCGAGCGTGTCGAACTCGTACCCCTCGGCCTTGACCTGATCCCAGACGCCCAGCTCGCGCAGTACGCGCAGAGCGTTGCCCTGCAGGGTGATGCCGGAGCCGAGCGCGGAGACGTCGGGCTTGGCGTCGACCAGGTCGACGGAGACGCCGCCCTCGGCGAGCAGGATCGCCGCGGCGGCACCGGCGGCGCCGCCACCGACGACCAGAACATTACGAACTGCTGGCACGGCGGTTTCCCTTCTGTTTCCCTGTGACCGGTACCACTGTCCTTCGTCACAGGCCATCAGGGAAGTTCGAGTTAGTGATCCCAGCCATAGTCCCGGCTTATAGTGGCGGGATGGCAGTCGACCGGGTACTGGCGAATCTCGATCTGAACCTGCTCGTCACCCTCGACGCACTGCTGCGTGAACGGAACGTGACCCGGACCGCGGAATCGCTCGGGGTGAGCCAGCCGGCGGTCAGCGGCGCGCTCGGCCGGCTGCGGCGGCACTTCGGCGACGAGTTGCTGGTCCGCGTCGGCAACCGCTACGACCTCACCCCGCTCGCCGCCCGGGTCGCCGGCCTGACCGGGCCCGCCCTCGCCGGGGTGCGCCGGGTCTTCGACTCCACCGCCGAGTTCGACCCGTCCGGGCTGGACCGCGAGTTCCTCATCGTCAGCTCGGACTACGCCGCCACAGTCCTCGGCCCGCTGGTCGCCCGCCGGCTCGCCGAGGCCGCGCCGGGCGCCCGGCTGCACCTGCAACAGACCAGCCCGTACGCGGTGGACCACGCCGCCGAGACGCTGCGCTCGGCCGACGGGCTGTTCATCCCGCACGGGTTCGTGACCGGGCTGCCCTACCTCGACCTCTACGAGGACCGCTGGGTGTGCATCGTGGACGACAAACACCCCGACGTCGGCGACACCCTCACCCTGCCGCAGCTCGGCGAACTGCCCTGGGTGGCGCTGTTCAACGGCCCGACGGCGTTCGCCTCGGCGGCCCGGCAACTGCGCATGCTCGGCGTCGAGGCCCGGGTGGACGTGGTCGTCGACGGGTTCCTGCAGATGCCGTTCCTGGTCGCCGGGACCCGCCGGGTGGCGCTCCTGCAGGAACGGCTGGCGCGGCGGCTGGCCCCGGTCGCCGGGGTCCGGGTCCTGTCCTGCCCGTTCGACGTCGTGCCGGTGGCCGAGGCGTTCTGGTGGAACCCGATGTACCGCAACGATCCGGCCCACGTGTGGCTGCGCGAGCTCCTCACGAGCGCCGCGGCCGAACTACGTCATCAGCCCGGCTGATAGGCGGCATAACCGGATCCCCCTTCCGCGAATGACGGGTCACTGCACATAGTCATGGCCACCGCGTGTGACCTGGACCACCGGACCCCCTTTCGCTGGAAGGCTCTCCATGTCTGTCGCCACCTCCGCACCGCCACGCCAGGCCGGCCTGGCCCAGCTGGTGCTCCTCCTTGCCGGCAGCTGCCTGTCCGTCCTCGGCGCGGTGCTCATCGCGCCCGTGCTGCCGCAGATGACCGACCACTTCGCCGGCGTCGCGGGCGCCGACGTGCTGGTGCCGATCGTCCTCACCGTCCCGGCCCTGATCATCGGTCTCACCGCCCCGTTCGCCGGGGTCATCGCCGACGCGGTCGACCGCAAGCGGGTGCTGATCGCCGCGATGGTCGGCTACACGATCTTCGGGACCGCCCCGCTGTACCTCGAGTCGCTGCACGCCATCATCGGTAGCCGGGTCCTGGTCGGACTCTGCGAGGCGGCGATCATGACCTGCTGCACGACGCTGATCGCCGACTACTGGTCCGGGCCGAAGCGCAGCCGGTACCTCGGTCTGCAGACGCTGCTCTCGGCGGTCTCCGCGACGGTGTTCCTCGGCATCGGCGGCGCGCTCGGCTCGTCCGGATGGCGCACGCCGTTCTGGCTCTATTTCGCGGCGGTGCTGCTGGCCGTACCGATGGCGGTCATGATCTGGCAACCGGCGCGCGCGCCGCGCATCGGCAAGCTGGCGCCGATCCCGTGGCGGCAGCTGCGCACACCGTGCCTGGTCACGCTGGCCGGCGGGGTGGTCTTCTACGCCCTGATCGTCGAGCTGTCCTTCGTGCTGGACGAGGCCGGCGTCACCGCGACCGCCACCATCGGCGCGCTCAGCGCCCTGATGTCGCTGGCCACCGCGATCGCCGCGGGCTCGTTCGCCAAGCTCTCCGGGCAGACGCCGCGCACCCTGCTGCCGATCGCGTTCGGACTGTCGGCCGCCGGCCTGCTGGTGATCTGGGCCAACGGCGCGGTCCCGGTGATCACCGTGGGCGCGATCATCACCGGGGCCGGCACCGGTCTGCTGCTGCCGACCCTGCTGACCTGGGCCACCAACGGGCTCTCCTTCGAGCAGCGCGGGCGGGGTACGGGCCTGTGGACCGGAACGCTCTTCGTCGGTCAGTTCCTGTCGCCGGTGCTGATCACCGGGGTGGGCGCGGCGGTCGGCGGCCTGCGGCCGGCCCTCGGCATCCTCGGGATCGTCGTCGCGGTCCTGGCGGTCGCGATGCTCGCGGTCGTCCCGAAGGACGCCGCACCGCTGAACATCACCCAGGACTGACCGCCTCAGGCGGGCTGCGGAAGGACCCGGCCGGAACCGTACGAGGTTCCGGCCCGGTCGCGCTCCAGCCAGCCGGTCTCGACCAGCATCCGGCGCACCGCGGCCACGTCGTCGGCGACCACGGCGAGCCGCCGGTTCACCTCGTCCTCGGTGAGCACGCCGTCGACCGCGAGGAACCGGGCGAACAGCTCGCCGATCTGCTGGTAGCGCTCGCTCATGGTGGGCGGCAGGCTGCTCAGCCGGCCGTGCGCGAAATACGACTTCAGCTGCGGATAGTCCGCCAGCAGCGACCCCACCGGCTGCGCCCGGTCGAGGGCCTGGGCGGCCTCGCGCAGCACGTCACCCTTGGCCCGGAAGGTGCCGTTGCCGGTGCCGGTGGCCAGACCGGCGCCGACCAGCCGGCCGCAGAGCTCGCCCACCTCCGCTTTCGGCAGGTCGAGATGGATCGACAGCTCGAAGAGGGTGGCGCCGTCGTTCCCCGCCCGGACCAGCTCGGCGTAGGCCCGCAGCCGGGCCGGGTGGGACAACTGCATGAGGATCTCGGCGGCACGCGCGGCTTCAACGGACATCCCCACACCGTAGGCGCGCCGCCCGGGCCCGGCACCCGAATATCCGGCCGGCCGGTTTCCGCTGGTGACGGGCGGGTAATCGGTGAAGACCTCTCGGTTTGGCGACGCGGCGCAGGGCCGCGCCGTCCCGGCGCGAACCGGAGGCGATCATGAACATCCTGCCCCTCTCTGCCCTGATCGCGGTGGGCCTGGCGCCATCGGCCGCGGCTGCGGCGCCGGCCCAGGACGCGATCGCCCGGGTCTACGACGCGAACAGCCGGGTTCTGGCGGAGGCGTGGTTCCATTCCGCGACCGACAGCTTCGCGCTGACCAAGCGCACCGACCACGGCAGCCGGGTGTACCTGGAGTACGAGTACATCCGCAAGAACGGCACCGTGCAGGAGGCCACCCACTGGGGGTCGGGCACGGTCGGTGAGACCGTCCGGTTCGACCACAACTTCGGGGAGGGGCGCCGGGTGACGTTCCGGGTCTGCGTGCACGTCGAGAACTCGTTCGATCCGTGCAGCGGCAACGACCGGGAGAACTGGACCATCGGGCACGCGTGATCATGGGATTGACTTCAGTCGATCGTTAGGCAAGGCTGAGGCCACAGCACGCCGCCGGAGCCACGCGGCGCGCGGAGGCATGGGCACTTCCGCGCAGTCCACTTCTGCAGGCCGTCGCGCACGACGCGACGGTCCCGAGCTCACGGAGTGCTGAGCCCACATGTCCTCACCCGTACGTCGCAGGTATTTGATCTCAAGCATCGTCGCGGCCCTCGCCGCGGCTGCCGCCGTGCTCTTCGCACCGAGCACGCCGGCGGCCGCACACGGCAACGTGGTCGGACCGGCCTCCCGCAACTACGGTTGCTTCGAGCGCTGGGGTTCCAAGTTCCAGGATCCCGCCATGGCGACCGAGGATCCGATGTGCTGGCAGGCCTGGCAGGCCAACCCGAACGCGATGTGGAACTGGAACGGCCTGTTCCGCGAGAACGTCGCCGGCAACCACGAGGGCGCCATCCCGGACGGCCAGCTGTGCAGCGGCGGCCGCACCGAGGGCGGCCGGTACAACGCCATGGACACGGTCGGCGACTGGAAGGCCACCAACATCGGCAACTCGTTCACCGTGTCGCTGTTCGACGGCGCGCGGCACGGCGCCGACTACATCCGGGTGTACGTGTCGAAGCCGGGCTACAACCCGGTCACCACGGCATTGAAGTGGTCCGATCTCGAGCTGGTGAAGACCGTCCCGAACACCCCGGCGGCCAACTGGACCCAGCAACTGGCCAACGGTGTGCAGCAGGAGATCCCGGTGAGCGTGTCCGGGCGGTCCGGCCGGGCGCTGGTCTACACCATCTGGCAGGCCAGTCACCTGGACCAGTCGTACTACTTCTGCAGCGACGTGAACTTCGGCGGCAGCCAGCCGCCGACCTCGCCGTCGCCGTCCCCGTCGGTGTCCCCGTCGGTGTCCCCGTCGGTGTCCCCGTCGTCCTCGCCGTCGGCGTCGCCCTCCGCTTCGGTCTCGCCGTCCTCGTCCCCGTCCACGCCGGTCACCGGCACGTGCGGGGCGACCTTCGCCGTGACGTCGTCCTGGCAGGGCGGCTACCAGGGTGAGGTGAAGGTGACCGCGGGCAGCGCGGCGATCAAGAGCTGGCGGGTGCAGCTGACCTACCCGGGCACGCCGCCGGTCCAGCAGGCCTGGAACGCGACGCTGACCACGAGCGGCAACACGGTCACCGCGACCAACGCCGGCTACAACGGCGCGGTGGCGGCAGGAGCCAGCACCAGTTTCGGTTTCCTGGCCAACGGAGCTGCGGCAACGCCGACGCTCAGCTGCTCCGCAACTGTCTGACCCTCGCGCAGCCCGTTAAATTCAGTTACATTGATGTTAATGGGAGCGCTCCCAGTCCCCCGACACATCCCCAGCAGGAACGGAGGCAAAGCTAGACCGCGTGGTTCGGCTCCGTCCACGCACGTGCTGTGACTCCCGACGGGGAACGAGGCAGCCCCACCTCGTTCCCCGTCACTCCAGGCAGGGCTCCGGATAGGTGCCCACCAACTGCCCGTCCCGCGACTCCAGGCCGAGGAAACCGTCGGTCGAGTCGGTGAAGTGGTAGAACCGCAACACCGTGCCGTCCGGGTCCGCAATGTCCAGTCGCGGTCCGGCCGGTGTCTCCTCGATGCCGCTGTGCGCGACCCCGAACCGGGCACAGCGGTCGATCAGCTCGGCGAGCACCGAACGGCTGCCGGGCAGGAACGCGACCACGTCGAAGCCGCGCAGGTCGGGTGAGTTGGCGCAGACCGTACGGTCGCGCAGCGCGATGTTGAACCGGCCGAGCGGATCGATCAGCGCGGCCCCGCGGACCACCCCGTCCTCCCGGAACTCCGCCCACAGGCGCAGATCCAGCAGGTCGCGATACCAGGCGACGCTGCGGGCCAGGTCGGTCACCGGCAGCTTGACCTGCGCGATGCGATCGAGTCCGGCGATGCCGGCGGTCTTTGTGTCTGTCATGCGATCGACGCTAGGGGCGGCGGCGGGGACACTCCATCCGTGACCGTCCGCCGAACCACAGCGACCGTCTCGTGGATCTGCTGAGCACGATCCTGCGCGAGGCCCACTTCGCGAGCGCCGGATACCGGTGGCTCGAGTTCGGCACGCCGTTCCGGATCGGCTTCGACCGGCCTGGCCTGCGCGGCGTGCATCTCATCACCCACGGGCGCTGCGAATACCTGCTGGCCGGCGGCGACCCCGTGCCGCTCGGCACCGGCGATCTGGTGATCTTTCCGCGCGGTGACGCGCACGTGTTGCAGTCGCCCGGGGCCGGTACCGGGCCGGTGGTCGCGGGCTTCGAGCTGGCCACCCGGACGCCGGGCATCCGGGTGCGCGGCGGTGGGCCGGTCCCGGAGACCGTGGTGATGTGCGGGGCGTTCGTGATGGGCGAACCGGACCATCCCGCCCTGCGCGGGCTGCCGCCGGTGCTGCGGGTTCCGGGTACGGACGGACGGCCGCAACCCTGGCTCGTGCCGCTGGCCGAGGCCCTGGAGGCCGAGGCGCTCGACGGCGGGCCCGGAAGCGACCTGGTGATGGGGCGGTTGTCGGACGCGCTGCTGATCCGGGCGCTGCGCCGGCACGCCTCCGCCGGGCACGCGGGGTGGCTGGCGGGGCTCGCTGATCCGTACGTCTCGGCGGCGCTCGCGGCTATGCACACGGAACCCGCCCGGCCCTGGACGCTGGCCGCGCTCGCCGGTGTCGCGGGGCTGTCGCGGGCGGCGTTCGCGGCGCGGTTCACCGGACGGGTCGGTGAGCCGGCCATGCGGTATCTGCTCGCCTTGCGCATGCAGCGGGCCCGGAACCTGCTGCGGGACGAGCGGGTGACGGTCGCGGCGGTCGCCGGGCAGGTGGGGTACGGGTCGGAAGTCGCGTTCGCCGCGGCCTTCAAACGCGAGGTCGGTGTGTCACCCGGCGCCTACCGGAAAGCGGCCCTTCAGAACGCGCGGCTCTGAGCGCGCCGCTTCAACCGCGCGGCTTCAACAGCGCCGCCTCAACAGCGCGATGCGCGCCCAGCCCCGATGACAACAGGCTGTTGAACGAAGGCCGGCGGCGCGCCGTTGAGCCGCCGGCCTTCGTGGCCTCACCCCTTCGAGAGCGGCACGTCCAGGCGGGAAGCCAGCTCGTCGAAGGTGATTCCGAACGTCTGGGTGACCGTTACCCCGGATCGACCGAGATGGAACGTCGCCACCTCGGTGTAGACGCGGGTGACACAGGCCTTGCCGGTCAGCGGGTACGTGCACTCCGGCACCAGCTTCGGCTCACCGCTCTTGGTGAACAGCGTCATCATCACCCACACCTCCTTGGCGCCCACCGCGAGATCCATCGCGCCGCCCACCGCCGGGATCGCATCGGGCGCGCCGGTGTGCCAGTTGGCCAGGTCACCGCCGGCCGAGACCTGGAAGGCGCCCATCACGCAGACGTCCAGGTGACCGCCGCGCATCATGGCGAACGAGTCGGCGTGGTGGAAGTACGCCGCGCCGGGCAGTTCGGTGACCGGCTGCTTGCCGGCGTTGGTGAGGTCCCAGTCGGCCTGCTCGGCGGGGACCACCTCGCCCATGCCGAGCATGCCGTTCTCGGTGTGCAGGACGACCCCGCTGTCCTCCTCCAGGAAGCGCGCGATCGAGGTCGGCTGACCGATGCCGAGGTTCACGTAGGCGCCGGACGGGATGTCGCCGGCGATGAGCCGGGCCAGATCCTCCTTGCTGAGACTCATCGGGGGACCTCCACGAGCCGGTTCACGTAGATCGACGGGGTGACGACGTTCTCCGGGTCCAGCGCGCCGACCTCGACGATCTGCGAGACCTGGGCGATGGTGACCGCCGCCGCGGTCGCCATGACCGGGCCGAAGTTGCGCGCGGTCTTGCGGTAGACCAGGTTCCCCAGCCGGTCGGCGACATGCGCGCGGATCAGTGCCACGTCACCGCGGATCGGGTACTCCAGGACGTACTCGCGGCCGTCGATCGTACGCGTCTCCTTGCCCTCGGCCAGCATGGTGCCGACGCCGGTCGGGCAGAAGAAGGCGCCGATGCCGGCGCCGGCGGCGCGCATCCGTTCCGCGAGGTTGCCCTGCGGGACAACCTCGAGCTCGATCTTCCCGGCCCGGTAGAGCCCGTCGAACACCCAGGAGTCGGCCTGGCGGGGAAAAGAGCAGATCATTTTCCGTACGCGCCCCGCAGCCAGCAGCGCGGCCAGGCCGGTGTCGCCGTTACCCGCGTTGTTGCTGACGATGGTGAGGTCGCCGGCGCCGTGCTCGATCAGCGCGTCGATCAGCTCGACCGGCATGCCGGCCATGCCGAACCCGCCGATCAGGACGGTGTCGCCGTCCTTGACCGCCTCGACGGCGGCCCGGGCGTCAGAAATAGTGGTCTTCACACGTTCTCCAGGACGACGGCGAGGGCCTGACCCACGCCGATGCAGATGGCCGCGACGCCCCACCGCTGGTTGCGCTCGCGCAGCACGTGGGCGAGGGTGCCGAGGATGCGGGCGCCGGACGCGCCCAGCGGGTGGCCGATGGCGATGGCGCCACCCTTGGTGTTCACGATCTCCGGGTCGATGCCCCACGCGTCGACGCAGGCCAGCGACTGTACGGCGAACGCCTCGTTGAGTTCGACCGCGCCCACGTCGGACCAGCCGATGCCGGCCCGGCGCAGCGCCTTCTCGGCCGCCTCGACCGGGGCGAAGCCGAAGTCCTGCGGGTCGACGGCGTGCGCGGCCCGCCCGGCGATCCGGGCCAGCGGCTGGACGCCGAAGTATCCGGCGGCGCGTTCCGAGCCGAGCAGGACCGCGGCGGCGCCGTCGTTGAGCGGGGACGCGTTGCCGGCGGTGATCGTCCCCTCCTTGCGGAACGACGGCTTCAACCGGGCCAGCTTCTCGATGCTGCTGTCGGCCCGGATGCCCTCGTCGCGGGTCAGGTCGCCGACGGGAACCGTCAGATCGGCATAGAAGCCCTCGTCCCAGGCCTTGGCGGCCAGCAGATGCGAGCGTACGGCGAACGCGTCCTGCCGCTCCCGCCCGATCCCGTGCTTCTCCCCCAGCTGCTCGTTGCACTCCCCCAGCGACGCCGTCCACTCGGCCGGCATCTTCGGGTTGACCAGGCGCCAGCCGAGCGTGGTGGAGACCGCCTCCAGATTTCCGGCCGGGAAGGCACGGGACGGCTTCGGCAGCACCCAGGGCGCCCGGGTCATCGACTCGACCCCGCCTACCACGACGACCTCGGCGTCACCGGACGCGATGGCCCGCGAACCGATGATGGCCGCGTCCAGGCTGGAGCCGCAGAGCCGGTTCACGGTGCTCGCGGGCACGCTGGTCGGCAGGCCGGCGAGCAGCACCGCCATCCGGCCGACGTTGCGGTTGTCCTCGCCGGCGCCGTTGGCGTTGCCCCAGTAGACGTCGTCGATCCGGGCCGGGTCGAGGTCGGGGGCCTTGGCCAGCAGGCCGGTCAGGGCGGTGGCGGCCAGGTCGTCCGGGCGTACCTCGGCGAGCGCGCCGGAGTAGCGGCCGAACGGGGTCCGGGCGGCGGCGTAGACGAAGGATTCGGTCACAGGGACTCCTCAGCAAGGACACGTTGCGCGATGCGGAAAGCGGTGTTGGCGGCCGGTACGCCGCAGTAGATCGCGGTCTGCAGGAGCACCTCTTTGATCTCGTCGACGGTGAGCCCGTTGGTGCGGGCGGCGCGCACGTGCATCGCGAGTTCCTCGTGGTGCCCGAGCGCGACCAGGGCGGTCAGGGTGATCAGGGAGCGGCTGCGCCGGTCGAGTCCGGGACGGGTCCAGATGTCGCCCCAGGCGTACCGGGTGATCAGGTCCTGGAAGTCGCGGGTGAACTCGGTGGTGCCGGCGGTGGCCCGGTCGACGTGGGCCGCGCCGAGCACCTCGCGGCGCACCTTGATGCCGGCCGCGCGGTGCGCGTCGAAGTGCTGGTCCAGCAGGAACGCCACGATCTCCGGGGACTCGGCGGGGGCGAGGTGCGCGACGCCGTCGAGGACCACGAGCCGGCCGTGCAGAACGGCGTCGGCGATCGCGGCCAGGCCGTCCGGCGGGGTGGGCTTGTCGGCGGCGCCGGCCACGGCGAGCACCGGCGCGGCGATCTCGGCGAGCCGATCGCGTACGTCGAAGCTCGCCAGTGCCTCGCAGGCCCGCGCGTAGCTCTCGTCGTCGGTCGCGCGCAGCGCGTCCAGCAGGGGTTCGGCCACCGCGGGCGAACGGTCCACGAAGCCGGGCGCGAACCAGCGCTCGACCGAACCGGCGACCACGACACCGGTGCCCTCGGCGCGGACCAGCTCGGCGCGGTCGTGCCACATCTGCGCCTCGCCGATCTTCGCGCCGGTGCAGAGCAGCGCGGCGGCGGTGACCCGCTCCGGATGGTCGAGCAGCAGGTGCAGGCCGACGGCGCCGCCGATCGAGTCGCCGGCGTACAGGAACGAGGTGCCCGGCCGGATCCGGTCGGCCAGCGCGACCACCTCGCGAGCCAGGTCGGCGATCGTGTACGGGCCCGGCGCGGGGTCGCTGCGGCCGTGCCCGGGCAGGTCGAAACCGACCACGTGGTAGCTGCCGTAGAGCCGCTCGGCGCAGCGCGCCCAGAGCGTCTCGACGCTGGTCCCGACGGACGAGCCGAGCAGCAGCAGCGGCCGGTCCGGCGCCTCGGTGAAGGTGGTCGCGGTCAGCACGGAACAGTTACTCCTTCGCGCGGGCGAGCGCCGCGTCGATGATCTGGTCGATGGCCCCGAGGTACGGCTCGTCCGGCGCCGAGTCCGGCGCGACCGAGTGCTGTTCGGCGTCGATGCCGGGCCGGGCGGCAGCCAGGTTGGCGGTCATCCAGGCGGTCTCCACGTGCAGCCCGGCCAGCAGTTCGGCGGTCTGCGACCCGGCCACGACGGTGCGCCGGGCGAGGGTGCGCAGGGTGGCCCACTCGACGTGCCAGCCGCCGTCCGGCCGTTCGTCGACCGCGGTCGCCGCGCCGGTGTGCACGGTCGCGGCCAGCGGTGGCGCGGCCAGGGCGGCCCGGCGGACGAGGATCGACAGGACCGGGTTCTGCTTGTTCGGCATCGCGGACGAGCCGCCGCGCCCGTCCACCGCGCTCTCGGTGAGCTCGTGGGTCTCCGGGCGGGCCGCCACCAGCACGTCGTTGGCGATCCGGCCCCAGGCGTCGGTGCAGGTGACCAGCGCGTCGGCGGCGCCGGTCAGCGGCGCCCGGGCGGTGTGCCAGGGGGTGCGGGCCGGCAGCTCCAGGGCGGCCGCGGTGATGTCGACCAGGTCGCGGACTGCTTCCGGCGAGCCGGCCAGGGCGACCGGCGCGGCCAGGCTGCCGGCCGCGCCGCCGATCTGCACCGGCAGGCGCGCGGCCGCGGCGGCGAGGGCATCCCGGGCGTCGAGCACGCCGGTCAGCCAGGTCGCGGCCTTGAGGCCGAACGTGATCGGTACGGCGTGCTGCGTCAACGTCCGCCCGGCCATCAGCGTCGCCCGGTGCTCGTCGGCCAGCCGGGCCAGCGTGCCGACCTGCCCGCCGAGGTCGTCGCGGATCCGCGCGAACACGTCCTGCAGGCACAGGACGAGCCCGGTGTCGAGCACGTCCTGGCTGGTCAGGCCCTTGTGCAGGACCGCGGCCGCGGCCGGGTTGCGCTCGGCGAGCCGCGACCGCAGCAGCTTCAGCAGCGGGATCACCGGGTTGCCGCCGCCCTCGGCCGCGACCGCCAGGCCGGGCGCGTCCGCCGGGCCGATCAGCCCGCCCAGGTCGTCGCGGGCCTCCGGACCGGCCACCCCGTGCAGGACCAGGGCGTCCAGCCAGGCGGCCTCCACCCGCACCATCGCCGCGAGGACGGCCGCGTCGGTGAACAGGTCACCGGCCCGGTCGTCCCCCGGCCACAAGAGATCGCTCACGCCGTACCCCGCCCGGTTTTGATCATGCCCACGCGTCGCGCAAGCGGGGGTAGGTGAGAAAGACCGTTTCGGCCTCGCCCTGAAGCCGGACGTCGAAGACGAGACCGTGCGGCTCGCGGCGCGCGATGAGCGTGCCGCGGCGGTCCGGCGCCAGCGCGGAGAGGACCGTGTCGTTCGCGAGAAGGTCCTGGTCGTCGGGGAGGTAGGCGCGGGTGAAGAGCCGGTCGAGCAGACCGCGGGCGAAGACGGTGACCGCGAAGAACGGCGCCCGGCCCGGCTCGGTGGGGCCCGGTTCGAGGGTGGCGAACTGGTAATGGCCGTCCGGGTCGGTGGCGGCCCGTCCCCAGCCGGTGAAGGTCCAGCCGTCGCGGCGCAGCGAGCCGGGCTCACGGAGGATGTGGCCCTGCGGGTCGGCCTGCCAGATCTCCAGGACCGCGTCCGGGACCGGGTTGCCGTTGCCGTCGGAGACCCGGCCGTGCAACCGCACCGCCTTCGGGTGTGTGGGCGGGACCAGCTCGTTCATCCGGTCGTACTCGAGACCGAGGTGGAAGAAGGGGCCGACGGTCTGGCCCGGAACCGCGCTCATGAAGGGTCCTCGATGTCGGATTCGAGCGGAGTGCGGTGGGTGCCGGTGAGCACGATGTCCCAGCGGTATCCGGTGCTCCACTCAGGGGTGGTCACGTCGTGGTCGTACTGGGCGATCAGCAGCTCCCGCGCCTTCGGGTCGGTGATCGACTGGTAGATCGGGTCCAGCGGGAAGAGCGGGTCGCCCGGGAAGTACATCTGGGTGACCAGGCGCTGGGTGAAGTCGCTGCCGAAGATCGAGAAGTGGATGTGCGCCGGCCGCCAGGCGTTCAGGTGGTTGCGCCACGGGTACGGCCCCGGCTTGATGGTCTGGAACCGGTACGTCCCGTCCGGGCCGGTCAGCATCCGCCCGACGCCGGTGAAGTTCGGGTCGTGCGGGGCCGGGTGCTGGTCGCGCTGATGCCGGTACCGGCCCGCCGCGTTCGCCTGCCACACCTCGACCAGCTGGTTGGCGACCGGGCGGCCGTCACCGTCCAGAACCCGGCCGGTCACCACCATCCGCTCGCCCAGCGGGGTGCCGGCGTGCTGGATCGTCAGGTCGGCCTCGTCGTCGGCGACGTCGCGGTGACCGAACGCCGGCGCCCACAGCTCGACCGACTCCGGGTCGATCAGATGCAGCGGCTGCTTCGGGTGCCGCAGGACGCTGCTGCGGTACGGCGCGTAGTCGATCCGCGGCTGCGGGCCGGCCGGCTGCTGCGCCGCTGCCTCGATCTCCCGGTTGATGTCAGCTTGTGACAGCTCCATGTTCACGCTCCGGACGCTAGGCGGTCATGGGGACTCCGGCGATACTCTTCTTCCACTCAGCGGAAGGAGGGGCAAGTGGGCGCCAGCGTCACGTCCCGCGCGCTCGCCCTCCTGGGCGCCTTCGACGGGGAGCACCGCAGCCTCTCCCTCACCGACCTCGCCCGCCGTGCCGACCTGCCCCTGGCGACCGCCCATCGCCTGGTGGGCGAGCTGCAGCGGTGGGGCGCGCTGGCCCGCGAGCCGAGCGGCGACTACGTGATCGGGCGCCGGATCTGGCAGCTCGGGCTGCTCGCCCCGGTGCAGAGCGGGCTGCGCCAGGCGGCGTCACCATTTTTGCACGATTTGTACGGGACAACCCTGTCGACGGTGCACCTCGCCGTCCGCGACGGGCTGGAGGTGCTCTACATCGAGCGGCTGGCCGGGCACGTGTCGGTGCCGGTGGTCAGCCGGGTCGGCTCCCGGCTGCCGATGCACGCCACCGGGGTGGGGAAAGTGCTGCTGGCGTACGCGCCGGACGAGGTGCGGGTGGAGGTTCTGAAATCGCTCACCCGGATCACCGCGTACACGGTCACCCAGCCGGCCCGCCTGCTGGAACAGCTGCGCCGGGTGCGCGCCGAGGGGTACGCGACCACCGGCGAGGAGATGAGCCTGGGCGCCTGCTCGGTGGCCGTGCCGGTGCGCCGGGGCGACGCCGTGGTGGCCGCCCTGGGCATGGTGGTGCCCGATCTGCGGCGCCAGTTGCCACGCCTGGTGTCCGCGTTGCAGGTGGCGGCCAACGGGATCGGGCGAACGCTCACCGCTTCCACTGAGTGGAATTCGGGTCTTGCCGCGGTGCGTCCGGCTGCCGAAGGCTGAGGGCATGCGTACCCAGGTCGCCATCATCGGCGCCGGCCCGGCCGGCCTGCTTCTTTCCCACCTCCTCGCCCAGGGCGGGGTCGAGTCGGTGGTCCTCGAGACCCGCTCGGAGGAGTACGTCGCGGCCCGGATCCGCGCCGGCATCCTGGAGCACTCCAGCGTCGAACTGCTGGAGTCGGTGGGGCTCGGCGACCGGATCCGCGCGGAGGGCGACCACCACCGGGGCATCTATCTGCAGTGGCCGGGCGAGCGGCACCACCTGGACTTCGTGAACCTGGCCGGCCGCAGTGTCTGGGTCTACGGCCAGACCGAGGTGCAGAAGGATCTGATCGCGGCCCGCCACGCGGACGGTCAGGAGATCCACTACGAGGTCTCGGACGTCTCGCTGCACTCCCTGGAAGATCGTCCGTTCGTGACGTTCACCGACAAGGCGGGCGTGTCCCAGCGACTGGACTGCGTCGTGATCGCGGGCTGTGACGGCTCGTTCGGGCCGTCGCGCAACGCCGTCCCGGCCGCGGAGAAGTACGAGAAGGTCTACCCCTACTCCTGGTTCGGCATCCTCGCCGACGTCGCGCCCTCCACCGACGAGCTGATCTACGCCTGGCACCCGAACGGTTTCGCCCTGCACTCGATGCGCTCGGCCACGGTGAGCCGCCTCTACCTGCAGGTGCCGAACGGCACCGACCCGCAGTCCTGGTCCGACGACCGGATCTGGGAGGAGCTGGCCACCCGGCTGGGCCACGGGCAGAACGGCTGGAAACTCACCCCCGGCCCGATCACCGACAAGAGCGTGCTGCCGATGCGCAGTTACGTGCAGACCCCGATGCGGCACGGCAACCTCTACCTCGCCGGCGACGCCGCGCACATCGTCCCGCCGACCGGCGCCAAGGGCCTGAACCTGGCGATCGCCGACGTGGCGCTGCTCAGCAAGGCCCTGATCGCGTCCCTGGTCGAGAAGAACGAGACCCTCGCCGACCGGTACTCCGACGACGCCCAGCGCCGGGTCTGGCGGTGCACCCACTTCTCCTGGTGGATGACGACCATGCTGCACACCTCGGGCGACCCGTTCGACGCCCAGCTGCAGCTCTCCCAGCTGCGGTGGGTGGCCACCAGCGAGGCCGGCGCGACCGGACTGGCGGAGAACTACGCCGGTCTGCCGATCGGCTACTAGGCCGGAGGGGTGCCCGACGGCGGCACCGCCGCCGTCCCCTCGGGCGGGTTGGTCGCCTCGATGGTGGGCGGCGGCGGCGCGTGGTCGACCGCCTCCCGGTAGGTGCCCATCGGCAGCGTGGACGGGCTGGCGCCGGGCGGCACCTGCCCGTTCGGCGCGGCCGGCTCCCGGGCCAGCAGGCCCTTGCCGAGCGCGGCCAGGGTGGCCAGCGCGGCGACGTTGAACGCGGAGCCCCAGTCGAAGGTGGTGACGTCGAAGACCCCGGCGACCATCGCCCCGGCCAGCGTGCTGAGGAACGTCTTGGCCAGCCGGATCAGCAGGTCCGGCCAGAACGCCAGATGCGTGAACTTGCCGAGGTACTGCACACCGGTGAGCAGCAGCGAAGCGAGGAAGGCGCTGATCGCCAGGGTCGCCGCCTGCTTCCACGGCAGCTGCCCGACCGCGCCGACACCACCGGCCAGCAGGGTCGCCACGAACACCTGCCCCGCCGACCAGCCGGCCCGCTCCAGGAAGTCCAGGACGACGGCCCGCCACTTCGGAACTGTCTCCACCATGGGTATAGACACTGCTCGCTTCGAAGATCACCGATAATCGTCCGAACGGCCGAGCAGGCCGCGGATCGCTTCCCCGATCGCCGGATCCACCGGAAAGCGCCGGCACAACCACTCGAACGTGGCGCGGGCAGCCGCCAGGTTCGCGGTGTAACCGGGCACCATCGCGGCCAGCGGCAGCACCTCCGCCGGGTACGCCCGCTCCACCCGCCGGGCCGGGTCGAAGGGATCCCGGTACGGCGTCTCGCCCTCACTACGGCGCAGCAGGGCGATCACCCCGTCGACGGCGCGGTTCTGGATGAACCTCGCGGCGGCCAGGTGCTCGCCGCGCAACTCCAGGTGCAGGCCCGAGTAGAGACAGGTGAGCGCGTCGTTCAGGTGGTAGTCGACGGTGTCGTACGGGTCGCGGGGCACCGGCGCCTCGCTCTGCGCGAGCCCGGCCGGGGCGTCGTCACGCCGCCACACCACCCGCGCGCCGGAGAACGGCACCCGCGGCAGCTCCGCCGGAGTGAGCACCAGATATTCCGCGTAGATGCCGTCCTGATAGAGAGCCTTCCGGCCGGAACGGGCATGGGCGAAGCTGTAGACCACCGGGCAGGGCGCCTCCAGCCAGTCCAGCCGGTCCACGTACCGCCACTTCGCGCCCTCGGCGACGATCAGGAAGAAGTCGAGGTCGGAATGGTCGTCGAGGCGGGCGCGCTGGGCGCCCGCCGAACCGAGGCCGAGGACCGCGACGGTGTCGTCACGGGTGGCCAGATGGGCGGCGAGCTCGTCGATCCGCTGCAGGATTCGGTGCATCGTCCCCTCCGGGATATCGGTGGATCCCTAAGGAGCATCACCGATCCGCCGCGCGTACCCAAGACCCTAGGTTGATCGATATGGGCTGGCTGAATGATCTTCTGGGCGGGTTGCCACCGGCACTCGTGTACCTCGTCGTCGCCGTCCTGGTCACCGCCGAGACGGCCCTGATCGCCGGGCTGGTGCTGCCGGCCGCGACCGCGCTGGTGGCGATGGGACTGCTGGCCAACGCCGGCGTCGTCCCGCTCGTCCCGGCCCTGGCGGTGGCGGTCTTCTCCGCCCTGCTCGGCGGCAACCTGGCCTATCTCTCCGGCTCCCGCCGCGCGGTCGCGGTCACGAACTCACGCTGGCAACGCGCCGAGCGGCTCTTCGCGCGGCACGGCGGGCGGGCGATCTTTCTCGGTCAGTGGGTGGTCGGTGCGCGGACCCTCATGCCACGGTTGGCGGCTCGTTCGGGCGTACCCCGCGGTCGCTTCCTTGCCTGGCACACGCCGGCGGCGATGCTGTGGTCTCTGTGGATGGTAGGCGCAAGCTACCTGGCGGGCGCCTCCTACGACATCCTTGCCGCCCGCGCCGGGCGTGCCGCCGGCGCGCTGGCGGCGCTGACACTGATCCTTCTCGGCCTCATCCTGGCCGGCCGATGGTTCGGTCAACACCCCGATCCGGTACGCGCATTCGCCCGTTCCCTGTCCTGGCCGGCGAACCCGTGGCCGCCCCGGCTGTGGCATCCGGTTGCGGCGGCCGGGCTGAGCCTCGGGCTGCTCACCAGCCTCGCGGTGCTGCTGGTCGCGGCGATCCCGGCGGTCGTCCGCTTCAGCGGCCTCGCCGCGACGGACCAGGCGGTGGCGGAGTGGGCCCGATCCCAGTGGACGTCGGACGGGTATCTGTTCGCCCTGGAAACCGCCACCACGCTGGTGCCCGAGGTCCTGATCGCCCTCGCGGTCGCGGTCTCCCTGATCCGCTGGTGGTGGCCCCGCACGTCCCTCTTCCTCCGCTCCCCTGCCGGCCTCACCTCGCCCTCGCTTCGGTCCGCTGCAGGCTTGGCCGGGCTCGGTGCGCGGGGCGGATGGGCCGGGCTGCGGCGCGGTGGCGGGTCCGGGTTGCTGGAGGCGCTCGGGCCGGTGCTGCCCGCGGCGATCCTGGCGGCCGTGCTGGCCATGGCTGTCCCGCCCGGCTGGCAGGCTGCCGAGACGCTGGTCTTCCCAACGCCCGCCGAGTTCGACGGGAACGTGCCGCTCGACGCGGCGGCGCTCGCCCTGGCCACCATGTCGGCCGGACAGACCGCGCAGGTCGCCGCCGCGGCCGGGCTGCTCGCCTGGCTGGTGGCGCGAGGTCTGCCCTGGTCGTGGCAGGTCGCGGTCTGGACGCTGGCGGCGGTGGGCACGGTGTTGTGCGCGGGGTCATGGGTCTATCTCGGCTGGAGCCGGATGAGCGAGACGGTGGCCGCGCTGGTGCTCGGTGCGGCCTGGGCAGCGGTCAACGCCGCAGTCTGGTCCGGCCGGGCCGGCCGTCCCCGCCCGGTCCCACCGCCCGCCGACGATTCCCCGGAGCCGGCCCAGCTGGCGCTGACCGCCGCGACCCCCTGACAACCGGCTGACGCCCAGCGCTGCCTCCGCCGCCGCGAGGCAACGCTGGCGGTCAGCCGAGCCTGCGGGCTGACGCCCACCGCTGCCTCCACGGCCGGGAGGCAACACTGGCGGTCAGCCGAGCCCTGCGGGCTGACGCCCACCGCTGCCTCCGCCGCCGGGAGACAACGCTGGCGGTCAGCCGAGCCTGCGGGCTGACGCCCACCGCTGCCTCCGCCGCCGCGAGGCAACACTGGCGGTCAGCCGAGCCCTGCGGGCTGACGCCCAACGCTGCCTGCGCCGCCGGGACGCAACACTGGCGGTCAGCCGAGCCTGCGGGCTGACGCCCGGCGCTGCCTGCGCGGCCGGGAGGCAACGCTGGCGGTCAGCTGGGGTTGGTGGGTGTTGGTGGGAGGGTGGGCAGGAGGGTTCGGCTGCGGCCGGGGCGCGGGTAGGCCTCGGCGGCTGCGGCGAGGCGGGCGGCGTGGTCGCGCTGCTTCTGCCAGTGGCCGTAGAGGGCGCCGCGCCGGGAGAGGCGGTCGACCTCGCGGATGGTGTCCGGGTCCACGTCGCCGGGTGGGGCGTCCCGCCACGGGGTGCCGGGAAGCGGCATGAACGTGTGGGCGTGAATGCGGGCGCCGAGGTCGGCCAGTTCACGGGCCAGGCCGAGGGACGCGTCCACGTCGGTCCGGTCCTCGCCGGGCATTCCGAAGATCATGTCCACGTTGATCCGGAAGCCTTCTTCGACGCCGAGGCGGACGGCACGGCGTACCTCTTCGGTGTCGTGCCCTCGCTTGGCCGCGCCCAGCACCCGGTCCGATCCGGATTGCGCGCCCACGATGATGTTGTTGTTGTTGCAGTACTTCTTGACCAGCCGCAACGCCTCGCGGCTGACGTGCTCGGGCCGGATCTCGCTGGGGAAGGACCCGAAGAACACCCGCCCGTTCGGCCCGATCCCCTCCCGGCAGGAGGCCAGCAGTTCCTCGACGGCGGCCAGGTTCGGCTCCTCGGTCTGGGTGCCCCAGGACAGCGCGGTCGGCGTGATGAACCGGACGTCACGCAGGCCACGCGCGCGCATCTGGTCGACGTGCCAGCGCACGTTCTCCAGGCTGCGGTGCCGGAACCGGGCGGAGAACATGAACGGCGTCTGACAGAACCGGCAGGCGTAGATGCAGCCGCGGGTGATCTCCAGGGCGTTGAACTTGTCCCATTTCAGGGCGAAGCCCGGGAACTCGTCGAGGGGTAGCTGCCTCGCCTTGCCGGTCTTCTTCACCTCGCCGGCCAAACGGTAGGCGAGGCCGGTGATGCCGGCCGGGTCGCCTTTCGCGTCGACCAGGCTGAGCAGGGTGGACTCGCCCTCGCCGATCGCTGCCATGTCCCAGCCCGCGTCGAGCGTCTGCACCGGCTCGGCGGTCGCGTGCACGCCGCCGGCCAGGTGGGTGACGTTCGGGCCGTCGGCGAGCGCGCGGATCTGCTGGAGCTCCTCGGCGAGCGCGGCCGCGTCCGGCGAGTAGAACGACCAGAGCACCAGCACCCGGGTGTCGCCCGCCTCCCGGATGTGCCGGGCGGTCTCCTCGACGTTCTCCCCGAACCGGACCTCGTACCGGGTGGCGGTCTCGTGCTCGCCGAGCGCGCCCAGGAGGACGTGGAAGCCGTACGTCACCGCCTTGCGATAGCGCAGCACCAGGACCAGGTCAGGACCGTTCATGCGGTGATTCTGGCAGCTTCTGGATGAGGATCCGACTGCCCGGCCGCTCGCAGGGCCGGGCAGTCCAACCGTCACAGCTCGTCAGTGCCGGTGACCGAGGGCGAGCCGGAAGGTTCCCTCGCCCACGCCGGTGAGCGTTCGGGTGTATTGCCGCAGGTAGGTGTCGAGGAACGGCGACCGATCGCCCTGAGTCGGGACGTCGAACCGCGGGTTCTGCAGCGCGAGGCTCAGCCGCGCGCGGGTGATCTCGATCGTGTTGCCGCTCGGGGTGTCGCGCCAGCTTCCGCTGTTGATCGTCCCGATCTGAACGCCCAGCTGGTGACCCACCTCAAGCGTCCAGTCGGTGGATTTCAGGTCGAACGCGACGCGGCCCGCACGTTCGATCAGCGCTACGTTCTCGTCGAACATCACCGCGGTCCCGTCCGGAGCGACGTCCCACAGCCGCACCATGACGTTGCCCGTCGCGCTCGCGTTCATCGTGATCCGCGGCGTGGCGGTGATCCGCAGCCGGGACTCGACCGGCGTGGACCAGGTGAAATAGCTGTGCGCGTCGGCGGCAGCGCGGCTCTTGGCGGCGGGCGGGGCGGGATCCGTGTAGTGCTCCATGTCCCACTCCTGACCGGCGGGTGCGGCCAGCGTCGCGGCGATGCCGTCGTCGACGTACTCTCCGTCGGCCAGGGCGGGCCTGGCGTACGAGGTCGGCGCCGGCCAGGTCGGCTGCGCGCGCCACGCCCCGGTGTTGTCCTCGATGGCGTAAGCCGGGTCGTGCACCGCCGGCCGGATGCCCTTCAGGTAGCGGTCGTAGAAGCGTATGACCTCGTCGAAGAACCCGGCCCGGCCCATGAGCAGCTGACCCTGATCGTTCGTCTCGTTGCCGCGGACGTGCTCCCACTGCCCCAGCCAGCCCCGCTCGACGCCGCGGTGGTTGTCGAGGTACTCCTCCATGTCCTCGGGCTTGGTGTTGTTCTCGATGAAGCCCTGCGTGACGAAGAGCGGGGTGTTCGTGCCCCTCGCCTGGGCCGCGAGGTCCCGGGCGCGCCAGTAGGGCGAGTCGTTGTCAGGGTTGTTGTTGTTCGTGAGGTTGTCGGCGAGACATTCGGGGTGGTTCTGCTCGTACGCCGCGTTGGCCTGGTAGCGGTCGGTGTCGTCGGGCAGCGGCGCCAGCGTGGCGATGCCGTTGTAGGCGTTCGGCGTGCCGGTCACATTGGGCCGGGGAACCTTGTTGCTGAACAGGTAGTTGTACATGTCCCACACCGGCTCCTGGGCCACGACGGCCTTGAGCGCTCGGTGGCGCAGGTTGTTACCGACGAGGCCGGTGACGGCGTCGTACGACTTGCCGTACATGCCCACCTTGCCGGTGGACCACGGCTGAGTCGCCGCCCACTGGATCGCGGCCTTCACGTCGGCCTGCTCGCCCGGGCCCGCCCAGTCGAGGCAGCCGGTGCTCCCACCGAAGCCGCGCAGGTCGACCATGACGTAGGTGTAGCCGCGGGCGAACAGGTCCGTGCCGCTCGTGAAGTCCGCGAACCGGCTGGACGGGCCGGTCTGCGGCCACCCCTCCGGCCCGGTCTGGCCCGCGTGGCTGAAGTACGGGCCGACGGCGAGGATCACCGGTGTCTTGGCGCGCGACGGCAGGTTCGCCGGCCGGAGGACGTCGGCATGGAGTTCGACGCCGCTGTTGTCGGCGGACGGGAAGTACGCCTCCGTCCAGACCGCGCCCTCCGGTACGCGGGGATTCTCCTCGTGGGTGACGCCCGTCGGGGCGGGCGCCGGCAACGGAGCGGCGGCGGCTGCCGTGCCACCCACCGCAAGGGTCGCAACCGTGATCAGCGCGCCGGCGGCGGCCATGGTCCGTGCACGTACGCTCATCTGACCTCCCAGAGATAGATCAGCTCCTATACAAGCCTTGACGCTAGCGTGTTGTCGTCCTTTTGGAGGGAGATGACGTGTGTCGATCGCACCGGCTAGTCTCTGGCCGCGAGCCCTTTCGTAGCGAATCGGAGGACACCGGTGTCCGAGTCGAGCAGCGCCATTTCGAAGCTGGACAGCGGGGTGCCGCACTCCGCGCGTCTCTGGAACTACTGGCTGGGCGGCAAGGACAACTTCGCCGTCGACCGGGCGGTCGCCGATCAGATCCTGGAGATGGTCCCCGAGATGGTCGAGTCGGCCCGTGCCGACCGCGCCTACCTGGGCCGGGTCATTCGATATCTGGCCGGTGAGGTGGGTATCCGGCAGTTCCTCGACGTCGGGACCGGCATCCCGACCGCGAACAACACGCACGAGGTCGCTCAGGCGGTCGCTCCGAGCAGCCGGGTCGTCTACGTGGACAACGACCCCCTGGTGCTGGTCCACGCCCGCGCCCTGTTGACCAGCCACCCGGAGGGCCGGACCGACTACCTCGAAGCCGATCTGCGCCAGCCGGAAGTGATCATCGAGGGTGCGCGCAGCACCCTCGACTTCGACCAGCCGATCGCGCTGACCATGCTGGGCATTCTGAACTTCGTTCCCGACGATGGCGAGGCCGCCGGTCTGGTCGCCCGGCTCGTCGGCGCGCTTCCCGCCGGCAGCTATGTGGCGATCTCGCATCCGACCACGGAGATCAACGGGGCGACCATGGTGGAGGCGCTGCGGCTGTGGAACGAGGGTCCGGCGGCCAAGATGGTGCTTCGCAGCGCCGAGCAGGTTCAGCACCTGTTCGGCGACCTCGAGCTCGTTGCGCCCGGCGTCGTCAGCTGCTCGCGCTGGCGGCCCGACACCGGCAACGAGGACGCGCAGCCGGTTCCGCACTACGGCGGTGTCGCCCGCAAAGCGTGAACCTGACCAGGACAACAGACCGGAGGGCGGCTCGACGTGGGTGAGGTCTCGATCCGACTCCTCCAGGGGGAGCCGGACGCCGGCACGCTGCGCAGGCTGTACGACGCGGTGATCGCGCCGAGCTTTCCGCCCGCTGAGCGGGAACCCTTCGAGAAGCTGAAACAACGGCTCTCCGCTGACGAACTGCTCGGGGCGGTGGCGACGACGCCGGACGGGGAGCCGGTGGGTGCGCTCTTTCTGGAGTGGTTCGCCGACGTCCGGGCTGCGCTTCTCTGCTATTTCGCCGTTCGGCCTGATCTGCGCGGCCAGGGCATCGGCCGCCGGCTCGTCGCGGTCGCGGGGGCGCACTGGCGGGCGGCGCTCGAGCCCCACGTGGTCTTCGCCGAAGCCGGGGACCCCGGTGCCGCGCGAGACGGCGGTTCCGAGTACGGCGATGACGATGCGCGGCTGCGGCTCTACGCGGGGTTCGGCGGACGACGCCTGCCGATCCCCTACCTGATGCCTGAGCTGATGCCGGGAGCGGGACGCCTGCCCGACCTGTTGCTTCTCGTGATCGAGGCCGACGAAGCCGTGAGCCCGGCACCGGACCGGATCCGGAGCACGCTCGTCGAGGACTTCCTGGTGCGCTACTTCGCCCGGGTGGAGGGCCGCGCGGTGTCCGAGAACGACGACCAGCTACAAGAACTGCTGGCAGCATGCCGCCGGACCGCTTACCTGCCGCTGCTGGGCCTCTCCGGGGTCGATCAGCGCGCCGGGGTAACCAGGCCGGACTCGTAGGCGGCGATCACCAGCTGGGCGCGGTCGCGGGCGGCGAGCTTGTGCAGCAGGCGTCCGATGTGGGTCTTCACGGTGCCAACGCCCAGGTGCAGGTGCTCCGCGATCTCGGTGTTGGAGAGGCCACCGGCGATCAGGGTCAGCACCTCGCGTTCCCGCTCCGTGATCGTTTCGAGGCCGCGCGGCGTACCGGACCGGGGTTTGCCCTGTTTGGTGAAGGCGTCGATGAGCCGGCGGGTGACGCGGGGCGCGAGCAGCGCCTCGCCGGCGGCGACCAGCCGGATGCCGTTGAGCAGCTCGGCCGCTGTGGCGTCCTTGACCAGGAAGCCGCTGGCGCCGGCCTGGAGTGCGGCATAGACGTATTCGTCGAGGTCGAAGGTGGTCAGGATCAGCACGCGTACGGCGGACGTCTCCGCACAGATCTGCCGGGTCGCCTCGATCCCGTCCATCTCGGGCATCCGGACGTCCATGAGCACCACGTCCGGCCGCAGCTCCCGGGCCAGCCGGACGGCCTCGGCGCCGTTGCCCGCCTCGCCGACCGGGGTGAGGCCGGGTGACGCGTCGAGCAGCGCCCGGAAACTCTCCCGCATCAGGGGGTGATCGTCGGCGAGAAGGACGCTGATGCCGGTCACGCGGTCTCCTCCGCTGCGGTGTACGGAATGGCGGCCACGACCCGGAACCCGCCTTCCGGGCGGGTGTCGGTGGCGAGGCTGCCGCCGTACATGGTCACACGCTCCCGCATGCCGATCAGGCCCTGACCCGCACGCCGTTTCCGGGCCGGCTGCCGGCCGCGGCCGTCGTCGGTCACCTCGATGTGCACTTCGCCGTCGCCGGCCCGGACCAGCACCCGGCAATGGCTCGCGTCCGCGTGTTTGATGACGTTGGTGAGCGACTCCTGGACGATGCGGTAGACGGTGAGGCCGACCGCCGTCGGCAGTTCCCCGGCGCCGCTGAGCTCGAGGTCGATACGCAGCCCGGCGGAGCGCAGCCGTTCGACGAGGTCGGGCAGGTCGGCGGCGCCCGGTGAGGGGGCGAGTTCGGCGGCCGGGTCGTCGTCCTCGCGCAGCACGTCGAGCAGCCGCCGGATCTCGGTGAGCGCGGACCGGCTGGTCTTCTCGATCGTCAGCAGGGCCGCCCGGGTCTCGGCCGGTTTCTCCTCGGCGATGTGGTTGGCCACGGTCGCTTTCACCGCGATCAGGCTGAGGCTGTGCCCGACGATGTCGTGCAGTTCGCGGGCGATCCGCAGCCGTTCGTCGGCGACCGCGTCGCGGGCCAGCCGGCGGGCGGAGTCGGCCTGCAGGGCGCGCCGCCACCGGATCAGGCGGCCGGTGGTCCAGGCGACGGCCAGGATCACGACGACCACACCGAGTTCCACCTGCCACCACAGTGGCGCCTCGCTCTCCGGCGCCGTGGCAGGGCTGACTCCGGTGCGCAGGTACAGCCAGGGAATGGTGATGCCCGGCGCGGCCAGACCGCCGGCCAGGATCAGAACTGACGCGATCCGGCCGGCCACAGCGGCCGCTGAGTAGAGCGCGAGCACGACCGGGACCCAGGTCAGGACAATCACTCCGAAGCCGACGACGCCGGTGGCGGTGGCGATCGCGGCGGCCGCGGCCACGACGGCGAACACCGGCAGCGGCCACCAGCGGCGGGCCACCAGCGGCAACGCGATCGCCGCGCCGGCCAGCCACGCCACGGCAGCGGGACCGGTGTACGCCGGACCCGGCGGGTCGAGCGTCGCAGTGGCGATCAGATAGGTCAGCAGGGCGGCGGTGGCCCCGTCGATCAGCGTGCCGCGTGCCGGTTTCACGCGCTCAAGCTATCCGGCGGACCGGGACGGCGCGTCTGACCCAGGTCATACCTCCATTTCCGACTCCGGGCAGACTCGCCGGCCCCACCCCCGCTGACACGCTTCTCGGCATGATCGAGCTACGGGAGCTGACCAAACGGTACGGGGCCACGACGGCCGTCGACCGGTTGTCCTTCGAGGTCCGGCCGGGCGTGGTGACCGGTTTCCTGGGGCCCAACGGGGCCGGCAAGTCCACCACGATGCGCATGGTGCTCGGCCTGCACCGGCCCACCTCCGGCGAGGCCCTGATCGGCGGCCGCCGGTACGCCGGGATCCGCCGCCCGCTGCACGAGGTCGGCGCGGTCCTCGACGCCGACGCCGCCCACCCCGGCCGCAGCGCGTTCACCCATCTCGCCTGCCTGGCCCGCAGCAACGGCATCGGCAGGGCGCGGGTGACCGCGGTGCTGGAGCAGGTCGGCCTGGCCGCGGTGGCGCACAAACGGGTCGGCGGGTTCTCCCTCGGCATGCGCCAGCGCCTGGGCATCGCCGGCGCCCTGCTCGGCGACCCGGCGGTGGTGCTGCTCGACGAGCCGGTCAACGGCCTGGACGCGGCCGGCATCCGGTGGATCCGCTCGACGCTGCGCTCGCTGGCCGCGGAGGGCCGTACCGTGCTGCTCTCCAGCCACCTGATGAACGAGATGGCAGTCACCGTCGACCGGGTGCTAATCATCGGCAAGGGCCGGCTGCTCGAGGACACCTCGGTGGCGGAGATGCGCGAGCGGTTCGAGCGCGACGTGCTCGTCCGCACGCCCCGCACCGCTGAGCTGGCCGGGGTCCTGACGCGGCTCGGCGCCACGGTGACCCGCACCGACGATGGCGATCTGGTCGCCGTCGGGGTGGACGCGCCGGCCATCGGCGACGCCGCCGCAGCGGCATCGATTCCCGTCCACGGGCTGACGCCGCGCAGCGCCACGCTCGAGGACGTCTATCTGGAAATGACCGACGAGGCTTTGGAGTACCGATGACGACGTCGATGCGCGACGCTGTGGCCGCCGAGTGGATGAAGGTACGCACCCTCCGGTCGACCTGGGCCTTTCTCGCCGGCGGGGTGGCCGCGACCGCGCTGGGCGCGCTGATCCTGTTCTTCCTTGTCCAGTCGTACGACGCGGCCACCCCGGCGGACCGCGCGAACTACGAGACGGCCGACCCGACCGTGGTGACCATGCCGTTCGTGATGTTCTTCGTCGGAGCGATCGGCGCGATGCTGATCACCAGCGAGTACACCACCCGGTCGATCGGTCCGAGCCTGCTGGCCGTACCCCAGCGGCGTCTGCTGATCGGCGCCAAGGCGACGGTGGCCGGCCTGGTCGGCCTCGGCTGCGGCGCCCTGTTCGCACTGCTCGCCTTCGCCGACGCGAGGCTGCTGCTCGGCGACCGGCCGGCACCGATCAACCCGTGGCCGCAGTGGACCGACGCCGTCCCGACCGTCCTGTGCGCAACCCTGATCGTGACGGTGACCTGCCTGGTGGCGATGGGTCTGGGCGCGCTCCTGCGGTCCACCGCGGCCGCGCTGACCACGCTCGGCGCGCTCGTGCTGGTGGCGCCGATCTTCGCCCACTTCCTGCCGACGGTGTGGCAACTGCGGCTCGCCTCGGTCCTGCTGCCCAACCTGACGCCGCAACTGGCCGGCGGCAACCATCCCTACCTGCTCTCACAGGGCGGCGCGGCGGCGGTGACGGCCGGATATGTGCTTCTCGCCCTCATCGCCGGCGCGATCAGCTTCAGCCGCCGCGACGCCTGACCCACTCACCCGAGGAGAAGAACGATGTCCTTCGCTTCCTTCGCCGGCCTCATCCTGTGGTTCGCCAGAGGCCGGTCGCCGGCCCCCCAGCGATAGTCGTCAGTCGATAGGATCCCTGTCTCATCGATCAAGATCAAGGGGGACGAGATGAGACGCTTCCTCGCGGTGGCCGGCCTCGTACTCGCATCCACGCTGGTCGCCAGCCCGGCGCAGGCGTACAGCAACCTGTCCTACCGGGCGGCCGTCGTGGACACCGACGACTGCTGGCGGGCCTCCGGTGTGCTCACGGTGGTGCGCGAGAGCAACGGCTGCCGGCTCGCCGACTCGGCCGACGGCACGCTCTTCCGCTTCGATGCCGGGGGCATCGCCATCAAGGTGGAGATCCGCGACGGCAGCGGCCTGGTCGGCAAGGCGGAGTTCCATCCGTACGGCGAGAAGTTCTGGTTCTACGACACGCGCAACGACGGCGACACCGTCTACTACGAGCTGTGCACCGGGTACCGGGACGTCTGCTACGGCACCTACCAGGCTCCGGGCACCAACAATGCCATCGATTACGGCACCAGGGAGTTCTCCTTCGCCGAGGGCACCCGGATCTCGGTCAGCGTCTACTACGACCACACGCGGACCAAACTGATCGGCAGTTTCGGGTACGGCGCCGCCTGACCCGTACGGCCGGCGTGCACCCCGCACGCCGGCTGCGGCGGTCAGGCCGAGCCGACGAGAGCCCGGTAGTCGGATTCCCGCAGCGGATCACTGGACAGCGTCAGGTCGCCGCGCGGCACCCGCAGCTGCTGACCGTCGCGCACGAACGTGACCGCGGCGACGTCGGCGCGCGAGGTGAGGGTGCAGACGATCTGGCCGTACGCAAGCATCTCGTCGGTCCGGGCGGTGCCCTCCTCGGCCTCGGCCACCTCGACCGCGACCGTCCCCCCGCCGCTCGGCAGGCCCACCCGGAGCGCGGCAGCGCTCAGCGCCGTCGACAACCCGACGGCCTGCTCGGCCGCGGTGGGCCCGGCGATCAGCTGGTCGAGTTGCTCCTGCGGAT
Source organism: Actinoplanes sp. NBC_00393 (assembly GCF_036053395.1). Taxonomy (NCBI): domain Bacteria; kingdom Bacillati; phylum Actinomycetota; class Actinomycetes; order Micromonosporales; family Micromonosporaceae; genus Actinoplanes; species Actinoplanes sp. NBC_00393. The sequence goes on along the minus strand of NZ_CP107942.1, from coordinate 410,517 downwards.
CGGGCATCTCCGCGAACCGTCGCACGGTCGGCACCAGGCGGTTGTCGCGAATCAGGTACATCACCTGCGCCACGTCGCCGACCACGCCCGACGCCGGGGCTGACGAGGTGCCGTTGAGCGGGCGCCGGGGCAGGTCGACCGAATGCGGCTTGTCCTGCGCCGGAACGCCGCAGCCCGCGAGGAGCAGCACAGCGGCGCAGGTGGCGGCGAGACCACGGATGGACACCAGGCGAGGCTACTCCTCCTCGGCGAACACGACCTCGCGTCGCCGGCGGATCACCGGCAGCGCGGCGATGATCAGCGCCACCGCGGTCAAAATCAGCAGGGTCGCCGAGATCGGCCGGGTGAAGAAGATCAGCGGGTCGCCGCGCGAGATGATCAGCGCCCGCCGCAGGTTCTCCTCCAGCAGGGGGCCGAGCACGAAGCCGAGCAGCAGCGGCGCCGGCTCGCAGCCACACTTGATCAGGACGTAGCCGAGAATGCCGAAGAAGGCGATCGCGTAGACGTCGAACGCGTTGAAGCCCAGCGAATAGGTGCCGATCACGGCGAACAGCACGATCATCGGGAACAGCACCTGGTAGGGGATCCGCAACATGCGCACCCAGATGCCGATCAAGGGCAGATTCAACAGTACGAGGAGCACGTTCCCGATCCACATGGACGCGATCAGGCCCCACACCAGCGCCGGCTCATCGGTGATCACGTTCGGGCCGGGGGTGATGCCGTGCACGATGAACGCCCCGACCATCAGCGCCATCACCGGGTGCGCGGGCAGACCGAGCGTCAGCAGCGGGATGAACGACGTCTGCGCGGCCGCGTTGTTCGCCGACTCGGGGCCGGCCACACCCTCGATCGCGCCATGCCCGAACTCGTCCCGGCGCTTCGAGATCCGCTTCTCGACCGCGTACGAGGTGAACGAGGCCAGCACGTGCCCGCCGCCGGGCAGCACACCCAGCGCGGCGCCGAGCCCGGTGCCACGCGCGATCGGGCCGGCCATCCGGCGCCGGTCCTCCCGGGTCGGCCAGAGGCTCGTCACCGTGCCGAGCAGGGCCGGGCGGTCCCGCTCGTTCTCCAGGTTGCGCAGGATCTCGGCGATGCCGAACATGCCGACGGCCACCGACACGAAGTCGATGCCGCCGTACAGTTCGCGCTGGCCGAGCACGAACCTCGGCGTACCGGTGTAGATGTCCTGCCCGACCGTGCCCAGCAGGATGCCGAGCGCGATCATGGCCAGCGCCTTGAGCGCGGAGCCGCGCGCCAGCGCGATCGAGACGATCAGACCGAACAGTACGAGCGCGAAGTAGTCCGCCGGACCGAACTTCAGGGCGACGTTCGCCAGCGGTGGCGCGGCGACGGCCAGCACAACAGTGGCAACCGTGCCGGCGATGAACGAGCCGATCGCGGCCGCGGCCAGCGCCGGGCCGGCCCTCCCCTGCCGGGCCATCTCGTGCCCGTCGAGCGCGGTGACCGCGGCCGACGACTCGCCGGGCAGGTTGATCAGAATGGCCGTCGTCGAACCGCCGTACTGCGCGCCGTAGTAGATGCCGGCCAGCATGATCAGTGCGGTGACCGGCTCGAAGTTGAACGTGATCGGCAGCAGCATCGCCACCGTCGCGGTCGGGCCGATGCCGGGCAGCACGCCGACCGCGGTGCCGAGCAGCACCCCGACGAAGCAGTACAGAACGTTCTGGACCAGGAAGGCCGTCGAGAAACCCAGGACCAGGTTGTCGAGAAGATCCATCACCAGCCCCACAACGGGAGCCGCAGCTGGAGCCCGACGACGAAGATCAGCGTGGCGGCCACGGTCAGTCCGGCCGCCACCGCCACCGCGGTGAGCGGCCGCACGCGCTTACTGGCCAGCGCGGTGAGCAGCGCGGTCACGAACGACGTCGGCACGAACCCGAGGCGCCGCACGAAGAACCCGAAGAACACGACCGCAACCACGATCAGTACGACCGCACGCCACGGAACCTTCTCGAAAGGGATCTCCTCACCGGCGACCAGCCCCTTGACCACGATCGCCAGGCCCAGGACGGTCACGATCACGCCGACCAGCAGCGGGAAGTAGCCGGGGCCCATCCGCAGCGGGGTCCCCCGGTCGTAACCGAGAGCCCCCACCACGAACACGCCACCGATCAGGACGAAGATTCCCCCGGCGAGCACGTCCGGGAGGGATCGCCGCTGCTGCACCTACGAAGCCTTGACGCCGGCGTCGGAGATGACCTTCGCCCAGGTCGTCAGCTGTTCCTCGAGGTGCGCCCGGTGCGCCTGCGGGGTCGCGTCCCCGGCGGCGACCGGGGCGGTGCCGAGTTTGGCCATCTGGTCGATGACCGCCTGATCGGCGAGGGCCGTCGTCAGCGCGCCGGAGAGCTTCTGCACTATCGCGTCCGGGGTGCCGGCCGGGACGTACAGGCCGTGCCACACGCTGACCGCCAGCTGCGGCATCCCGGCCTCGGCCGTGGTGGGCAGGTCCGGCAGGCTCTTCACCCGTTCCGGGGTGGTCACCGCGTACGCCTTCACCTTGCCCGCGGAGATCTGCCCGGTGGTGTTGGTGGTCTGGTCGCACATGAAGTCGACCTGCCCGCCGACCAGGTCGGTCAGCGCCGGGCCGGTCCCCTGGTACGGAACCTCCTGCAGCTTGACGCCGGCGGCCGCCTGGAACAGCAGGCCGCACAGGTGCGACGCGGCGCCGATGCCGGCGTTGGCGAGGGTGACCTTGTCCGAGTTCGCCTTCACGTACGCCGTCAGCTCGGCCAGCGACGTCGGCGGGAAGTCCTTGCGGGCGACGACGGTCATCGGCACCTCGGTGACCAGGCCGACGGTCGCGAAGTCGTCGAGCGGCTGGTAGCCCAGATCCTTGTACAGGGCGGGCGCGGTCGACATGCCGATGTGGTGCATGAGCACGGTGTAACCATCCGGCTCGGCCTGCGCGACCTGGCCCGCGGCCACCGTGCCGCCGGCGCCCTCGACGTTCTGCACGACGATCTTCCCGCCGAGCGCCTTGGCCATCGGGTCGGCGATCATCCGGGTGACGGTGTCGGTCGGGCCGCCGGCGCTGAACGGCACGACGAAGGTGATGTTCTGCTCCGGGTATCCCGCGGCGTCACCGCCCTCAGCGCCACCACCGCCGTCCCCGTCGCCGGAACAGGCGGCGATGAGAGAGACGGCGACGGCGAGCGCGGCGATCATCCGCGGCCTGCTGCTCGTACGCATGTCCTGACCTCCGTGTCGGTGGTCGTGCTTTCCCGGTCTTGCGATACATCGACGACCGTATTTGACCGTGAGGTAGATCACTAGAGCGCCCACAGCTCTGTCGCCGAACTGCGATCACTCAGCGCAACGACCGCCCAGGGTGCGCTGGCGCGGCGCACCCCGGTGGCGGCGCTGAAGAGCTCCCGGCGTCGAGGTATCGCCGTCCGCCCGACGCCGGCAGTCGTCCGCAGCCCGCCCCGACCGATCACGGCCCGGCAGCCGGGCGGGCCGGCTTCTGGCGCCGCGCCGCGGCACGGGCACGGGCACGGGCACGGGCACGGGCACGGGCACGGGCACGGGCACGGGCACGGGCACGGGCACGGGCACGGGCACGGGCACGGGCACGCCGGCATTTTCCGAAACCACGGACACCCGCAGCACGGTGAGAGGGTGGTTCGGTGGTCTTCGCGTTGATCTATGTGTTGGGTCCGGTTGGGGATCATTCCAGAGGTTTGTCATAGATGGTGATCACTCGAAGGATTGAAAGGTGAGCCTCGATCGCGACCGGGAGATCATGGCAGCGTTGCGCTGGTCATGAGTGATCGACAGCGGTATCCGAGCGACGTGACCGACGCGCAGTGGGACCTGATCGGGCCGTTTTTGCAGGCGTGGCAGGCGAAACGCGTCTCGGTGACCGGCCAACAGGGCGGCGGCTACGAGTTGCGGGAAATCGTGAACGCGATCCTCTACCAGACCCGGACCGGCTGCCAGTGGGCCTATCTGCCGCACGACCTGCCGCCCAAATCGGCGACGTACTACTACTTCGCGTTGTGGCGTGACGACGGTACTGACCAGGCGATCCATGACCTGCTGCGCTGTCAGGCGCGAGAGAAGGCCGGCCGCGCCGAGGACCCGAGCGCCGTCGTGCTGGACACCCAGTCGCTGCGCGCCGCCAACCACGTCCCGGCGGCGACGACCGGTAAAGACGCCGGCAAGAAGGTCCCCGGCCGCAAACGAGGCCTGGCCGTCGACGCCCTTGGCCTGATCATCGCCGTGGTCGTGACCGCCGCGTCGATCAGCGACAACGTGCTCGGCATCAAGCTGCTCGACAAGATCGCCGAACACACCCCCACGGTGACCCGAGCATGGGTCGACGCCGGGTTCCAGCAGGACTTCGCCCTGCACGGCGCGGTTCTGGGCGTCGACGTCGAGGTCGTCAAACGATCCGACACCACCGCCGGGTTCGTGCCGGTCAAGAAGCGGTGGATCGTCGAGCAGGTCAACGGCACGTTGATGCTGCACCGGCGGCTGACCCGCGAATACGAAAGCCGACCCGAGTCATCGGTGTCACGCACCCTCTGGGCCTCGATGGCCAACATCGTGCGCCGACTGACCGGCACCAGCACCCCGACCTGGCGGTGAACCCGCCAATGAACATCACCACGATCCTCGACCTGATCGCCATCCGCGAAGCCGCCGCCAACCAAACTGCCACCGGCCTGCGAGAACAGATCACCGCCCTGACCGCGCAACTCGCGCAGACCGACACCGAACTCGCCGACCTCGCCACGACCCGCACCACCCTGCAAGCACTCACCGCAGCCGAGTTCACCGCCGAGGACCCGACCATCGCCAGCACGCCCTACCAGCAGATCCTGGCAGTCCTGCACGCCGCGCCCGCCGGCATGCGGGCCAAAGACATCTGCCTCGCCGTCGGCGTCGACCCCGCACCCAGCCACGTCGAAAGCGCCCGCGCCCGCCTCAAACGCATGGTCAGCCGCAACATCCTCACCGAAAACGAACCCGGAGTATTTGCCCTACCCGAGAAACGGACCTAAGCCCTCAAACCGGCCTCTGAGCGCTGCGACGCTCCTGGCGGATCAGTTGGTGACAGCGCCAGCGCGCGGCTGAGGCCGCCATGCCGACCCGTTCGATCACTCAGCCGCCCGCCAGCGTTGCCTCCCAGGCGGTAGGACAGCACCACCGCACGGCCGACCGATCAACGGAGCCCGAAACTAGGCCCCAGCCGCCCGGCAGCGACGTCACCCCCCTCGACCAAGGTCGTCCGCCTGCCATAACTCCCAGCTGAGCCATCATTTGCGGGCTTTTGGATCATCCGGCTGGGAGGTGCGCACCTTTCCGGCCGGTGGAGGCAGCCGCAGTTCCCAGCCGGCGCTCGGGAAACGGCCTTTGGGGCCACCCGGCTGGGAGTTACGGCTGCCGGGTGATCCACAACGCAACCACCGCCCGCCGGGCGATCCACAACGCAACCACCGCCCGCTGGGTGATCCACAACGCGACCACCGCCCGCCGGCGCGTTTTCCCGACTGATTGTGGAGGTAGAGAGCGATGCCGAATGGCAGCCGGGCAACCCGGCTGACTATCAGGGCTGGTTGCGGAGGCGGGAAACGCCCCTGCGCGACAGCTGGATCGGGTCTGCCCGGCTGTACCGAGACGACGCCGGCCAGCGGGCGGACCTCGATCGCGGAAGCTGTCTACGCCGGGGGTAGTGGGAGCAGAGCCAGGGGCACGTGGTGCTGGCCCGCATGGATGTCGCGGTCGTGGAGGCTGCCCTGGACGACCGGGCGCGGGAACGAGATCTTGACGACGTTCAGCGAGGGGATCCGGAAAAACTGGACGTTCTCCGTCGGCACCCCGTACAGGCCGGCGATCACCTCGGGGTTCAGGAAGCCGGCGTCGGCGACCACCGCGTAGGCGGCGGCGTCGCGGGCGAAGACCTCCATCGTGACCCAGAACGGGCCGGCGTTCTTGGAGCGCACTTCAAAGGCAAGATCAGCCACGGTACGCGTCATCGCGGGCCTCCGATGCGAAACAGGCTGGTCGGTGAGTCGACTTCGATGGCGTGGTTGAGGACGAACTCGTACGCCGCGCCGCGTTCGGTCTCGGCGGGTGAGGTGGCGAAGGCGAGGCTGGGCAGGTAGTCCATGTCCGGGGTGGGCAGGTGCAGCATCAGCGGGTTGGCGATCTTCGCGATGGCGGTGGCGGTCTGCTGGTCCGCGGCCTGCACCAACAGCATCACGCCTACCTCGCGGGGTGGGCCGGTGTCCGGTTCCAGGTCGCCGAGGATGGCGTCGTGGCCGTACAGGCGGATGTCGACGGTGTAATCCACCGGGCCGAGCGCTTCGAAGACCCACTCGGTGATCATCTTGCGGAGCAGCGCGGCCCACGTGGTGATCTGGCCGAGGATGTGCGGGTCGCGGATCGCGGTGAACGACATCGTCTGGTACCCGGTGATCCGGGCGCCCTCGAGTTTGATGGTGTGCTGCGGCGCGAGCTCGAAGCGGGAGCCCTCCACCCGGACCCGCCGGTCGTCCAGGGCCGTGTAGACCGCACCGGTGACGTCGATGGTGCCGGCCGGCTCACGCATGGTGAACGGGTTGACCGTCTCGTAGAGCATGTGCGCGGCGACCGAGGTGGGGGTGCAGGCGACGTCCGGGTCGAGCGGCTCGATGATGAAGCCGGTGGCGTCGATGGTGGCCAGCACCCCGCCGGCGCGCGGGTTGGTGGTGCACTGGCCACCGCACTCGACGATCTTGGCGGCGTGCCAGGTCGGCCCGGCCGGCATGCCGTGCAGCAGCGGGTAGGCGGCGGCGACGGCGGTGTCGGTGGCCCGCCCGGCCAGGACCACGTCGGCTCCGGCAGCCAGCGCCTCGGCGATCGGCTCGTGGCCCATCATCCCGACGATGTTGGTGCAGCTCTCCAACGTTTCCGCGGCGAGCGCACCAGCAGGCGGCAGCGGCCGGATCCGGCCGAGGTCCAGGTCGGCGGCCCGCAGCGAGCTGTAGATGGTGGCCACCCGCAGGTTCAGCCCCTCGGCGGCGAGGATCTCGCGGGTGATGCCGGCGACCCAGTCGACGCCGGAGTCGGTGCCGCTGGTCCCGCACGAGCCGATGACCAGTGGAATCCCGGCCGAAGCCGCGGCGCGCAGCAGCAGCACCCGCAGGTCCCGGGCCACCGCGGCGGCCGCGGTCTTCGCCGTGCCCGACCCGAGGTAGTAGGGGCCGGAGTCGGTGGAGCCGCCGTCCACCGCGATGACGTCGGCGCCGAGGGCGATTCCACGCTCGACGGTCGCGGGCGGGAAACCGGCGCCGAGCATGCCGCTCGGCACGAGTACTCGTACAGATCTCATGGTCTTCCGTTCTTGCTGGAAAGCTCGGGATTGCCGGCCAGGGCGGCGACGAGTTCGCGGGCGCCGTCGAGCCCGGCGTTGCGGCGGGCCTCGGCGGTCTGCCCGGCCATGTGTGAATAGACGGTGATGCCGTCGACGCCGCGCAGGACGCTGTCGGCGGGCAGCGGTTCGACGTCCACCACGTCGAGGGCCGCGCCGGCGATGCGGCCCTCGCGGACCGCCGAGGCGAGGGCGGCTTCGTCGACGATCGGTCCGCGCGCGGTATTGATCAGGTGGGCGCCCGGTTTCATCCGGGCCAGCGCGGCGGCGTCGATCAGGTGCCGGGTGCGCTCGGTCAGCGCGGTGTGCAGGGAGACGAAGTCGGCGGCGCCGAGCAGCTCGTCGAGCGGCACGAACCGGACCGGCGTCTCGCCGCGCTTCCCACCGGGACGCCGCTGGTGCACAGCACGGTCATGCCGAACGCACCGGCGAGCGGCGCCACCAGCCGCGCCGCCGCGCCCCAGCCGATCAGGCCGAGCGTCTTGCCGCGCAGCTCGAAGCCGTCGCGGCGCGGCCAGGTCCCGGCGGCGACCCCGGCGGCCATCGGCGCCAGGTTCCGGGCCTGGGCCAGGAGCAGCGCGACGGTGTACTCGGCGACCGCGTTGGCGTTGATGCCGGGCAGGTTGCTGACGCTGATACCGAGCCGGGTGGCCGCTTCGACGTCGACCGAGTCGTAGCCGACGCCGGTGCGCACGATCGCGCGCAGGTCCGGCGCCGCGGCCAGCACCTCGGCGGACATCGGCTCGTTGGCGATCAGCGCGCCGGTCACGCCGCTCAGAGCGGCGATCCGGCTGGAAGGCGCCAGATTCCACAGGGCGACCGCCGCGTTGATCGAGAAGCCGGCGGCGCCGGCGGCGCCGATGCAGAGGAGCACGATCGTGGCGGTCGGGGTTCGCACGACGGTCGCGGCGGCCAGCGCGCCGGCGAAGACCGCCATACCGACAGCGATCGTACGCAGCCGCCCGAACCGCTCCGCCGCGAGCGCGACCGGATAGGCGGCGAGGAGGAACGCGACCCCGCTGGGCAGGGTCAGACCGCCCGCCTCGCCGCGGGACAGGCCGAGAGCCTCCATCCCGTACGGGGTCATCAGCGACCGCGACGCGAACCACGCCCCGCCGAACAGGAAGACGGTCAGCAGCAGGAGCACCCGCCGCCGGTCGCTGCTGGTAACCAGTTCGACGACGACCGTCCAGAGCGGCGAGCGGGTCTCCGCGCGACCGGCCTGCGCGTCTTCGGCGAGCGCCGCCTGATAGGCCGGGGACCGGCTGTCGCGGACCTTCGCGACCAGCACTGCGGTGGCAACCAGCATGATCACCGCGGGAATGACGAAGGCGGCCCGCGGGTGCTCGTCCACCACGAACAGGCTGATCAGGGACGCCACGATGATGGTCAGCGAGGCGGCGATCTTCACGACCGCGTTGGTCCGGCCGCGCCGCTGCGGCGGGATGAAGTCCGGTACGAGCGACTCGGCCAGCGGTCGCATGGTGTTGGCGACCAGCGCGTAGCAGACCATCACCGCGATCAGCGTGATCGCCGACGTGGTCCAGGGCAGCAGCAGGAAGAGCAGCGCGGCGAGCGGCATGCCGATCGCGAGGTACGGCATACGCCACCCCCACCGGGTCCGGGTGTTGTCGGACCGGTTGCCGATCCACGGCTGGACGAAGATGCCCAGCAGGTTGTCCATGCCCATCAGCACCCCGACGAGCGCCGCGCTGGTGACGTGCTCGCGCAGCAGGACGGGCACCTGGTTGTCGTAGAAGTTCATGACCGTTGCCGAGACGCTCGCCGACCAGGCGTACCGTCATGTCCGCACCGCCATCGCCACCGGTGAGCTGGCCCCCGGGGAGAAGGTGACTGAACGCGGCATGGCCGAGCGGCTCGCAATCAGCCCGACCCCGGTCCGGGAGGCGCTGCGCCGCCTGGAGCTCGACGGGCTGATCGAGCGGATCGGGCCGCGTACGGTCCTGGTCGCCGCGATCCGCGACGCCGCCATCGACGACCTCGCCGAGGTGGAGGTCGGCCTGCGCGGCCTGGTCGCCCGGTTCGCCGCCCGGCACGCCACCCCCGCCCAGCTCGACGCCCTCGACGCGATCCTCGACCGGGCCGACGATCTGCTGATCCTGCTCAAGGAGCGCAGCCCCCAGGGCCGGCCCACCGACCGTCACCTCACCGCCCTGCTCGACACCATGCAGGAGTTCAACGACACAGTGGACGCCTGCGCGCACAATCCGGTCCTGGTGCGGATGCTCGAGCAGAGCCGGGTGTTCAGCCGGCCGCAACGGCGGGAACTGTTGCTGCGACGGGTGGCCGAGGACGACACCTTCGGCCTGGAGCGCTACACCAGCCACCGCGCTCTGGTCCGGGCCCTGCGCGCCGGCGACGAGGTCACCGCGGAACACATCGCCATCGAGGACTCACAGGGCGGCCTCGCGGCATTGAGGGAGGACCGATGAACTCGTACCGGATCGCTGTCATTCCCGGCGACGGCATCGGCAAGGAGGTCGTTCCGGCCGGTCTGGAAGCGCTCGACGCCACCGCCGGGCGGTTCGATCTGCGGTTCGATTTCGAGCAGTTCGACTTCGCCAGCGCGGAGTATTGGCAGCGGCACGGCACGATGCTGCCCGCCGACTGGGAGCAGACGCTGCGCGGGTTCGACGCCATCTTCTTCGGAGCGGTCGGCTGGCCCGAGGTGGTGCCCGATCACGTCTCGCTGTGGGGCAGTCTGCTGCAGTTCCGGCGTACCTTCGATCAGTATGTGAACCTGCGCCCCTGCCGCCTGATGCCCGGCGTGCGCAGCCCGCTGGCCGGGCGTGAGCCCGGCGACATCGACTTCCTCGTGGTGCGGGAGAACACCGAGGGTGAGTACTCCAGCGTCGGCGGGCGGATCTTCGAGGGCACCGAGCGCGAGACCGTGCTGCAGGAGACCGTGATGACCCGCATCGGCGTCGACCGTGTCCTGCGCTACGCCTTCGACCAGGCACAACGCCGCCCGGCGAAGCATCTGACCTCGGCCACCAAGAGCAACGGCATCTCCATCTCGATGCCGTACTGGGACGAGCGCGTCGCCGAGATGGGCGCGGGCTTCCCGGACGTCCGGGTCGACAAGTTCCACATCGACGCCCTCGCCGCCCAGTTCGTGCTGCACCCCGACCGGTTCGACGTGGTCGTCGCCAGCAACCTGTTCGGCGACATCCTGTCCGACCTGGGCCCGGCCTGCACCGGCACGCTCGGCATCGCCCCGAGCGCGAACATCAACCCCACCGGCGACCACCCGAGCCTGTTCGAGCCGGTGCACGGCTCCGCCCCGGACATCGCCGGCCGCGGCATCGCCAACCCGGTCGGCCAGATCTGGTGCGGCTCGATGATGCTGGACCACCTCGGCCACCCCGACGCCGCCGCCCACCTGCTCGGCGCCATCGAGGACGTCCTGGCCGAGGGCCCTTCGCAGGCGCCGCTCACCCCCGACCTGCACGGCACCGGCACGACGGCCGAGCTCGGCCACGCGATCGCCGAACGAGTCCGGGAACGCGCCCTCGGCTGAGGGCAACCGAAACGCGCGCGCCGGTCTTCATGGGTGAGAGCGAGGACGGCTCAGGGAGCGCGTGACCCCCGGGAGCCCGGGTGCCAGCATGCCGAGGGCGCCCGCGGCGAGCGTACCGATGATCGATGTGATCAGGGCGAGCCGCTGTCCGCGCAGGAGAACGTGCTGAACCTCGCGCTCGCCGACCTCGTCGGCGATCCAGGCCTCGACGGCGCCGGTGGGGATCTCGCCGAGGAAGCAGGTGATCTCCAGGACCGTGCCGACCGCCACCGGTTGGAAGGGGGACAGGCCGGCAGCCTGGACCGGGTAGACGAGCAGCAGGGTGAAGGCGAGCGCGAGGAGGAAGCCGGAGCTCGCGGTGAGCAGGTAGTACACCCCCGCTGATCATCGCGCACGGCGCATTTGTCACACCCGGGCGGTGGTCTCCACGAACGGATTCGGGACCGGGCGGCCGAAGTGGTAGCCCTGGGCGTACTCGTAACCGAGTTCGCGCAGGTAGGCGGCCTGGTCGGCGGTTTCCACGCCCTCGGCTACGGCGCGCAGGCCGAGGCCGTTGCTGACGTGGATGAGGGCGTCGACGATGACGGCGCGCCGGCCGGGGGTGATCTCGTCGACGAACGACTTGTCCACTTTCAGCACGTCGACCGGGACGGTGCGCAGCAGCCCGAGCGACGAGTGACCGGTGCCGAAGTCGTCGAGGGCGATCCGGATGCCGGAGCGGTGCAGCGTCTCGACCGCCTCGACCGCGGTCCGGCCGGCGAACAACGCGGTCTCGGTGACCTCGACGAGCAGGGCGTTCGGGTGCACGCCGGCGTCGGCCAGGATGCCGGCGACGACGTCGGGGAAGCCGGGTTCGTTGAGCTGGCGGGCCGAGACGTTGACGCTGACGTACTGCGGGGCGCGGTCGCCGAGCTCGCGGCCCCACGTGGCGAACTGCCGGCAGGCGGTCCGCATCACCCATTCGCCGAGTTCGACGATCAGGCCGTTGTCCTCGGCGACCGGGATGAACGCGGCCGGGCTGACCGGTCCGCGGACCGGATGTTCCCAGCGCACCAGGGCCTCGACCGCCGCGACCCGCGCGTCGCGCAGCTCGACGATCGGCTGGTAGACGACGCGGAAGTCACCGTCGTCGAGGCTGTGCCGCAGGTCCGCACCGAGCCGTTCGGCGGCCTCGGCCCGTTCGTCCAGCTCGGCGCTGTAGTTGACCAGCTGACCGCCGGACGCCTTGGCCGCGTACCGGGCGGTGTCGGCGCGGCGGACCAGCTCGGTTGCGCCGATGTCGCCGGTGGCCTCGGCGACGCCGAGCCGGGCGTTGAGCAGCAGCTCGTGCTCGCCGGCGTGCACCGGGTGGCGCAGCATCTCGGTCAGCCGGGCGGAGACGGCGTCACCGTCGCCGGGCAGGGTGTCGCAGACCAGTACGGCGAACTCGTCGGCGCCCATCCGGGCCACCACGTCGCCTTCGCGTACGCATTCGCGCAGCCGCCCGGCGACCGCCACCAGGGCCTGGTCGCCGACCGCGCGGCCGAGCCGGTCGTTGATGTGCTTGAACCCGGCCAGGTCGATCATGACGAGGTGGCAGGTGCCCTCCCCGACCGCCGTGGCCGCCCGCCGTTCCAGGTCGCGGCGGTTCGGCAGGCCGGTCAGGTCGTCGCACATCGCCAACTCGCGCAGCTGCCGAGCCTGGCTGTCCACCCGGGCGATGTAACCGGACATCCGCGTCGCGACCAGCACGAACAGCGCCATCGAGCCGAGCGCGACCGCGCCCCAGCTGAGCCGTCCGCCGCCGTCGTTCTCGCCCTGGACCAGCAGGATCGCCGGGACCAGCAGCATCGAGGCGGTCAGCACGACCAGGCGGCCCCGGCCGAGGCTGTCGCCGTCGGCGAGCACCGGCCGGCTCATCGACGGGTGCAGCGCGGCCGCGGCGAACAGGGCGTACGCCATCAGGTACCCGCCGAAGACCAGCTGCGACCCTTCGGCGAACACCGTCGGCAGCAGCGCGTAGACGACGTTGCAGAGCAGGGTGATCGCGCTGCCCGCGGTGAGCAGCCAGAGACTGGCCGTCCGTGACCCGCGGCGCAGCAGGATCGGTGCGATCACCGCGCAGAGCAGGACACCGACCGTGAGGTTGCCGGCGGCGACCAGGCGGGCGGCCGGGGACATCGAGCGGTCGGTCATGACCGGCTCGATCAGGAACGTCCAGTAGACGATGCCGACCGCGACGCCAATGATCGCCGAGTCGATCACGTTGCCGGACCGGGCGGCGCCGCGCTCGCGGGTGAGGCGGAACAGTGCCACGGTCAGCAGGGGGTAAGCGCTCAGGTAGAGGGCGTCCGCCAGGGACGGGTACGACACGCTCTGCTGGATCAGCGCGAACCAGGCGTAGACCAGATCGCCGACCGCCCAGAGGGCGATGCCGCCGGCGAAGAGGTACCACATATTGCGCGACGCCGGCCCGTGGGCGCGGGCGCCGGCGATCATCAGCGCGCACGAGCCCACCGAGATGGCGGTGGAGACGGCAACGGACAGCCATCCGTACGGCAGCAGTGTGAAGACCACCGCGGCGGCGATCCCCGAGGCCAGCCACACCCGCCACCACGGGCGGAGCCGGAAGTCCGTCACACTTTGTCTTTTCGGCGGATGATCCGCGAAGTTGAGGCGTACGCCCTCAAGCCGGCCTCGCCGCTGCCGAAGAAGCGGGTGCGATGAAACTGACGACACCGCGCCCCGCCCGGTTGATCACGCGCGCCTGCCTCGGCCTGTTCGCCGTGGCCGCGGCGTGGTTCGCGGTCAACCTGATCCATCCGGCCGGGCCGCCGGTCCTGCTGTGGCTGACCATCCCGTTCTACGGGCCGCTGGTCGCTGCGGTCTTCTGGCTCACCGCCCGCAATCCGGCGCTGCCGGCACCGACCCGGCGGTTCTGGCGGCATCTGTCCGCCGTGCCGCTGCTGATCGGCGCCGGTCAGACCGCGCAGGCGGTGGACGTCCTGGTTCATCCGGGTGCGCGGGCCTCGTACACCGGGCCGTTGATGTTGATCTTCGATGGTGTCGGCCTGCTGGTGCTCAGCTATGCGCTCAGCCGGCTGCCGGTCGGCGGCGAACAGCGCGGCGCGCTGGCCCGGGTGGTTCTGGATGCGGGCAGCGTGGCGCTGGCCGCGGCCGTGTTCATCTGGCATTTCGGCACCCGGCCGGCGCTCGCCGCCGGGATCAGCCCACCGGTGATCACCTCGCTGATCCTCGCGGTGCTGGCCATCATGGCGGTGTTCGCGCTGGCCAAGGCGGTGCTGGCGGACTTTTCGGCGATCGACGGCCGGGGTCTGCGCCTGCTCGCGGTCGGCGTGCTCGTCGGCGCGCTCGCCCCGATGCTGCAGCCCGTGCTGGCCGGCGTCGACGAGCGGCTCTACATCGCCCAGGTGCACCTGCCCGCCGTCTTCTGCCTGGCGGCGCTGTCGGCCCAGGCGCAGTGGCGGAGCCAGGCGGCGGCCCGCGGGGCCCGCAAGCGGCGGCGCTCGTACAGTCTGCTGCCGCATCTGGCGGTGGTGGCGGTCGACGGGCTGCTGCTGTGGGAGGCCTGGACCGGCGGCGACGACCTCGCGGTCGTGGCGACCTGCGCGGTGGCGCTCACCGCGGTGGTGACGAGCCGGCAGATCTCGGCGCTGCGCGACAACAACCGGCTGCTCGCCCAGGTGAACCACGCGGCCTCGCACGACGCGCTGACCGGCCTGGCCAACCGGGCGCTGTTCCAGCAGCGCCTCACCGAGTCGCTGGCCGCGCCGCACGCCGGCCCGGTGACCGTGGCGCTGCTCGATCTGGACGGGTTCAAGCAGGTCAACGACACGTTCGGGCACGAGGCCGGTGACGCGCTGCTGACCACGGTCGGTGAGGTGCTGCGCGACTGCGTCCGGCCCGGGGACACCGCGGCCCGGCTCGGCGGGGACGAGTTCGTGCTGGTCCTGCCGGACACCGGGCAGGACGAGGCAGCCCGGATGGCCGAGACGATCGGCGCGGCGTTGCGGCGGGACGCGCTGCGTGTCCGCGCCAGCATCGGGCTCGCCTGCGGCGTCGCCGGCGAGGATCCGGACGAGCTGCTGCGGAGGGCGGACGCAGCGATGTACGCGGCGAAGAAGATCTCGGGTACGGCGTACCAGCACGCCGCCTGACCGATGCCGGCTGGTTGACAGACATCCCATGATCTTTGATGTCAAGCGGCAAGTTGTTGATCTTGTTGATGGTGTGTCCAGGCGGTGTGTTCGTCGTACGGGGTGCCGGTCTTGAGGCAGCCATGCAGAATCCCGACGAGGCGGTTGCCGAGCTGGCGCAGCGCGGCGCGGTGCCCGATGCCGCGCGTGCGTTGCTGGTCGTAGTAAGCGCGGGCGCCGGGTGAGGCCTTCAGCGCGGCGAAGGCCTGCTGGCCGAGGGCATCGATGAGCCGGTCGTTGTGGACGTAGCGGGCGAGCACGATCTTCTTCTTGCCGGATGCCTTGGTGATCGGGGAGGTCCCGGCGTAGTTCTTGCGGGCCTTGGCATCGGAGTAGCGGGTCTTGTCGTCGCCGAACTCGGCGAGCACCCGGGCGCCGAGGATGCCACCGAGGCCGGGCTGGCTCAGGTAGACCTCACCGTCCGGGTGCCGGCCAAAATGCGCCCCCACCTGCTGTTCCATCATGTCGATCTGGGTGTTGAAGGTGGTCAGGATCGCGACCTGGGCCTGCACGGTGACCGCGTAGGCGCCGGCGACCACGCTCGGCTGGGCCAGCTGCGGTGTCCGTAACACCTCCTGGATCTTGGCCACCTTGCCGGGTATGCCCCGGCGGCGCGCGCGGCGCAGCGCCGTGGTGATCTGCTCGTCGTCGAGTGCGGCAGCGGTGACCGGGTCCGGTGCCGCCGCCAGCAGTTCGAGGGTGTCCGGGGCGTCCAGGTCGTCGAAGGCGGTCACCGCGGCGGGGAAGAAGTCCAGCAACGCCCGCCGCAGCCGCAGTGTGTGCCGGGTCCGTTCCCAGATCAGCGTCTTGTGCGCCCGGGTCACCACTTTGATCGCCTCGGCCAGGTCACTGTCCCCGGCGACCGGCCGCAGCTGATGCCGGTCGGTACGCACCATGTCGGCCAGGGTGTGCGCATCGGCCGGGTCGCTCTTGGCCCCGGACACGCTGTGCCGTTCCCGGTACCGGGCGACCCGCAACGGGTTGATCGCGTACACCTGATAGCCGGCTGCGAGCAGCGCCTGCACCCATGGCCCCCGCTCGGTCTCGATCCCGACCACGACCTCGACCGGCTCGTCGTCGTCGCCGACGTGCTGGCCGATCATCGCGTGCAACCGGGAGATGCCCGCGATCCCCTCCGGCAGGCGGGCCCTGCCCAACCGGCGACCGGCCTCGTCCTGCACCTCCACATCGTGGTGATCCTCGGCCCAGTCGTCCCCGACCAGCAGCAACAACGCCTCGTCCTCCCTGTTCACGGCCGATCCGTAGCAGCCTGCGGGAGCACTACCGCAACCTAATGATCAAGTGCTCACGCCAAAGCGCAGCGGGCACGACATCCCATCAGCGGTCTGGTCTCCCAACCACCAGGCAGGGGCACGATCTGTCAATAGGACTCGACGTCCTGGGCTAAGCAGTGCTCACCTGCCGGCGGCTACCGGCACCGAGTCTGACTCACGCCGACCCGGTAAATCTCATTAGGGCTGTTAGCGAGGCCCTCGAACAGCCCTGTTAACCAGCCGCATTGCGAACGGCCCTGTCAACCAGCCGCGATGCGCAGGTCGGCCTCGATGGCGGCGGTGGCGGCGAGCAGCGGCGGCAGAAGGCGTTCGCGGATGTCGTCGACGGTGGCGCGGGCGGCGTGCACCGAGACGTTGACCGCGCCGGTGGCCGCGCCGCTGCGGTCGCGGATCGGGGCGGCGATGGCCCGCAGGCCCTCCTCCAGCTCCTGGTCGACGATCGAGTGGCCGGTCTCGCGTACCCGGTCCAGCTCGGCGCGCAGCGCGTCCGGCGTACAGATGGTGCGGTCGGTGAGCGGCTCCAGCTTGGCCCGTGTGAGGTACGCCTCAAGCTCGGCCGGTGAGAGCGCGGCCAGCAGGACCCGGCCCATCGAGGTCGCGTACGCCGGAAACCGCGTCCCGACGTTGATCGCGACCCGCATGATCCTGCTGGTTGGGACACGGGCCACGTAGACGATGTCGTCACCGTCGAGCACCGACATCGACGACGACTCGCGGACCTGGGCGACCAACCGCTCCAGGTGCGGCTCGGCGACCTCGGGTAGCGAGAGGCTGGACAGGTACGAGTACCCGAGCTCCAGGACGCGCGGGGCCAGGGAGAACAGCCGCCCGTCGGTCCGCACGTACCCCAGATCGGTCAGAGTCAGCAGAAATCGGCGTGCCGCGGCGCGGGTCAGACCGCAGGCCCTGGCAACGTCACTGAGGGTCAATTCGCGATGTTGTGCGTCGAATGCGCGGATCACCGCGAGCCCCCGCTCGAGCGACTGCACGTAGTACGGTTCCCGCGGCATCAGATGATCGAAAGCAATCGTTGACGTGACACGGGGCACATCATAGCGTTCTTCATGAGAACTCTTGTTCGGAGAGCGCACACATTTCGAAGGAGCAAATATGCGGCGTCTTCTCGCGGGGATGGTGGCGGTGGCGGTCGCCGGTTCGCTGGCGGCGTGCGGCACATCGAGCGACTCAAGCGGTTCCGGTGACTCGGGCGGCGTGGACAACGTGAAGGTCGGCGTGATCCCGATCGTCGACGTGGCGCCGATCTACCTCGGTCAGCAGAAAGGCTTCTTCAAGAACCGCAACATCGAGCTGACCATGGAGGCCGGACAGGGTGGCGCCGCCATCGTCCCCGGCGTGGTCAGCGGCCAGTTCCAGTTCGGCTTCAGCAACTTCACCTCCCTGATGATCGCGCAGACCAAGAACGTGCCGATCAAGGCGGTGGCCGCGGGTGTCGCCTCCACCGGTGAGCAGGGCAAGGACTTCGGCGCCGTGGTGGTCAAGGCGGACAGCCCGATCAAGACCGCGGCCGACCTGGTCGGCAAGAAGGTCTCGGTGAACACGCTCAAGAACATCGGGGACACGGTCACCCGCGAGTCGGTGCGCAAGGCCGGCGGCGACGGGGCGAACGTGAACTTCGTCGAGATGCCGTTCCCGAACATGCAGGCGGCCCTGGAGAAGGGCGACATCGACGCGGCCTGGGTGGTCGAGCCGCAGCTCTCCACGATCAAGGCGGCCGGTGGCCGTGAGGTGGCCTCGACGTTCGTGGACGCGGCGGACGACCTGACCGTGGCGGCGTACTTCGCCTCCACCAAGCTGATCGCCGACGACCCCGACCTGGTCAAGCGCTTCACCGAGGCGATCAACGAGTCGCTGGCGTACGCCGACGCGCACCCGGACGAGGTCCGCACCACGCTCAGCTCGTACACCAAGATCGACGCGGCGCTCGGCGCCAAGCTGGTGCTGCCGAAGTGGCCGACCCAGATCAACGAGCCGTCGGTCGAGAAGCTCGCGACGCTCGGCGCCACGGACGGCATCTTCTCCGGCAACCCGGACCTGGAGAAGCTGCTCCCGTGACATCGGTTCGCCGCCGCAACCCGGCCCGGTCCGGCAGTCCCGCCCTTCTGGGCGCTGCCGGTCTGGCCGGGTTGCTCCTCATCATCGAACTGCTCCCCCGGCTCGGCCTGGTCGACGACCGCTACCTGCCGCCGACCAGCCGGATCGCCGCCGCGCTGGCCGACGAGACGGGCAGCCCCCAGTTCTGGACCTCACTCGGCGACACCCTGATCGCCTGGGCGCTCGGGCTGGCCATCGCGGTCAGCGCCGGCGTCCTCGCCGGCATCCTGATCGGCTCGGTCCCGGTGCTGCGCGAGCTGACCGCCTCCACGGTCGAGTTCCTGCGGCCGATCCCGTCGGTCGCGCTCATCCCCCTGGCTGTGCTGCTCTACGGCACCGACATCGGCTCCACCCTGATGCTGGTCTGCTACGCCGCCTTCTGGCAGGTGTTCGTGCAGGTCCTGTACGGGGTGGCGGACGTCGACCCGGTCGCGTACGAAACCGCGCGCAGCTTCCGGTTCTCCGCGTGGGCCCGGATCCGGCACGTGCTCTGGCCGACCGCCCTGCCGTACGTGTTCACCGGCATCCGGCTGGCCGCCTCGGTCGCGCTGGTCCTGGCGATCACCGCCGAGCTGGTGATCGGCGCGCCCGGCCTGGGCAAGGAGATCGCGGTCGCGCAGGCGTCCGAGGCCGTCCCCACCATGTACGCGCTGATCGTCGTCACCGGCATCCTCGGCGTGCTGATCAACCTGCTGGCCCGTACCGGCGAGCGCCGCCTGCTCGCCTGGCACCAGTCGGTCCGGGGCGAGGTGACCGCATGAACGTGCTGAAACGGGTTCTCTACGTCGTCGCGCTGCCCGCCGTGCTGTTCGGCGCGTGGTTCGTGCTCAGCGACGGCAGCGAGAACTTCTACTCGCCGCCGCTGCGCAGCATCCTGACCGCGTTCGGCGACACCTGGCAGGCCGACCGACTGCGCGCCGACGTCTTCCCCAGCCTGCTGCGGCTCTTCGCCGGATATCTGCTGGCCGCGCTGATCGGCATCGCGCTGGGCGTGGCGATCGGCCTGAACCGGCGACTGCGGGCCACCGTCGAACCGGTTCTGGAGTTCTTCCGGGCGATTCCGCCGCCGGTGCTCGTACCGGTGATCATGCTCTTCGCCGGCATCGGCGACGGCATGAAGGTGATCGTGATCGTCTTCGGCTGCATCTGGCCGATCCTCCTCAACACCGTCGAGGGGGTGCGCGCGGTGGACAGCGTGGTGCTCGACACCGCCCGCGCGTACGGGGTGACCGGCCCGGCCCGGCTCACCCGGGTGATCCTGCCGTCGGCGGGTCCGCAGATCGCGGCGGGGCTGCGCCAGGCGCTGTCGATCGCGATCATCCTGATGGTGATCAGCGAGATGTTCGCGGCCAGCAACGGGCTGGGCTTCACCATCGTCCAGTTCCAGCGCAGCTTCGCGATCCCCGAGATGTGGAGCGGGATCATCCTGCTCGGCCTGCTCGGTTTCGTGCTGTCGCTGCTGTTCCGGCTCGCCGAGCGGCGGGCTCTGCGGTGGTACGAGGGCCTGCGCGCGGCGCAGCGCCAAGGGTAGGAGGTCGACGATGCTCGAGGTGAAGGGCCTGCGGAAGGTCTACCGGTCCGGTTCCCGGGAGGTGGAGGCACTCCGCGACCTCACGTTCACCGTGGACAGCGGCGACCTGGTCTGTCTGGTCGGGCCGTCCGGCTGCGGCAAGACGACCCTGCTGCGCTGCATCTCCGGACTGCTCGACCCGACCGGCGGCGACGTGCGGGTCAACGGCAAGGCGGTGGACGGTCCACCGCCTGGCATGGCGGTGGTCTTCCAGGAATACGGGCGCAGCCTGTTCCCCTGGATGAGCGTGCGGGACAACGTGGAGCTGCCGCTCAAGCAGAAGAAGGTGGCTCGTAATCGTCGCAAGGAGCTGGTGGACGAGGCGCTGGACGCCGTCGGGCTGACCGGGACCGAGTCGGCGTACCCGTGGCAGCTCTCCGGCGGCATGCAGCAGCGGGTAGCGATCGCGCGCGCGGTGGCGTACGAACCGCAGACCCTGCTGATGGACGAGCCGTTCGCGGCGGTCGACGCGCAGACCCGCGCCGACCTCGAGGACCTGGTCCGGTCACTGTGGAAACGGCTGAACGTGACCATCCTGTTCGTCACCCACGACATCGACGAGTCGGTGTACCTGGGGCAGCGGGTCGTCATGCTCTCCTCGTCGCCGACCGTGGTGCAGGACGAGCTGGTCATCGACCTGCCGGCCGAGCGGGACCAGCTGCACACCCGGGCCGACCCTCGCTTCGTCGAGCTGCGGACCAAGGTGTACGAGCAGATCCAGCTGGCCAAGAAGGCAGCCAGATAGGCGGCGATAGGTATCGATTGGTATGAGGGTGTGAGCTGCCTGCGCTGCCATGCTCAGGCCATGCGAGCACTCTCCCTCCTCGGCGTCGCCACCCTTGTCGCCGGCCTGACCACGGCTGCCGCCGCCCCGGCCCAGGCTGCCGTCCCGGCACCGAACATCCCGGTCGCCAACGTCAAGGCCCACCTGACCCAGTTCCAGAACATCGCCACCGCGAACGGCGGTAACCGGGCCCACGGCCGGCCCGGTTACCTCGCCTCGGTCACCTACGTGCAGAACCTCCTCAACGCCGCCGGCTTCACCACCACCCGGCAGTCATTCACCTACAACAGCGCCACCGGCTACAACCTGCTCGCCGACTGGCCGGGCGGGGACACCTCGGACACGCTGATGATCGGCGGGCACCTGGACAGCGTCACCTCGGGTCCCGGCATCAACGACAACGGCTCCGGCTCGGCGGCCATCCTCGAGGTGGCTCTGCAGGTCGCCCGGTCCGGGTTCCAGCCCGACCGGCACCTGCGTTTCGCCTGGTGGGGCGCGGAGGAGCTGGGTCTGCGCGGCTCCACGGCGTACGTGAACTCGCTGACCACGGCCCAGCGGTCGGCGATCACCGGTTACCTCAACTTCGACATGGTGGGCTCGCCGAACGCCGGCTACTTCCTCTACGACGGCGACAACTCCGACGGCACCGGCGCCGGTCCCGGGCCGGCCGGATCGGCGGAGATCGAGCAGACCCTCGCGGCGTACTTCACGTCGATCGGGGTGCCGACCCGGGGCACCGACTTCGACGGGCGCAGCGACTACGGGCCGTTCATCCGGGCCGGCATCCCGGCCGGCGGCACGTTCACCGGGGCCGAGGGCACAAAGACCGCCGCGCAGGTGCAGCTCTGGGGCGGGACGACCGGGCGGTTCGACCCCTGCTACCACGCGTCCTGCGACACCCTGACCAACATCAACGACACGGCGCTGGACCGGAATGCGGACGCCATCGCGTACGCGGTCTGGAACCTGGCCTCCGCCGGTCAGCAGCCGCCCGGCCAGACGGTCTGGTCCGACGACCTGGAGACCGCCACCACCTGGACCGCGCTGTCGACCGACACCGCCACGGCCGGCCGGCTGGAACGCGGCAACCCGGCGGCCACCAGCAGCTCCGGCGTCGCCACCCAGCTCGATGCGGCCGCCGGCGGCAGCTACGCCCTGATCACCGGCGCCACTGCCGGGTCCAGCGCCGGCGCCAACGACCTGGACGGCGGCGTGACCACCCTGCTCTCCCCGTCGATCACGCTGCCGAGCGGCACGCTGACGCTGAACCTGTCCTGGTACCTCGCCCACCTCAACAACGCGACCAGCGCCGACTACCTGCGGGTCCGGGTGGTCTCGGGGTCGACCACGACCACGGTGCTGAGCCAGAGCGGCGCCGCCAGCAACAAGGCGGCGGCCTGGGCAACGGCAACGGCAAACCTTTCGGCGTACGCCGGACAGACGATCCGCCTCCAGATAGAGGCCGCCGACGCGGGCACCGCCTCTCTCGTGGAAGCCGCCGTCGACAACCTCCGCATCACCAGCGCATAACTCGACCCCGGCTGACGCCCGGTGCTGCCGAACGGCCTCTGAAGCAGCCCCCGGCGTCAGCCGGCCACCCCCAGCTGACCGCCACAGCTGCCTCCCGCCCCCGGAAGCAACACTCACCGTCAGCCGACCGCACCGGCTGACCCCCACAGCTGCCTCCCGCCCCCGGAAGCAACACTCACCGTCAGCCGGCCGCACCGGCTGACCGCCACGGCTGCCTCCCGGGCCCGGAAGCAACACTCACCGTCAGCCGGCCGCACCGGCTGACCGCCACGGCTGCCTCCCGGGCCCGGAAGCAACACTCACCGTCAGCCGGCCGAACCAGCTGACCGCCACAGCTGCATCCCGGGCCCGGAGGCAACACTCGGCGTCAGCCGGCCGAACCGGCTGACCGCCACGGCTGTGTCCCGGGCGCGGAGGCAACGCTCGGCGTCAGCCGGCCGAGCCGGCTGACGGCCAGGGCTGTGTCGTGGGCGCGGAGGCAGCGGTGGTTGTCAGCTGGAGGTGGAGGGTAAGCCCGGCGGGGGCGCTGGGGCGTCTCCATGTGGGTGGTCGCTTGGTGCGGCGGGGACTTTGCGTCACGCGTACCACGGAAGGTTTTCTCAGGCTGGGGCGTGCTGCGCCGATCGGGAACTACGGCCTCTCCCGCAGTCAGAGAAGGACGCGCCCATGAGCAGCCCCGCGCCCGCCGGATGGTACGCCGACCCCAGCGGCCTGCCCGCCCTCCGCTGGTGGGACGGCCAGGAGTGGACCTCGCATGTCCAGCCCGGCGCGCCCGCTGCCCCGCCGACCACCATCTCGGCCGGGTGGCGGGGCGGGCCGGCGACCAAGCCGATCGGCGAGCCGGTGCCGGGGCCGCATACTGGCGAAGCCGCAGGTGGCGAGCTGTTCGCGCCGGCCTCGGCGGAGATCACGGCGCCGTCCATCACCACGCCGGCGGCACCGCTGCCGGCTGCTTCACCGGGGTACGGGTCCGCCTTTCTGTCCCAGCCGGTGGATGCCGTGTCCGAGCAGTTGGGATATACGACTCCGCTGCCGGTGGCTGTGCCGGAGCCGGTCACGGGCCGGATGTCCGCTTCGCGCCGAACGGTCATGGTCGGAGCGGTCAGCCTGGTGATCAACCCGCTGCTGCTGTGCTCGATCTTCGCGATTCTGATGGGGCTGCGGGAGCTGCGCGGGTCGGGGCCGGGGTCGCCGGCACGCCGTGACGGGACGCTGGCGATCGTGCTGGGTTCGGCCGGTGTGGTGACCCAGGCGATCTACGCCTACCTGCTCATCCAGGTGCTCTGACCGGCTCGGCCGGCAGCGGCGGCTCGATCCGGCCGAGCCGCTGCTGCAGGCGGCGCAGCGGAGCCGGCGCCCACCAGTTGGCGTCTCCGGCCAGCCGCAGGAAAGCCGGCATCAGCACGCCGCGGACCAGCGTGGCGTCGACGAGCACAGCGAGGGCCATGCCGATGCCGAGCTGTTGGAGGAAGACGACGCGGCCGGTGGCGTACGCCGCGAACGACGCGGCCAGGATGACCGCGGCGGCGGTGACCAGCGGCGCGCTGCGGGCGATGCCGGCGGGGACAGCGGCGTACGGGTCGCCGGTGCGGTCGTACTCCTCCTTGATCCGGGCCAGCAGGAAGACCTCGTAGTCCATCGACAGCCCCCACGCGACGCAGAACATCAGGATCGGGATGCTCGGCTCGATCGAACCGGTCGGCGTGAACCCGAGCAGCCCGGCGAAGTTGCCCTGCTGGAAGACGAAGACCAGCGCGCCGAACATCACCGACAGGCTGAGCAGGTTGAGTGCGGCGGCCTTCAGCGGGGCGACGACGCTGCCGGTCATCAGGAACAGGACGATGAAGGTGACGATCAGGAT
The DNA here is from genome assembly GCF_036053395.1 of Actinoplanes sp. NBC_00393. Classification (NCBI taxonomy): domain Bacteria; kingdom Bacillati; phylum Actinomycetota; class Actinomycetes; order Micromonosporales; family Micromonosporaceae; genus Actinoplanes; species Actinoplanes sp. NBC_00393. The sequence goes on along the minus strand of NZ_CP107942.1, from coordinate 386,247 downwards.
CGCGGCGCCGATCAGCGGCAGCCGGTCCAGCACGCCGGCGCGGTAGTCGGCCAGGTCGGCCGGGTAGCCGCCGACGTCGACCGGGGCGGGCGCGGGGACGGCCCGGACGGCGGCGACCAGCGCAGTGGCGTCCGTTTCGAGGGCGGCGCTGGACGGGACGACGGAGAGCCAGGTGCCACCGGAGCCAGTGAAGCGGGCGGGGTCGATGCCGGGCACCGGGGCGCCGGCGGTGAACGAGCCGGCGGCGGAGTCGACGCGAACCACCCCGGTCAGGCGGGAGAGAGCCGCAGCGTAGGAATCGAGGTCCGCCATCGGGGCCGCGACGATCTGCAGGGCGTCGGCCTCCTCCTGGGGGAAGCCGGCGCGGATGTCGTCGTACATCTGGCGGACCGGCGCGGAAGCGGGCAGCACCCGGTCGTCGGGCAGGCCGAACCGGATCCCGAGCAGCGGCGCGCCGAGAAGCAGCAGGACGGCGAGGGCGCTTCCGCCGTACCGGATCGGTTTCTTCATGACCCGCACAGCCAGGCCGTGCCAGAAAGTGCCGTCGCCGCGCGCCGCAGGCTGCGCGCGGCGGCCGAGCAGCGTGAGCGCTGCCGGCAGGAACACCGTCGCGGCGAGCGCGGCGGCCAGCACCACAGCGATGCCGGCGTAGGCGAACGACGCGAGGAAGGGGAAGGGGAAGAGCAGCAGCACGGCGAGGGACGCGGCGACCGTGGCGGCCGAGAAGATCACGGTACGCCCGGCGAAGCGCCTGCTGCGCCGGACCGCCTCGGTGACCGTCGCGCCGGCGCGCAGCTCCTCCCCGAACCGGAAGATCATGAACAGGCCGTAGTCGACCCCGAGGCCGATCCCCATGACCAGCGCGATGTTCGACGCGAACGTGGAGATCTCGACGAACTCGACGACACCGCGCAGCAGAGCGAGCGACCCGAGCACCGCGAAGATCCCCGCCCCGAGCGTGACCGCCGCGGCCGCCGGGCGCCGGAACACCACGCAGAGCAGCACGAACACCAGCGGGAGGACGATCAGTTCGGCGCGCAGGAAGTCGGCCCGGGCCTGCTGCATGACGGTACGGAAGACCTCGTCCCCACCCCCGACCTGCACAGTGATCGTGCCGTCCGCCCGGGTGAACGCCGGCGTGAGGGTGGGCAGGACGTCGCGGCGTACGTGATCCGCGTCCCCGGGCAGCCACGCGAGCACCAGCGCCTGCCGGGCATCGTCGCTGCGCAGCGTGCCCAGGTTGCCGGTGCTCCAGTAGGACCAGACGTCGGCCACTCCCGGTCGCCCGGCCAGTTCCTCGGTGAGGGCCTGTCCGGCGGCGACCACGGCGGGACTGTCCACAGTGCCGGCAGTTGCGGTCACCAGCAGGGTCAGATTGGGGCTTCCGGTGCCGAACTGCCCGGCTAGCGCAGCCCGGGCCCGCATGGACTCGGCGCCGGGCGCTTCGAACCGGTTGAGCGAGAGCCGGTCGAGCACCCCGGCGGCGAGGATCGCGGAGAGGACGGTGAGCAGGGCGGCAACGGCCAGGGTCCACCTGGCCCGGCGACGGGTCATCGGGGTCTCCTGCTATTTTGCGAGCAACGACTCGTGTTTGACGGCCACAATACGAGCGATCGCTCGTGTTTTGCAAGGAGTGTCCATGCCCGACGAACGTCCGCGCCGCCGGCAGGCGCGGGGCGAGCGGCGGATCGCCGAGATCCTCGACGCCGCGGCCGGCGTCTTCGCCCAGGTGGGCTACGAGCGTGCCACCACCAACGCGATCGCCGCGACGGCGGGCATCTCGCCCGGCTCGCTGTACCAGTTCTTTCCGAACAAGACAGCCCTGGCCCAGGCTCTCGCGGACCGATTCGTCGCCGAGATGGGAATCGCGCACCGGGCCGCGTTCGACGGGGACCTCGCGGCCCTCCCGCTCGACGAGCTGCTGGACCGGGTGGTCGATCCGATCCTCGCGTTCAACGTGGACAATCCCGGGTTCAAGGCGCTCTTCGCCCGCCCTGACATGCCGCCCGACCTGGCCGCCGCGGCCGGGCCGATCCAGGGCGCACTGCTCGGCCGGATCGAAGCGATCCTGGCCACGCGGGCCCCGGAGCAGCCGGACGCGGACCGCGTCCGCAGCGCGCGGGTGCTGGTGCAGATCTTCCAGGCGATGGTGCCACTCGTGGTCGCCGCACCCGAGGAGGAACGGCCCGCGCTTGCGGTGGAGCTGAAACGGGTACTCGGCGGGTACCTGAGAACAGTCGAAGCTCCGAAGTGACCGATCACCGACACCGATATGCGGGTTTGTTCACCGGCCGATAATGTGGGTGGCCCCCGCGCCGCCGCATCCGGAGGCACAGATGAATCGGAACTGGCTCACCACCGTCGGCGTCGGGATCCTGCTGGGACTGATTCTCCTCTTCGTGGTGCTGGCCTCCTGCAGCCCGGATGACGAGGGCAACAACACCGGCGGCCAGCCGGGGCCGTCCGCCTCCGCCGTGCCGTCCGGCTCACTGCCGCCGGACAGTCCGTCACCCGTCGCGCCGACGCCGTCCGGGACCCTGCCACCCGACCCGGGCGAGACCGACCCGGAGACCGAGGAGCCGACCCGGACGCCGACCGACCCGGTCTCCACCCGGACGCCGTCCGGTGGGGTGGACGCCGGTGGTGGCAGCGGGGTCAGTGGCCGCAAGCTGGCGCTGCTGGTGACCGGCGCGTTCCTGCTGACCGCGGCGATGGGCACGGCCGGCTACGCGTTCCGGCGCCCGGGACGCGGCTGACGGATGAACGCACGGCGCCCTCCCCCGCTGAGGTGGGCTGATGACGTCCGGCGCGAGGCTCGGCCGCAGTGGGTGGATGACGTCCGGCGCGAGGCTCGGCCGCAGTGGGTGGATGACGTCCGGCGCGAGGCTCGGCCGCAGTGGGTGGATGACGTCCGGCGCAAGGCTCCGCCGCCGTGGGCCCGGCCGGCGCGGTCTTGGGTGCGTGACCGCCGGGCAGCAGCGTTCGCGCTGCTGCTGGCGGTGCTCGGGACGGTGACCACCGCGATGGGGTTCCGGATCGAGGACGGCCTGCCGCCACCCGTCGCCGAGCCGGAGCCGCCGCCGGCAGCCTTTGCCTCGGCCCCGCTTTCGGAGGCCGCCGAACCGGTTCCGGCACCTCCCTCGCGCGCCGCCGCAGTCAAGAAGGACACCATGAAGCGGTCGGCGCCCGTCCGGCTCGACATTCCGGCAATCAAGTTGCGTACACCCGTCACGGCGGTCGGCCTGCGCCGCGACGGGACCATCGACGTCCCGCCACTGCGCGCCGACGCCCCGGCCGGCTGGTACAAGAACGCGCCCTCGCCGGGCGAGTCCGGCGCCGCGGTGCTGGTCGGGCATGTGGACACGGCACGCGAGGGCCCGGCAGTGTTCTACCGGTTGCGCGAGTTGCGGCGCGGCGACCGCATTTCGGTACGGCGTACCGACGGTACCGCAGCCGAGTTCGTGGTTTCCAAAGTGACCACACACCCGAAGAACGACTTCCCGAGCGACGACGTCTACGGCCCGGTGGACGGTCCGGAGCTTCGTCTGATCACCTGCGGCGGGACGTTCGACCGGTCGCAGGGGAGCTATCGGAGCAACGTCGTGGTGTTCGCCCGAAGAGCCCCGTAAGCGATTCCGGGACCGGTTCCAGTGGACTTATCGGACACCGCGGTTCCGGAACCTGACTGCCTTGCCCGACTATGCCCGGGATGCCGGTTCACCCCTCTTGACATGGGCGTTCGCCGATTGCTTCTGTGACCGGGATCATTGCGATCTTGTTTCCGGAAGGGACTCCCCGCATGACCCTAATTCGCGAGCGCATGGGCCGTACCCCACTGCGCCGCATCACCGCCGGAGCGCTCGCTCTCGGCCTGGCCCTCGCCGCTGCCGGCGCCGGCAGCTCGCCGGCCGCCGCCGCGACGGCGAGCGCCGGCGCCCCGAACCTCGGCGCGAACGTGACCGTCTTCGACCCGAGCATGCCGCTGGCCGACATCCAGGCCAAGCTGGACGCCACGCATGCCGCGCAGGTCAACAACGAGATGGGTACGCAGCGGTACGCGTTCCTGTTCAAGCCCGGGACGTACGGCACCGCTGAGAAGCCGCTGCAGTTCCAGGTCGGCTACTACACCGAGATCACCGGCCTCGGCGCGAACCCCGGCGACGTGGTGATCAACGGCAAGGTGGAGGTCTACAACCGCTGCCTGAGCACCGACCCGGCCAACCCGAACTGCATCGCGCTGGTCAACTTCTGGCGCACCATCTCCAACCTGACCGTCAACGTCAACGGCGCCGGGCAGGACGGCTGCCGGGCGGGCGCCAACTTCTGGGCCGTCTCCCAGGCGGTCTCGATGCGCCGCGTCCAGTTCACCGGCGGTCCGCTGACGCTGATGGACTACTGCACCGCCGGCCCGCAGTACGCCAGCGGCGGCTTCATCGCCAACTCCAAGCTGCCGGCCACCACCAACGGCTCGCAGCAGCAGTGGCTGACCCGCAACAGCGAGGTCGCGAGCTGGTCGAACGCCGTCTGGAACCAGGTGTTCGCGGGCGTCACCGGCGCGCCGGACGACTCGGCGTTCCCGAACCCGCCGTACACCACTCTGGACACCACCCCGGTCAGCCGGGAGAAGCCGTACCTGTTCGTCGACGGCTCCGGCCGTTACCAGGTGCGCGTTCCGGCCGCGCAGCGCAACACGAGCGGCGTGAACTGGAGCGGTCCGGGGCGCACCATCCCGCTCTCGGACTTCTACATCGCCAAGCCGGGTGACTCGGTCACCAAGATCAACCTGGCCCTGGCGCTGGGCAAGCACCTGCTGCTGACCCCGGGCGTGTACGACATCGCCCGCAGCATCGAGGTGTGGCGCCCGAACACCGTCGTCCTCGGCATCGGTCACGCGACCCTGACCGCGGTCAACGGCTCGACCCCGATCGACGTCGCGGACGTGCCCGGCGTGATCGTCGCCGGCGTGACCATCGACGCCGGCACCAAGGAGTCGAAGGTTCTGCTGCGCGTCGGCAAGAAGCACGGCCTCGGCATCAGCTCCCCGTCGAACCCGACGACGCTGAGCGACGTCTACTTCCGCGTCGGCGGCCCGCACATCGGCAAGACCGACACCGCGCTCGAGGTGAACAGCGACGACGTGCTGATCGACCACACCTGGGTGTGGCGCGGTGACCACGGCGTCGAGGGCTTCACCGAGGGCGTCAACGGGGACACCGACCGGTGGCGTACCAACACCGGCCGGTACGGCGCGGTCATCAACGGCGACGACGTGACGGCGACCGGCCTGTTCGTCGAGCACTTCCAGAAGTACAACACCGTCTGGAACGGCGAGCGGGGCACCACCGTGCTCTACCAGAACGAGCTGCCGTACGACCCGCCGACCCAGGCGGACTGGATGAACGGCAAGGTCAAGGGCTACGCCGGCTACAAGGTGGGCGACCGGGTCAAGAAGCACACCCTGTACGGCGGTGGCGTCTACGTCTTCAACCAGAACAACCCGTCGATCGAAACCGAGAACGGGTTCGAGGTGCCGCAGACGCCGGGCGTCAAGCTGCACCACATCATGACCGTCAACCTCAGCGCCGGCGTGATCAACCACGTGGTGAACGGCGTCGGTGAGGCCGCGGACATGACGAAGGTCGGGCAGCCGGTCTACGTGACCGACTACCCCGCCGCGCCGTAATCGAGTCTGGTGGTCACCTATCCGCTCGCCGGGTGGGTGACCACCAGCACCGGACGGCCCGCTTTCTCGATCAGGCTCAGCGGCACGCTCCCGAGCAGCCGCTGGGCCACCAGCGGTCGTGCGCTCGACCCGACCACGATCAGGTCGGCGGACTGCTCCTCGGCGTACCGGATGATCTGATCGACCGGGCGACCGGGAAGGACCGCGCGCGACGCCTCGATGCCGGCGTCGGCCAGACGCCGGATGGCGGCCTCCGCGGCGCGCTCGGCGCGCTCGGTGTAGACACTGCGTGGCATCGGGGCCAGGTGCTCGGTCTCCAGCTCGTCGACCGCGACCACCGCCACCGTCGCCCCGGTCTGCCGCACCAGGTCAGCGGCGGCGTCCGTGACCCACGGCTGATCGGCCTCGGGATTGGCGGCGAGCACGATATGCATGGTGGCCTCCCCTAGCTCCCAGGTTTCCCGACACCCAAGGTACGGGTAACGTCACTGTTCCGCAGGTTCCGTGTTTCCGTGGCTTCGGGACGAGGGGCGAGCTATGGCTGATGCGATCAGGACCGAATCGGAACAGCCCACACTGAAACGGGTCATCGGGCCCGCACTGCTGCTGCTCTTCGTGGTCGGTGACATCCTCGGCACCGGGGTGTACGCACTGACCGGCAAGGTCGCGGCAGAAGTCGGTGGTGCGGTGTGGCTGCCGTTCCTGCTGGCCTTCGTGGTCGCGCTGCTGACCGCGTTCAGCTATCTGGAGCTGGTCACCAAGTACCCACGGGCGGCCGGGGCCGCGCTCTACACGCACAAGGCCTTCGGCATCCACTTCCTCACCTTCATGGTCACCTTCGCGGTGATGTGCTCGGGCCTGACCTCGGCGTCCAGCGCGTCCAAGGCCTTCGCGGGCAACTTCGGCGAGGCGTTCGACCTGTCCATCGGCGACGGGTTCGCGCTGACCGCCGTGGCGCTCGGCTTCATCACGCTGGTCGCGCTGATCAACTTCCGCGGCGTCGGCGAGAGCGTCAAGGCCAATGTGGTGCTCACCGTCGTCGAGCTGACCGGTCTCCTGATCGTCATCTGCATCGGCGCGTGGGCGCTCGGCGGCGGCAACGGCGACCTGTCGCGGCTCACCGAGTTCAACACCCCGCCCGGCGACGCCGTCGCCCTCTCGGTCACCGCCGGCACCGCGCTCGCCTTCTTCGCGATGGTCGGCTTCGAGGACTCGGTGAACATGGCCGAGGAGACCCGCGACCCGGTCCGCATCTTCCCCAAGGTGATGCTGACCGGCCTCTGCATCACCGGCCTGATCTACGTGTTGGTGGCCATCTCCGCCGTCGCGCTGGTCGCCCCCGACGATCTCGCCGAGGGCAGCACCCCGCTGCTCAAGGTGGTCGAGGCCGGGGCGCCGGCGTTCCCGCTCACGATCTTCGCCTTCATCACCATGTTCGCGGTGGCCAACTCGGCGCTGATCAACATGATGATGGCGAGCCGGCTGCTCTACGGCATGGCCAACGAGCGGGTGCTGCCGTCGGTGCTCGGCCGGGTGCACCGCACACGGCGTACGCCCTGGGTGGGCATCCTCTTCACCACCGCGATCGCCTTCGGACTCATCTGGTTCGCCGACCTGACCGCGCTCGGTGGCACCACCGCGCTGCTGCTGCTCTGCGTCTTCACCGTGGTCAACGTGGCCGTCCTGGTGCTGCGCCGCGACCCGGTCGACCACGACCACTTCAAGGCGCCCACCGTGATCCCGGTGATCGGGGCGATCGCCTGCGCCTTCCTGGCCAGCCCGTTCTCCGGGCGCGCCACCGCGGACTACCGGATCGCCGGAGTGCTGCTCCTGGTCGGTATCGTGCTCTGGGCGATCACATATGCGGCGAACAAGTACGTGCCGGGCGCGATAACCCGACCCTGAACGAGTGACCATCGCAGATCGATCATGAAGCGGTAACCCTCCGGAAACCCGCATCGACCGAGGTCGGATCGCATCGTGGCACTTCGCCACCCTGATAGTGGCTGCTCAACGTGATGTGCGAAGCTGCCCGCTACCACATGCACCCTCCTCTCCAGTCCGGAGGCCCGATATGGCATCATTCCTCTACTTTGTTGCCGGGCTCGTGATCGGCGTGATAGTCGGCTGGCTGCTCTGGGGCTGGCGCCTCGTCAGCCCGCGGCCCAAGCGCACAGCCGACACGACGCCGGCGGCCGACGCCGCCCCCGCGGTGGTCACCGAGCCGGTCGCCGCCGAGCCCGCCATCACGGCGCCCCCCGCGGCGCCTGCGCCCACCGCTTCCTCCGCCGGCGCTTCCACTTCCGCTGACGCGCCTTCCTCCGCTGCCGACTCTGCTGCTGCCGCTTCTGCTGCGGCTTCTGCCGCGCCTTCGACTGCTGCCGCCTCGGACGAGACCCCCTCCTCGGCCGATGCGTCGCCCGCTGCCGCCGGCACCGAAGCCGAGGCCGAGGCCGAGGCCGCCGAGTCGAAGCCGGCCGCGAAGTCCGAAGAGGTCGCCGCGGCTGTCGACGCCCCGGCCGAGCCCGCCGCTGCCTCCGCATCGGACGAGCCCGCCGCCTCCGAAGCCGAGCCGACCATCGCTGTCACCCCGGACGAGCCGGCCACCGTTACTGCTGCCGCTGAGCCCGCGGCCGCGGACGAGCCCGCCGTGACCGTGGACGAGCCGGCTCCGGTTGCCGACGCCACGCCGGAGCCCGTCGCGGCCGCGCTCGAGCCGATCCCGGCCGCCGAGCCGATGGCTGACGCGCCGGTCGACGAGGCGCCGCCGGTCATCCTCGTACCGCCGGCCGGCGTCGAGGAGCCGGACGACCTCACCAAGATCGCCGGCATCGGCCCGAAGATGGCCATGGCGCTCGCCGCATCGGGCATCACCACCTACGCGAAGCTGGCCGAATCCGACGTCACCAGCCTGAAGCTGGCGCTCACCTCGGCCGGCCTGCGCGGCTCGGCGAGCCTCGCGAGCTGGCCGGAGCGCGCCCGCGAGCTGGCCGGCGTCAAGAGCTGACACAGCTGAGCAGCGATCCGGCATCCGCGGGTGCCGGATCGCTGTGACCCAGGCCACCTGAAAAAGTTGCAGGCCGGGAGCGACCCGGACGATGGTTGCGGCCGTCCACCCCGGCAGCAACCAAGGAGCCACCGAATGTCGATGTCCGTCAGCGCAGCGACCGCTTCGACCTGGAACAGCTACGCCGCATGGAGCCGTCTGCAGGACGCCCGCGGCAGGCTCAGCACCGACTCCGCCTGTGAATCGTCCTCCTCGGCGGCGCTCACCGCCGACCGCGCGGCCGTCGTCAACGCCGCACACGAGGTCGCCCGCATCGAGGCCGCCCGCGCAGCCGACATAGCGCGGCTCAAGAAGGGCAACCACACCTTCGACCTGCTGGTCTGACCTGACTGGGCGCCACACAAGCGCCGGCTGGGCCGCAGAAGCTGAGCCACAGCCGAGTCCCGGCCGTCGCACTCAGACGCACAGCAGTGAACCGTGCAGCCGCAGGCCGGTCATCCATTCATTCGGCAGCCCGGTCTCCCACTTGAGCGACGGCCACCCGCCCGAGCCGTCCCCGCTCACCCAACGACCGCCGCATTCCCTGCGCCAACGACGGCCCAGCGCACCCAGCCGTCGCCCAAGCAGGCAATCACCACCGCATTCCACGCGCCAACGACGGCCCGGCGCACCCAGCCGTCGCTCATGCAGGCAATCACCGCCGCATTCCACGCGCCAACGACGGCTCGGTGGACTCGGCCGCCGCTTGTGCGGGCAATCCGAGCCCCATTGCCGTCTGGGCGACGGCTCGGAGCGGGCAGCCGTCGTTCATGCGCCTTCGTGGCCCGCTGGTCAAGAGCTGGGGATGACGGCTATCCGTCAGGACACGGCGGCGGCTGTGGTCGTCCGGTCGCTGAACTGGGGAGATCGGGCGTACCAAGACCACTGGATCCAGTGAAATCGCGATGTTGGCATCTTGTTGAATCGAAGTTGATCGACATCGGTGACGGCCGCTGGGCGGCGCAACATCATCCCTGGTAGATCGCTGTTCCCGGCGGACCGCGCGACGCCGACCGGATCGAGATCAACGACGCTGCGTCGTGGATGCGTGGCGGTTCGTAATCATCGAGGGGTTTCGGTGGTTGCCCTCGGCATCGCACCATGGATGCAGGGTGATGCGATGAGCGGCCGACGGCTGGCAGTGGTGGTGACAGTCGAGCACCACGAAGATCCTGTCCTGAGCAGGTTCGCGGTGCCGTCGGCTGACGTGCCCGCGTTCGCTGAGGTGCTCGGGGACTCGGGCCTCGGTGGGTACGAGGTGGCGCTCCTGCGCGACCCCGGCACCGCGGAGGCGTTCGGGAAGGTGCGGGCCCTGTTCGAGGGGCGCGATCAGGACGACAGCGTCCTGTTCTACTTCCGGGGCGTCATGCTGACCGGGCCCGGCGGCGGGCTGTTCCTCGCCGGCGCGGACACCAGCATGGGCCGCCCGGCCGACACCGCGCTGGACGTGTCGCAGATCGCTGTAATGCTGCAGCGCAGCCGGGCCGGGCAGGCCGTCGTCCTGCTGGACGGGCGCACCGGTGGGCCGGTCGACGCCGGGCACCACTTCCGGGCGGCGCGCTCGGCGGAATGGCAGAGCCGGGTGGTGATCGCCGCGACGGCGCGGCCCGAGCCGCCGACCTTCGCCGGGATGATCGCCGACGGCGTGCGCAGCGGCGCCGCGGACCGGGATCGCGACGGTTTCATCGGGATCGGCGAGCTCCACGACCACCTGCGGGAACGGGATCCGAGCGTACGTCAGTGGGTCTTCGGTTCGGGCCGTCAGCCGTACCTTGCCCGGGTCCGTCGCCCGGGAAGTGACCAGATGGCGCTGATCGCCCAGCTTGCCACCGCAGCGGCCGGCGAAGATCTGTCCCGGGCCGTCGAGGCCCGCGAGACGCTGCGCCGGATGGCGAACGGCGAGGGCCGCATCGCCGCGGCCGCCTCGGCAGCCCTGCGCCGCACCTCGGTCCGGATCGCGGAGCCGGCGCTGGACTTCGGCCGGGTGGCGCCCGGCACCCGGCAACTGGCCGCGGCGGTGCCCGTGCAAGGGCCGCCGCTGGCCGCCGCTTCGGCCGTGACCACCTCGGCGGACGGGCTGCACGCTCGGCTGGAAGGCGGGGTTCTGCGGATTTCCTGGTTCCCGACCGTGGGCCGCCTGGACGGAGCGATCACCCTGGACGGCCCGGCCGGCACAGCCCGCCTGATCGTGAGCGGCGAGGTGGCCGAAGATTTCGACGTGGCAACCGGCGGCTGGGTGCCGGCTGCCGGTGCGAACGGTGTCGAGCCGGATCCGACTGCGGCCTTCCCGCCCGGGCCGGTGGCCGCGGGGCCGCCGCACGGCTCGCCGGTCGCCGGACCCGGAGCGATTCCGGTCGGGCCGTCAACCGTCGCGCCCGTCGCGCACCTGGCCGGACCCCCGGCCTGGACACCGCACGGCTCGCCGGTTGCTCAGCCGGCCAGCGCGCCGCAAGCCGGACCGGCAGCGCCCCAAACAGGACCAGCGCCCCAAGCGGGACCGGCAGCGTATCCGGACGGAATGCCGGGAAGCACGCCGCCGAGTGCCGGCACGGCGCAAGTCAGGCCGGGGCCGTTCCCGCCGGGCCCACCCAGCGCGGCTGTGACACCGACCGACGACGCTTACCCGCCGGCGACACCCGCGCACGCCCCGTCACCCGCCACATCGGTGACACCAGTCGACGACGCCCACCCGCCGGCGACACCCGCGCACGCACCGTCACCCGCCACATCGGTGACACCAGTCGACGACGTCCACCCGCCGGCGACCCCGGCCCGCGACGCTTCCCAAGAGCCGACCGCGTCCGGTGTTTCGCGAGCCGAATCCGGGGGTGCTCCGCAGGGCGGCCCAGCGGCCGGTGCGATGGGCCGGGCATCCGTCGGTTCCGCCCCGCCGGAAGCGCATCTGCAGGCCGGCACGGTGACTGCGGCCGCCACCGAGCCGGGATCGACCGAGTCCACCAGCGACGCCGAGCCGGTCGCGAGCGGCTCATCGGAGCCCTCGAGCTCCCCCGCGGTGCCGACGCAGCGTGACCGGACCCGGCATCCGATCTCTCCGCCGGCACCCGGTTCATGGCCGGACAGCGGCGGATGGCCCGCTTCGACAGGGAGCGGTTTCGGCTGGTCAAATGCCACACCCCCCAGTTCACCGCCGGCATCTGCCGGGTCGAGCACCCTTTCCGGTACGCCCGAAGCACCCGAACCGCCCGCAACCGCAACCACCGGCGCGGCCACGGATGTGCCCCCGGACAGCGCACCGCAGGCCGCAGAGCCGGAGACTTCCGCGCCCGACTCCGAAGCGGAACCGGCCGCGCCCGCGACCACGTCTTCGAGCGACACCGCACCTGCCGACAGCGAGCACGTCACCGGCGCCCCCGAAGATCAGGCCCCGACCGACACCGATGCGCCCGGAACGCGGCGCCCCGATGCCGAGGCCGAGCCCGCACACGCTGACGCCACGGTCGGAGCAGCCGACACCAGCGACCGTGAACCCACAACAGAACAGCCCGACTCCGACGCTGCGACCGGATCAGGCGCGCCCGGCGACCGCGAACCGCACCAGGCGGGCGGCTACGCCTTCGCCGCGCTCGCCGTCGCCGCAGGCAGAACAGCATCCGGCCGTCGTGACGACGAGTCGTCACCAGCACCCGGCGAAGCATCTTCGGACGCACAGATGCCCACGCCGCCGGAACGTGTCCAGGGCCGGGCTTCCCTGCCCACCCGGCGCGGTCCTGCCGAGGACCGGCCGGCCGCTGCCGCCGGGCTGTGGCCAGGAGAAACCCCGGATGCCGAAGTCCAGCCGACCGCTGCACCTCCGGAGGCGGCCGGGACCACCCCACCGACCGGCCGCGCGACGAGCGCATCACACGGCGGCCCGGGCAATCCCTGGCTGACCTCACCCGTCCGCCCGGAGAACAGCACCGAAAACCGCACGTCCACTCCGGATGCCCCGCCGTCCCCAAGCAGCCCCGCCGGACCCTGGCCGGGCACCGCACCCACCTCCGGCAGCCCCAGCAGCCCCTGGCCGGGCACGGCACCCACCTCCGGCAGCCCCAGCAGCCCTTGGCCGAGCACCGCACCCACCTCCGGCAGCCCCAGCAGCCCTTGGCCCGGCACCGCACCCACCTCCGGCAGTCCAGCCGACCCTTGGCGGGGCACCCCGCCGCCCTCGGCCCAGGCACCCTGGCCTGCCGGCACAGCGCCGACCTCCGGTGGCGCCGCCCGGCCGACCTCCGGCCAACCGACCTCGCCGTGGCCCGACGCGACCCCGGCTTCCGGCGCGCCGGCCGACCCGTGGCAGCACACCGCTCCTGCGTCCGGCGCCCCCGCCGATCCGTGGCAGCACACGGCTCCCACCTCCGGCGCGCAGCCCGCGGCCTGGGCATCGAGCCCGCCCGCCGACCCGTGGGAGACGACAGCGCCTCAAGGCCCCGCCGTCCAGCCCACCTCGGGCGGCCAGACCGCTCCCTGGCCAGGCGACGTACCCACCTCGGGCGGCCAAGCAGCCTGGCCGGGCGGGCAAGCGCCGAGCCGGCCGGCAACGCAAGCGCCGGGCGGGCCGGCGACACAACGACCCGGTGGGCAGCCCACCTCGGGAAGCCCGGCCGCCCCATGGCCGGCGGCGGCCACCGCAGCCGGCGGATGGGCCGCTGCGAACCCGGCCGCCCCAGGATGGCCGGGGAACACCGGCTGGCCCGGGGAACAGCCGGACAAAGCGCCCGGGCAGCAGAATCGGCCGCCCGGTACGGCGTACCCCGAAGAAGCGGAACCATCGCGCGGCCGGCGCGCCGCCAAGGTGGCCGGAATCCTGCTTGCTGTGGTGATTCTGGCCGCCGGGACCTACTTGGGCGCCCGTGTGGCGCTGTCCGGCGACGACGACCGCGGCAGCAACCCGCCCGGAGCCGCGCCCCAGCAGTCGGTCCCGGTGGATCCGCAGGGCAGCGCCGCACCCACCGAGGCGGTGCCGGTGGCAGTGGCGAAACCGGTGGTCGTGGACCGGTTCCGGCTGGGCCGGGAGCCCGAGGGCGTGGCCGTGTCACCCGACAACGGCATGGTCTTCGTCGCCGACCAGGATTCCAAGGACGTGCACTTCATCGACGTCGCATCGCGCAAGATCGCCGCGGTGAAGGTGGCCAACACGCCCCGCTTCCTGGCGGTCTCGCCGGACGGCGGCCGGGTTTACGTGTCCATGTTCGAGAACGATTTCACCGGCAACGGTCTGGCCGTCATCGACACCGCGAAACGGTCGGTGATCAAGACGATCCGGACCGGGCCGCGGCCGTTCGAGCCGGCCGTGGCCGCGGACGGGCAGGTCTGGCTGCCGATTCACAACGGCGCGCGGGTGGAGATCTACGACGGGGAGACGCTGACCGAGGCGGCCCGGATCTCGGTGCCGCCGAACCCGCACTGGGTGACGTTCTCGCCGGACGGCAGCATCGCCTACACGGCGAACCACGAGTCCAGCCAGATCTCGGTGATCAAAACCGAGGAGCGCCTGGTGCTGCGCAACATCAAGGTCGGCAAGTCGCCGCACAGCATCGCGGTGACGCCGGACGGGCGGCGGCTGATCGTCACGAACTACGACCTGGACACCGTGGAGATCTTCGACACCGGTTCGCTGCGGCGGCTGCACCGGACGGCGGTCGGCAAGGAACCGCAGGCGGTGATCACGTCGACCGACGGCAAGTACGCGTACGTGGTGAACGAAGGTTCGGACAACCTGTCGGTGCTCAACATCGCGACCGGGAAGGTGGTGTCGACAGTCGCGACCGGTGACAGCCCACGGGTCATCGCGGTGTCTCCGGACGGCCTGCGGCTCTACGTCACGGACGGCAACGGACGTACGGTTACCGTGCTCAGAACGACCGCGAAGTGACGATTCCCTGGTAACGTCGCGCCATGTCGACGGATTCCGGAATCGATCGCGCCCGCCTGCGCACTCTCGCCGAGCGTGAGCGCGCCACCTTCGCCGACCGCCACCCCCGGTCGAGGGCGGCGTACGGGAAGGCCGACCACCTGTTCGGCCGCGTCCCGATGACGTGGATGAACAAGACGTCTGCCGGCTCCCCGGTCTACCTCGACAGGGCCAACGGCAACCGGATCATCGACGTCGACGGCAACGAGTTCGTCGACTTCTGTCTGGGCGACACCGGCGCGATGGCCGGCCACTCCCCCGAGCCGGTGGTCGCCGCGGTCACCGAGCGGATCCGGGGCGGCCTGGCCACCATGATGCCGACCGAGGACGCCGCCGTCGCGGGTGCCGAGCTGGCCCGCCGGTTCGGGCTGCCGGCCTGGAGTTTCGCGCTGACCGCGACGGATGCGAACCGGTGGGCGATCCGGCTGCTGCGTGCGGTCACCGGCCGGTCGAAGATCCTGGTGAACAGCTACTGCTACCACGGTTCGGTGGACGAGTCGCTGATCGTGGTCGGTCCGGACGGGCGCGGACAGAGCCGGGAGGGCAACGTCGGCGCGCCGGTGGACGTGACCGAGACCAGCCGGGTCGCCGAGTTCAACGACCTGGAGGGTCTGGAGCGGGAGCTCGCGTACGGCGATGTGGCGGCGGTGCTGATGGAGCCGGCGCTGACCAACATCGGGATCGTGCTGCCCGAGGACGGCTACCTGGCCGGGGTGCGGGAGCTGACCCGCCGCTACGGCGCCTACCTGATCAACGACGAGACCCACACGTTCTCGGCGGGGCCGGGCGGTGCGACCGCGGCGTGGGATCTGCAGCCGGACGTGGTGACGATCGGCAAGGCCATCGGCGGCGGGGTGCCCGTCGGCGCGTACGGTCTCAGTGCCGAGCTTGCCGAAGCGCTCACCGGGCGTGGTGATCTGGACCTGGTGGACATGGGCGGGGTGGGCGGCACGCTCGCCGGCAATCCGGTGTCGATGGCCGCGACGCGCGCCACGCTGCAGGAGGTGCTGACGGAGGCCGCGTTCGCTCAGATGATCGGCACGGCGTCGGCATTCGCCGACGGCATTCAAAAGATCATTGAGGGGTACGGGCTACCGTGGTCGGTCAGCCGGCTCGGCGCTCGTGTCGAGTACCGGTTCGCGAACCCGGCGCCGCGCAACGGCACCGAGTCGGCGGCGAGCGCGGACGCCGAACTCGAGGACTTCCTGCACGTCTACCTGGCGAACCGGGGTGTGCTGCTCACCCCGTTCCACAACATGGCGCTGATGTGCCCGGCCACCACGGGCGCCGACGTGGCCCGGCATCACGAGATCTTCGACAAGGCGCTGTCCGAGCTGCTCTGATCACCGGCGGCACCGGGGTCGCGAAAGATCTCTGCGCGGGCCATAGTGGCCTGGTGACTGAGATCCGTACGCCGGACGGGCGGCTTGTGCACGCGTATGACTGGGGCACCGGCGACCGAGTTGTGATGTGGCATCACGGCACCCCGAACGTCGGGTCGCCGCCGCGGCCGCTCTTCGAGGCTGCGGAACGGCTCGGGGTGCGGTTCATCTCCTACGACCGGCCCGGGTACGGCGGGTCTGACCCGCTGCCCGGCCGGGACATGGCGTCGGCGGCGCACCTGGCCGCGACGGTCGCGGATGCGCTGGGCGTCGACCGGTTCGCGGTCCTCGGGCACTCCAGCGGTGGTCCGCACTCCCTGGCTTGCGCGGCGCTGCTGCCGGAGCGGGTCACGGCTGCGGCGAGCATTTCCGGGCTGGCGCCGTTCGACGCGAACGGGCTGGACTGGTTCGCCGGGATGGGTTCCGGCAGCCGGGCCTCGCTGGGCGCCGCGGCGGCCGGGCGCGCGGCCAAGGAGGCGCAGGTCGCGGACGGTGGGGAGCCGGATTTCACGTCCGAGGACTGGACGGCGCTGGACGGCGAGTGGGGCTGGTTCGGCAGCGTGGTGGAGCCGGCGATCGCGGGTGGGCCGGAGCCGCTGATCGACGACGATCTGGCCAATGTGGGCGCCTGGGGCTTCGACCCGGCGGTGATCACGGTGCCGGTGCTGCTCGTGCACGGCGAGGATGATCTGGTGGTGCCGAGTTCGCACAGCGCGTGGCTGGCTACGCGGATCCCGAAGGCGGAACTGCGGGTGGTTCCGGGTGCGGGACACATCTCGGTGCTGCCGGGCGAGGCGGTCCCGGCCCTGGAGTGGTTGGCCCGGGTCGGCTGAGGGGTTCTGATCTTGCTGGAGCCACCTGCCGAACTGGCCGAAAGTGATCTGCTTTCGGCGCTGCGGGCCGGGTGGGGTGTCGAGGCCGGGACGCTGGAATTCCTGCCGTTGGGGGCCGGTAGCTATCAGTGGGCAGTGGCCGATCGCGACGGCCGTGGCCACTTCGTCAAGGTGAACGAGTTGCGCGGCGAGGCGGCTTTCGAGTCGCTTCGCCGATCGCTGGCGACCGCATTGGCGCTGCGGCACGATGCCGGGCTCGACTTCGTCCTCGCCCCGGTGCCGGCGCGGGGCGGCGAGGTGGTGCGGCGGCTGGATCATCGGTACGCGGTAGCAGTGTTTCCGCTGCTCGATGGCGTTTCCGGCGAGTTCGGGCCGCATCGGCCGGCGGATCGCGCGGCGGTTGTCGACATGCTGGCCGATCTGCACCGGGCCGGCTCGGCGGTCATCCAGGATCAGCGCGCCGACTCAGCGGCCGCCGGTGACGAGGGCGCCGGCTCGGCAATCAGCCCGCCTGCCCGCCTGCCGACTGTGCCGCGCGCTGATCTGCGGCTGCCTGGCCGCTCGCGGCTGGAAGCCGTACTGCGGGATACGGCTCGGCCGTGGAACGCCGGCCCCTACGCGGAGGCCACTCGGCGTGTGCTGGCCGTGAACGTGTCGAAGATCGAGGAGTGGCTGACCGAGTTTGATCGGCTGGCCGCGATCGTTGGGGCGGACCGGGCCGGCTGGGTCGTCACGCATGGCGAGCCGCATCCGGGCAACCTGCTGCGGACCGAAACCGGGACGTTCCTGATCGACTGGGACACCGTGCAGGTGGCGCCGCCGGAACGGGATCTGTGGATGCTCACCGCCGGCTTCGCCGATCTGCTCGGCGAGCAGCCCGCCGGGGACGACCGGGCCGTCCTGGACCGCTACCGGAAGTCGACCGGCCGGGCCGTCTCTGCCGCGGGGCTCGAGCTCTACCGTCGCTGGTGGCCCCTGGCCGACATCGCCATCTACGCCGACGAACTGCATCGGCCGCACACCGAGAACGCCGACCTGGCCGCCTCACTCCGATACCTCACCGGCTACCTGCGGTGAGCATTCCCGGTTCCGCTCCGATTCGGTCCTCGCTCGTTCCCGCCTGGTGTCGGAATCCATGTCCGTACCTTTGCAGTAACCCGGCGGGCCGCCGGCAGCTTCCGCCGCATGCCCCAACCAGCTCTTCCCCACGCCGCGCCTCTCGCGGGGCCACTTGCCGGACCTCTCACCTTCCTCTCGCCGCCACCGAAGCCGCCGGCATCGTCGTCCATTCCTGATCCAGCTGGCGCTCAGGGCTGCTTCCGGCCGCCCCAAACAGCACCAAGAGCCAGCCAGACATCCCAGCTGGCGCTCACGGCTGCATCCCGGGCCAGGAGACAGCGCTGCCGGTCAGCCGGACGAACCGGCTGACGCGCACGGCTGCATCCCAGGCCAGCAGACAACGCTGGCCGTCAGCCGGGCGAACCGGCTGGCGCTCACGGCTGCATCCCGGTGAAGTTCCACCCCGGGACCGGACACCGGAGTTTCATGCCGCGAGGGCGATGGGTGGACGGTAGCAGACACGTGCTTCGCGTGGTGTCTGGTGGTTCACGGTGGAATGCAGTCTTTTGTTGTTGTAGTAGTTGATGTAGGCGAACACCGCCCGGCGGGCCTCGGCGCGGGTCGCGAAGACCCGGGTGCCGATCTCGGCTTTGAGGCTGGCGAAGAAGGACTCGGCGACGGCGTTGTCGAAACACGACCCGGTCCGGCCCATCGATGGCCGCATGTTCAGCCTGGTCAGCGTCGCCCGGAACGTGCTGGAGGTGTACTGGCTGCCGCGGTCAGAATGAAAGACCGCCCGCCGGTGGACCAGGCCGCGGCGGTGGGCCAGCTCGACGGCGTCGCAGACCAGTTCGGCGCGCATGTGCGTGGCCATGGCGTGCCCGATGACCTCCCGGTTGAACAGGTCGATCGTGGTCGCCAGATACAGCCAGCCTTCGACGGTGGGCAGGTAGGTGATGTCACCGACCAGCCGCCGGCCCGGCGCTGCGGCGGTGAAGTCACGGCGGATCAGGTCCGGTGCCGGCGCGGCCTTGGCGTCGGGCCGGGTCAGCGACCGCCGCCGGCGTCGGGTGATCCCGGCGAGACCGCGTTCACGCATGACACGTTCGACGCGCTTGCGGTTGATGCGCAGCCCGCGGCGGCGCAGCTCGGCGCTGACCCGCGGGGACCCGTAGCCGCGATGCTCGGCCTGGATCTGCCGGATCAGGGTGGCGAGGTGCTCGTCGTCGGCCTGACGCACCTGCCTCGCCGGTTCGGCGGCCAGCCACTCGTAGTAGCCCTGCCTGCGCTTGACCGCCAGCACACGGCACAGCCGTGCCACGCCGTAGACAGCGTGGTGCTCAGAGATGAACCGGTAGCGGTGGATCAACGACCCATCTCCTTCGCAAAATAGGCGGCCGCTTTCCGCAGGATCTCCTTCTCCGTCTCCAGCTCGGCGACCTTGCGCCGCAGCCGGCGCAACTCGTCTCGCTCGGCGCCGCTCAGCTCGCCGTCGTCCGTACCGCGGTGGCCGGCACGCTGCTCCTCGGCACGTTTCGCGGCGTTGACCCAGCCGCGCAGGGTCTCATGGTTGACACCGAGCTCACGGCCGACGTCACGGATCGTGCGGCCCGCAGAACGGACCAGCTCGACCGCGTCCCGACGGAAATCCTCGGAATACTTCGAAGGGCGGGGCACCCGGACATCCTTCCCCCAGACCACTGTCTGGTTTCAAGGTGTCCGGCTCGAAGGTGGAACCTCACGGGTCCGGAGACAGCGCTGCCGGTCAGCCGGACGAACCGGCTGACGCTCACGGCAGCATCCCAGGCCAGCAGACAACGCTGGCCGTCAGCCGGACGAACCGGCTGACGCGCACGGCAGCATCCCAGGCCAGCAGACAACGCTGGCCGTCAGCCGGACGAACCGGCTGACGCGCACGGCTGCATCCCGGGCTGGGAGACAGCGGTGGTGGTCAGCCGGGCTGGCGGCTGGTGTTGGTTTGCTGTGTCAGCGGCGTTCGTCGAAGCGGCGGCGGGCTGAGCGGCCGGCCCGGAACGCCCGGCGGCTCAGCCAGAAGCCGAGCACGACGAGGGCAATGATCAACAGGAGCAACAGCCAACGCATCAAGACCTCCCCAGCCTGTTCACGCTCCTCTGTGCCCTGCGTGGTTCGTTTTCAACCGGCACTACGGCAAGGCGCGCAACGGTGGTTGGGGTTGGGTGACCACCCGGCCGCGGGGTACTTCGGTGGGGAGGGCGGGTCCGCGGCCGGGTGGTCGGGTGAGGTGTCAGAGGCGGATGCGCTGGCCCGGGAAGATCAGGCTGGGGCTGTCCAGGCGGTCCTTGTTCAGGTTGTAGAGCGTTCGCCAGCCGCCCTTGACGTGGTAGCGCTTCGCGATCTTGGCGAGGGTGTCGCCGGAGCGGATCACGTACGTCTTGCCGGTCGCCTTGGCGGTGGACTTCTTCTTCTTGACCGTCTTGGTGGTCTTGTAGACGCCGGGCTTCTTTCCGCACGTCGGCCACGGCTTGAGGCCGCGCTTCTTGTAGAGCTTCTCGGCGATCTTGATCTGTTCGGCCTTGGTGGCCCGGTTGGCGGTCGGGGCGTACTTGCCGCCGCCGTTCGCGAGCCATGTGCTGCGGCTGAACTGCAGGCCGCCGTAGTACCCGTTGCCGGTGTTGATGTGCCATCTGCCGCCGGACTCGCACTTGGCGAGCACGTCCCAGTTCACCTGGCGGGCGGCTTGTGCCGGGGTAGCGCCGACGAGCATGATGCCGGCTCCGGTTACGCTCGCGGTCATCAGACCGAGGGCAAGGCGCGTTCGTCTACCGATCCGAGACATGGAAGATCCTCCACGCCTGCGAGGTGAGCTGTCGGGTTCGGGCTGAGGTGCCCGGCCGGCTCGATGCGGCTTCACCCCTAGGCGCGGCATGTGGCGCGCCGGATTACGTGGGTCCCCCGCTCCTGCCCTCAAATCGTGTCCGGGAGCGGCGGCAGGATTCGGCGGACCGTCCACGGTGCCCGCAATCGCGGGACGGCCCGACGGTAACCACGGCGGGGAGGCGAAGACCAAGCTTCAGACCCGGAATAGTGACGTTCTTCTCAGTATTTGCCCGATTTGATCTTGTTCGTGCCCTGGAAAGGCAGGCATTCCGGAAACGGGGCTTCAGTCGGTCGTTCCGCTATCGCGGTGGCCGGACACATGGGACAGGCGCCGCCAAGACGCCCGGCAGCAGCGGGCAGCAAGGCCGACGCCGGGAGTGGCGGACCGGCCCGCCGGAAAGCAGCTTGGAGTGGTGCGGGGCCTGCCAGTTGCAGCGCCAGGTGATACGGGGCCAGCAGCCGGAGTCAACACCGAGCCGGCCGCCCGCAAGGCAGCGCAGAGTAGTGGGGTGCCGGCCGCCGGAAAGCAGCGCCAGGTGGTGCAGGGGCAGCCGTCGGAACGCGGCGCCGGGTGGGGCAGGCCGGGTGAGGGCTGGCCGGCCGCCGGAAAGCAGCGCCGGATGGTGCAGAGCCAGCCGCAGGAACGCGGCGCCGGGTGGGGGCAGGCCGGCCGCCGGGAGGCGGCTACGCGGGCAGGGCGACCCGGTCTGTGGCGTGAGCGGCAATGAAGTCGAGGTCGGGCTCCCAGCCCAGGCCCGGCGAGGACGGGACGTCGACGAAGCCGTCCACACAAACGATGGGGCTGGTGGTCACGTCGCGCGCGTAGTACTTGTCTGAGCCGGACACGTCGGACGGCAAGGTGAAGCCGGGCAGGGCGCTGAGGGCGACGTTCGCGGCGCGGCCGATGCCGAACTCGTGCATGCCGCCGCACCAGACCGGTACGCCGGACGCGCGGGCCAAGTCGTGCGCGCGGACTGCGAAAGTGAGCCCGCCCATCCGGGAGACCTTGATGTTGAGGATCCGCCCGGCCCGGAGACGCAGTGCGGTGACCAGGTCCTCCACGTCCTCGACGGACTCGTCCAGACACACCGGCGTGGAGATCGACGACTGCAGGGTCGCGTGCGCCACCAGGGCCCGCGGCGCGAAGGGCTGCTCGATCATCAGCAGCCCCAGCTCATCCAACGCAGAAAAAACCGAAATGTCCGAAACATCAAAGGCGCCGTTGGCGTCGACATGCAAAGGCAAGTCGGGAAAGGCGGAGCGCACCGCGCGAACCGGCGCAACGTCCCAGCCCGGCGCGATCTTGAGCTTGACCCGCTGGTACCCCTCGGCGACCCGGGCACCCACCTGCTCCAGCAGCGCATCGATGGTCGGCTCGATCCCGAGCGAGACCCCAGCGGAAACCCGTGCCCGTTCTCCCCCGAGGGCCGAAGCAAGCGACACGCCCTGAAGAGACGACCACAACGCCCAGGCCGCCACGTCTAACCCGGCCCGCGCGAAATGATTCCCCCGCACCTTCGCCATCGCCGCAGCCAGCTCCGACGGATGCTCCCACGACGTACGCAACACGATCGGCGCCAGGAACGACCGGGCCACCGCCCAGCAGCTCTCCACCGTCTCGGCCGAGTAGAACGGCCCGCTCGGCGAGGCGATCTCACCCCACCCGACAACCCCGTCCGCGCTGCGCAGCATCACCAGGATGTGCTCGAGCGAACGCTTGGCGTGCGAGCTGGTCTGGAACTCGTGCACGAGCGGCAGCCGGACCCGGTGCAACTCGACGTTCTCGATGCGAATCATGGTTCTTCCGAGGAGTAGAGACCCAGCTCGACGGCGAGTGCGTCACGGTCGCGCAGACGGCGGCCGGCGCCCTTGGAGCTGGCGATGGTCAGGGTGGCGAGCAGGTGCAGGGCGAGCACGACCGAGGTGGGCGAGTTCGCGTACGACGCGCTGTCGGTGCCGATGACGATGCTGCTCGTCGCGACGGCGGAGAGCGGCGCATCGTCGGCGTCGGTGATCAGGACCAGGTCGCCGCCGTGCCGCACGTAGGCGGCGGCGACGTCGACGGTGTCGCGACGGTACCGCTCCATCGACACGGCGACGAGCAGATCGCCCTGGCGGATGTCGCTGAGCACGTCGATCGGCCGCAGCGCGGCGCCGTCGACCAGGTGCACGCCGGAGAGGCCGGCGCTGAGGTCGGAGGCGAGCAGCGAGGCATAGCTGAACGACTTGCCGGCGCCGAGCAGGTACCGCCGGCGGGCCGAGACGATCAGGGCGGCGGCGCGCTCGATGGCGTCCTGCTCGGCGGCCCACGCCAGCGCCTTGTCGAACTCGGCCCGCTGCTGCTCGAGGACGCGCTGCTTGAGGACCTGCGCGGAGCGGCGCTGCACGTTGCGGTCGAACCGCTCGGCCGGGGTTGATCGTCGGGTGGTCACCGTGGTCCATTCTCAGGCACTGCATCATTCTCGAACGCGTAGGCCACCCGGTCGGCCCCGGCTCTGGTCACGGCCGTCAGCCGCCCGCCGGCCGCGAACTTCTCCAGCAGCTGCTGACGCAGCCAGTCACGATCCGCCGGGTCAGGCGCCGCATATCGGTCACCCGCAGGCGCCACCACGCTTTCCACAGCATCATCGGTACGCCTACGCGCGCGACTGTCGACCAGGTCCCAGCTGACGAGCACCCGGTCGGTGCCGGGCGCGCCGTAGTAGTCGGGCAGGAACCGGATCCCGGTCGCACCGAGGACCGCGAAATTGAAATGGGCGTTGCGTAACGCGTACGGATCGAAGGTCCAACGCATGCTCTGTGCCCCCGTGCGGCGGGCGGCGGTGGCCTGGGCCTGCTTGAGCATCCGCCCGATGCCGGTGCCCTGGGCGCCGGCGGCGACCACCGCGGCCTGGCTGTAGTGGTAGATCTCGCCGTGCTCGACCGCGCAGAAGCCGTAGCAGAAGCCGATCAGGGCGCCGTCGGGGCCGAAGGCGCCGATCACGGTGCCGGAGTTCTCGCCGAGCGCGGCCAGCAGGCGCGGGCTCAGGCCCCACTCGGGATCCTCGTAACCGAAGACAGCGCGGTAGAGGGCGGAGGCTGCCGTCCACTCGGCGAGCCCGTCCAGGTCGCGCACCACGACGTCACCCATCGGGTCACCTCCTCCAGCAATCAAAGATAGCGAACGTATAACCCGCATCCTGCCGCCATTTTCGCTCGTTGACAACGCCACGGGTGGAACTTAGGTTTCGCATATGCCGTTCACCGAGGCCCTGCGCCGGTATGTGTCGCGAGAGTCACCGACCGGCGATCCGCGCTCGCTCGCGGCGCTCGCCGAGGTGCTCGAGGCGGATGCGGCCCGGGCCGGGTTCAGCACCGCCCGCGAGGCGCACCCCACCGGCGACCACCTGATCTGGACTCTGCCCGCCCGCGACGTGCCGGGTGAGCCGATCCTGCTGCTCAGTCACTACGACACGGTCTGGCCGGTGGGCACCCTCGCCGAGATGCCCTGGTCGATCGAGGGCGACGTGATCCGCGGGCCGGGCGTCTACGACACCAAGGCCGGGATCGTGGCGCTGCTCGCGGCCGCCGAGCGGATCGCTGAACAGGCGCACCCGGAGATCCGGGTGATCGTGGTGGCGGACGAGGAGATCGGCTCGCCGACCGCGGGTGACCTGGTCCGGGACGAGGCGTCCCGTTCGCGAGCGGTGCTCGGGCTCGAACCGCCGCATCCCGGCGGCGACCTGAAGACCGGGCGGCGGGGCAGCACCCGGGCCCGGATCGAAGTCACCGGCATCGAGGCGCACGCGGCCCTCGACCCGGACGCGGGGGTGAACGCCATCGACGAGCTGATCGACCACCTGGTGCGGGTGCGCGAGCTGGTCACCGGGCGGCCGGTGCTGCTGAACACCGGGACGATCGCGGGCGGCGGGCGGACCAACGTGGTGGCCGGGGCGGCGCATGCCGATCTCGGGTTGCGGTTCATCGACCCGGCGGACGAGACGGCGGTGCTGGATGCGCTGCGGGCGCTGCAGCCCGTCCGGGAGCGGGCCTCGGTGTCGGCGCGGCTGCTGTCGCACCGGCCCACGTGGCGGCCCGGTCCGGCCGGGGACGATCTGCTCGCCCGGATCCGGGACATCGCGGCTGGCATCGGGCAGGAGCTGGACGGGCGGCCGGCGGACGGGGCGGCGGACACCAACACGACCGGGGCGCTCGGGCGTCCCACCGTGGACGGGTTGGCGCCGGCCGGGGGTGGTGCTCATGCGCGTACCGAATGGGTCTCGTCAGCGAGCATCGCCGCGCGTACCGATCTGCTTGCGGCCCTGCTGGTCGGTCTCTCATGACCGCCGCGGTGGAGACCGCCCAGCGTAGGCGGCCTGCGGAGATCGCCACCCGGGTGCTGTCCGGGATGGGGCTGGTGGGTGCGCTGATCTGCGGGATCGCCACGGACACGCCGACGATCTGGGGGCTGCTGCCGATCGTGCTGTTCGGCGCGCTCGTCGTGCTCGGGATGGGCATGCTGCCGGCCGCGGTGGTCAGCACGGTCGCGGCCCTGCTGGTGCTGCTGCCCTCGCCCGCCGAACTGGGCGGGCTCGCGGTCGACTCGATCACCAACCAGGTCACCCTGATCGGTGTGATCATCGTGCTCGGCGCGGCGGTCGGTGAGGTGATGCGGCGGACCCGCGTGGCCGACGTGATCGTGCGCGGCTGCGTCGGCCTGGTCGACGGGCGCGGCCCGGTGGTCAGCTCGTTCGCGATCATGATGGCCTGCCTGGTGCTGGTCGCCGCCCTGGGCACGCTCGGCGGCGCGCTCGCGGTGGCGGCGCCGCTGGTCATCCCGGTGGCGGCCCGGCTGGGGTACACGCGCAGCGCCACCGCGGCGATGATGTTCGTCGGCGGGTGCGCGGGTTTGGCCCTCGCCCCGTTCGCCGGCTCCAACGTGGCGATCATGACGGCTGCGGACGCCGGTTATCTGCAGTACCTGATCTATGGCGCGCTGCCGCTCGTGGCGGTGTCGCTGCTGGTCGGTGTGCCGGTGGTGCAGTGCATGCAGCGGCGTACGGCAGATTTCTACGACGACTCCGATATTCCGGAAGCGGCCGTCTCTCCTGGCCGCCGGGCCACCACGGCGACGGCTGTCTTCGCGGTGATCCTGCTGGCCGCGGTCGCGTGGGCGATCGTCGCCGGGGCCGGCATCGTCGTGCCGCTCGTGGTGCTGCCGCTGCTCGGCGTGGTGACCGGCCTGGTCGGCGGCCTCGGCCCCGCCGGAACGATCCGGGCGCTCGGCGTCGGCGCCCGCTCGATGCTCGGCATGCTGGCCCTGTTCGTGCTGCTCGCCGCCCTGTTCGTGGCGATCGAGGAACTCGGCCCGTTCGACGTGGTCCTCGACCGGTACGGCGACCAGATGGCCGGGTTGAGCCCGTTCGCCCTCGCGATCGCCGTCGCCCTGCTGGGCTGGGTCGGTGTGCCCGGCGCGACCGCCGCCCAGGTGGTCCTCCTCGACCAGCTCTTCGGCGAGATCGCGGCGACCGCCGGGATCGGCCTGGCCAGCTGGATCGTGGTGCTGCTGTTCGCGTCCAAGGCCGACACCTACGGTCCGTTCCCGAACGCCAACATGATCGGCGCGATGGGCCTGGCCCGCTGTCTCAACCTGCGGGCCATCCTGCTCACCGGCTGGGCGATCCTGGTGCCCGCGTGCGTCGTCTACACCGTCCTGATCTACGTCGAAACACACTGAAGGGTTCTCTCGTGCACGAGCTCGTGATCACCGGCGGCACCGTGCTCGACGGCACCGGAAGCCCCGGACGGCGGGCCGACGTCGCCATCGACGACGGCCGGGTCACCGCGATCAGCAGCGCCCCGCTCACCGGGCGCCGGATGATCAGCGCCCGGGACCGGGTGGTCACCCCCGGCTTCGTCGACCTGCACTCGCACGCCGACTTCACGCTGCCCGCCTCGCCCGGTGCGGTCACCCAGCTCGCCCAGGGCGTGACCACGCTGATCGGCGGGAACTGCGGGCACTCCCCGTTCCCGCTCACCGCCCGGAACCGGGACACCGGGGGCTTCGCCGGGTTCGACCCGGCCACGCTCGGCTGGGAGTGGTCGGACGCAGCCGGATATTCGGAGATGATCACCTCGGTGCGACCGGGTGTGAACCTCGGGCTGCAGGTCGGGCACAACATGGTTCGATCGGCGGTGCTCGGCGGCTCGGACCGGGCGCCGACGCCGGCCGAACTCGCCGAGATGCGGGACCACGTGCTGACCGCGGCGGCGCAGGGGGTGCTCGGGTTCTCCACCGGGCTGATCTATCCGCCGGGGCTCTTTGCGGAGTCCGGCGAGGTGGTCGAGTTGGTCCGGGCGGCGGCTTCGCGGGGACTGCTCTACTCGACGCACGTGCGCAACGAGACCGACCGGGTCATCGAGGCGGTCACCGAAGCGCTGGAGACGGCACGGGCGGCCGGGGCACGGTTGCAGGTTTCGCACCTCAAGAGCATGGGGCCGGGGAATCACGGGCTGGCGCGGGCCGCACTCGAACTGATCTTCTCGGCGCGGGACTCGGGGCTGGACGTGGCCTGTGACGTTTATCCGTACACGGCATCCAGCACCTCCCTCGCCTCGCGGCTGCCGGCCTGGGCGCTCGAAGGTGGCGCCCCGGCGGTCGCGCAGCGACTGATCGACGAGGAGACACGCGGGCGGGTGCTGGACGGGCTGCGGGAACGGTTCGGGCGGGACATCGACCCGGCCGGGATCGTCCTCGCCGAACTCGGGCCCGGACCCTTCGCCGAACAGGCCGGGCGGTCGCTCACCGAGATCGGCGCGGCGATCGGGCAGCCGCCGGAGATGGTGGTGCTGCTCGTGCTGGCCGGGCACGGTGACGTGGCGATCGTCAACCACGCGATGGACGAGGGTGACGTACGGGCGGTGCTCTCCTCGCCGCTCGCCGCCGTCGCCAGCGATGGATGGATCATGGACGCTGCCGGGGCGGGGCATCCGCATCCGCGCAGCTTCGGGACGTTCGCGCGGGCCGTTGGGCATTACGTCCGGGACGGGGTGCTGTCGCTTCCGGAGGCGGTACGCAAGTCGACCTCGCTGCCTGCCTCACGTGCGGGGCTGGTTGATCGCGGGCGGCTCGCGGTGGGGGCGGCGGCGGACGTGGTGGTGCTGGATCCGTCACGGATCGTCGACAAGTCGACCTATGAGCGGCCGTGGCAGCTGGCCGAGGGGGTGGACACCGTGCTGGTCAACGGGACAGTCGCGGTTGACGGCGGTGAGGTCACGGGTTCGCGTGGGGGGCGGGTGCTGCGGCGCTGACTTGCTTGTTTTCTCGGCGAGGTTTGCGGTGGTCTTCTCCGGGGTAGAGCCAACTCCCTGAAGACTCCGAGGAAGCCATCGATGTTGGACGATGATGAGCGCCGCATCCTCGCCGACCTGGAGCGCGACTTCCAGGAACCGGAGGAACGCCCCTTCCCCACCATCTCGGTGCTGTGCGTCGGGCTCTTCATCGCCTTCCCGATCGTCATGCTGCTGTTCGGCTGGCCTGGGTTGATCATCACCCTGGATCTGTTCGCTGCTGCGGTTGCGATCGTCCTGCTCCGCCGTCGGCGGTAGCTCTCCTCCTCGGGCCCGGCTGACCCTCACGGTCGCTTCCCGCGCGTTTTGACAGCGCTGCCCGTCAGCCCAGCCCCCTCGGCTGACGCCCAACGTCGCCTCCCGCGCGTTTTCACAGCGCTGCCCGTCAGCCCAGCCCCCTCGGCTGACGCCCAACGTCGCCTCCCGCGCGTTTTCACAGCGCTGCCCGTCAGCCCAGCCCCCTCGGCTGACGCCCAACGTCGCCTCCCGCGCGTTTTCACAGCATTGCCCGTCAGCCCGGCCCCTCGGCTGACGCCCAACGTCGCTTCCCGCGCGTTTTCACAGCGCTGCCCGTCAGCCCGGCCCCTCGGCTGACGCCCAACGTCGCTTCCCGCGCGTTTTCACAGCATTGCCCGTCAGCCCGGCCCCTCGGCTGACGCCCAACGTCGCTTCCCGCGCGTTTTCACAGCATTGCCCGTCAGCCCGGCCCCTCGGCTGACGCCCAACGTCGCTTCCCGCGCGCCCAGGCAGCACTGCCGGTCAGCCGAGGTCCTTGGCTGGCGGTCGGCGGCGAAATGGGGCGAAGGCGCGGGACCGGGTGCGCGCCGGGCCGGGTGGGTGCGCCGGGCCGGGGGGTGTGGGCTGGGCCGGCGGGAGTGCGGGGTGGCCGGGGCGGCTGGCTGTTGGGAGGGCCGGCGGCTGGCGGGTGGCTCGAGCTGTCAGCTGATCACGGCAGTCAGGCCTTCGGATGCTCGGCCGGCGGTGGTCAGGGCCTCGATGCGGGCGGCGACTGCGGGGAGGCCGCCGTCGCCGAGAGGGCTGGTGGAGCGCAGCGTGATCAGGTGGCGCAGCACCGTGAGGTGCTCGGTCAGGTCGGCTGGGCCGCGCGGGAAGTCTGCCTTCACCATTTCGGTCACGGTGTCGGGGAGCGCGCTGAGTACGTGGCCGAGCTGGGTGTGGGCCGACGCGGCGAACTCGGTGACGTCGATGCCGGCCGCCTGGACTGCGGCCAGGGCGCGGAGTAGGCCGAGCTGGGCGTCGTACCAGAGGCCGAAGAGGGTCAGGTCCCAAAGGGCCGCGGCGGTGGGTGACTCCCCGGCGAAGCGGGGCGGGCTGAGCAGGCGCAACGTGGGCAGATGTCGGTCGTACGCGGAACGGTCGCCGCCGTACAGGATGACGGCCTTGTCGGTGCCGATGGTCTCCGGGGCGGCCTGCACGCCGGCGTCGAGGTATCGGGCGCCTGCGCCGGAGACGAGCTGGGCCGTGCGGAGGGCTTCGTCGGGGGTGCCGGTGGTCAGCGTGACGATCGTTCGGCCGTCCTGGCCGGGCGGCAACCCGGCCAGGACGGCGTCGACTGCCTGGTAGTCGGTGAGGGTGAGCAGGACCAGATCACTCGCCGAGAGCGCCTCGGCTACTGAGGTGGCTGGGCGGGCGCCGGCTGCGACCAGGGTGGTCAGGCGGGCGGGGGTGCGGTTCCACACCACGACCTCGCGGCCGGCGTCGAGCAGGCGGTGGGCCACCGCTGTTCCGATGGCACCGGTTCCGATCAGGGTTACGGCGTCAGTCATGCCTTCATGCTCGGACCTCAACCTTTCTTCAGGTCAAGCAGGACGGGGGCGGTCAAGCAGGAAGGGAACGGTCGAGCAGGAAGGGGATGGTCAAGCAGGAAGGGGAACGGTCGAGCAGGAAGGGGATGGTCAAGCAGGAAGGGGAACGGTCGAGCAGGAAGGGGATGGTCAAGCAGGAAGGGGATGGTCAATCAGGAAGGGGAACGGTCGAGCAGGAAGGGGGCGGTCAAGGAGAAAGGGAACGGTCGAGCAGGAAAGAA
This sequence comes from Actinoplanes sp. NBC_00393, assembly GCF_036053395.1. Lineage (NCBI taxonomy): Bacteria > Bacillati > Actinomycetota > Actinomycetes > Micromonosporales > Micromonosporaceae > Actinoplanes > Actinoplanes sp. NBC_00393. Next base: position 356,098 of record NZ_CP107942.1, on the reverse strand, counting down.
CCGTCGAGCAGGACGGGACGATCAGGCGGTCACGTCGAGCAGGTCGCCGCTGTTCAGGACGTCGCGTAGGGCGTACAGGTCAACGCCCTTGTCCTTGAAGAGGGTGACCAGCTCGGAAGGGCGACTGGCCTGCTTGCTGACGTCCGCGGAGGCCATGCCGAGCAGTTTGCTGAGCTCGGCCAGCTTGGCCTCGTCGCGCAGGCCGGCGTTCTCGCCGCGCGGCGCGGCCGGGTCGGGTGCGCTGCGCTGGGCCGCGATCTTGGCGGCCGTCGTGCCGGCGTCCGCGGTGGCGACCGGGAGGCTGCCGCGGATCGCGTTGATCAGCTGGTGGTGCGGTATGCCGCGGGCCGCCGCGATCTCGTTGAGGCTGCGGCCCAGGTCGAGCTGGTCCTTGAGCGTGCCCGAACTGAGGTCGAGCGCGTCGGCGACCCGGGTCAGGGGGTCTACCCGTTCGTTGCGCCCGGGCATGACGTAGACCCGGCCCGACGAGATGCTGCTGATGGTGGTCACCCGTGCTCCTCGCGTCCGGCGGGGCGTGGTTGCCCCGCGTGGCGAGAGTCATCGGCTGGAAGTGGCGCGGGTTGCGGAAACATCAGCCACTTCACAGCAGCGCCTGCGGGTCGGCAGCGGAGAGGAAGAGGCCGTCGGGCAGTAGCACCGCGAGCGTTAGGGCGGCGGCAACCGCGGCGCCGAGGACTGCGATGAGCCAGGCGCGGCGGCCGGGTGCGGGTGGCCGGGACGGGATCAGGCCGGCGGCGGCGCCTACCGTCAGGGTCAGCAGGGCGAGCATGGAGAGCGCCCGGGACGTGTAGATCGACGCGGAGAAGAGTGGGTCCTCGAAGTCGGGCAGGTAGCGCAGCAGCACCCCGGCCGCGACTGTGAGGGCTGCTACCGGTCCGGCCAGGAGAGCGTCGCCGAGGCCGGCTGCGCCGCGCAGGCCGAGCAGTAGCAGGACCAGGGCGAATCCGGCGGCGGCAGCGGTGCACCAGTCGCGTTCGGCGGCCTGGTGGGGTTCGACCGTGCTGAGTGGGGTCAGCCAGCGGACGGCGAGGGCGCTGAGACCGGCGAGGAGACCGGTGGCCGCGACGGGAACGGCCCGCCGGCCCAGGCTGACGGCGATCGCGACGGCGAAGACAGCCGCGCCGCCGGCCAGGACGTTGCGCCAGGTACCGAGGAAACCGGCCGTCCAGAGCCGGCTGATCAGGCCGTCGGGCAGGCCGATCGCGGCGAACACCGGCGACGGCACGGCGGCCATGACCGAGCCGATCCAGAGGGCGCCGGCGAAGGCTGCTGCGCTGAGCACGGCCGTGACCAGCCACTGCCGCGAGAGGCCGGGGCGCGCGGCCGCAGCGGTGAGGGCGAGCGTGCAGCCCCCGGCGCCGGCCATCCCCAATGGCAGATAGACGAGCTCGCGCCCATCACCGGAACCGGACACGACGAACATCGCGTTCGGGTCGAGGGTGAGCACCAGCCCGACCCCCACGCCGACAGCCAGGCCGGCCATCGCAGCCCGGGGCGGGCGCGCGCCCGGGGACTGCGGCCACAGAGCCAGCCCCCAGGTCACCGCGAGCAGCGCGCCGGCCAGCAGGCCGGTCAGGAGCTGCGAATACGGCTCGAGCGGCGTGGCGAGGAAACCAGAGAGAGCGATGGTCGCCCCGAAGGTCCAGACCGAGACGGCCAGCGCCGCCGCGATCACGGCGATCACGGCCGGGATGCCGGGCGGCCGCTCATCCAGGAACGCCGCACGCCGGACCGGTGACGGATGCATGGCGAGCAGCCGCCGCAACCGCGCACGCAGCGGCGCAAAAGCCGGAGCCGCACCGAGCAGAGCTGTCAGCGCCGGGCCGGACCCCGCAAGGGCCGCATGCGCATCCGCCTCGTGCTCCCGGTCGCGCATCACACCGCGGGCCAGCAGATAACCGGCCGCCCAGAGCAGGGCGCCGCGACCGGCGTACTCGAGCCAGAACGGCACGTCGCCGAGCCCGCCGGTGAAGGCCGCCACCACCAGCGGGACCGGCAGGATCAGCGGCAGCGCCCACAGCAGCGAACGGGTCAGCCACACCAGGGTGACGTCACCGGCGGCGACGTGGGCGGTCTCGTGCCGCAGCACGGCATCCAGGTGAGCGGCCGGCAGGCGCCGGACGCCCGGGGGCAGCACGATCTGGTTGGTGCCGTTCGCGCGTACCGTGAAGGGCTCTCTGAGGTCCCACGGCCCCACCGAGACCGCCGGCGCCCGGCGCACGCCCAGTTGGTCGGCGATCTCGGCGGCCCGGGCGCGCAGCGCTTCGGACGCCGGCCGCAGCGTGCCGAGCCGGCGCAGCAGACGCCGCGGCAGCAACCACGCGAGAAGCGCCGCGACCGCGAGCGTCAGCAGGCTGCCGGCCACGCAGCACAGCGCGAGCCGATGCTCGACCGACGCGCGGCAGGCGCTCAGAGCCTGCTGGCGTTCGGCGACCGCCTCGCCCGGCACGAGTTCGGCGACCGAGGACAGGCAGGCGGATGTCACGCCGGCCCAGTCGGCGCCGAACACCAGCAGGTGGGTGACGTACCCGGCGAACGCCCCACCCAGCAGCAGCACCACGATGATCAGCAGGTAGCGGCCGCGGGTTCCGGAGGGCGGCCGCCGGATCACGGCGCCCGCCGCAGCCGCAGCGCGCCGATCACCGCCTCGGCCAGCCGGTCCGCCTCGTCCTCGGGCAGCCGGTCCGTGGCCCGCTCGCGGATCAGCCGGTACACGTCGCGTTCCTGCTCGGGGGTGAGCCATTCCGGGGCCGCCTCGACGGCCGGACCGCGGCGGAAGGCCGCCGCCAGCTTCTCCCGGGTCGCGGTGGTCAGGTATTTCGCGGTGTCCTCGACCGCGCTGCTGAACACCGCGGTGGCCAGCAGCGACACCGCGGAGAGCACGATCGGGACCACGGAGGCGAACTCGAGGCCCATGCCGACCGGTGGGCGGACGCCGTCCGCGAGGGGCCGCGGCGCGGTACGGAACCAGGCCGCCGCCGCGTCGAAATCGTCCAGCTCATCGGGGTACGCCGTCCGCACGACGGCTTCCCCGACCTCACGAATCTCCGGCCAGTACGCCTCCACAACCCTCGATTATGGACAGTGCGCACAAGCACTCAGCCGGCGTTCACCAGGATTGCGGTGACCACCCCTTCCGCGTCCGCGCTGCCCTGCACGGTGACCTGCTGCCCGGCAGTGAGGCTGGACAGCGCCGCCGGCTGCGCCACCTTCACCGTGGTGGCGTCGCTGGTCTTCACGGTGACCGTCCCCCCGTCCGCGGTCTGCAGATAGAAGGTGCTGCCATCGACGAGCTTGACGGTTCCGGACGTGCCCGAGGACACCGAGGTGGGCACCACCGACGTGGTGACCCCCCAGCGTTCCTGGACCTGCATCCCGCCGATGAACCCGCCGATCAGCAGTGCCGCGCCGATCAGGGCCAGCGTGGTGCGGTTCCACCAGCAAGTGCTGCTCACTCGTTCCTCACTCGTAGCGCAGGGCGTCGATCGGCCGCAGCCGGGCGGCGCGGGCCGCCGGCAGCCCGCCGAAGAACAGTCCGATGACCACCGAGACGCCCAGGGCCAGCACCACCGAGCTGGGCACGATCACCGGCTGCACGCCGACGATCTCGAACCGGCTGCCGAGCACGGCGGCGGCGACGCCCAGAACGCCACCGATGACGCTGAGCAGGGTCGCCTCGACCAGGAACTGGGTGACGATCACCCGGCGGGGTGCGCCCAGGGCTTTACGGATGCCGATCTCGCGGGTCCGTTCGGTGACCGTGACCAGCATGATGTTGGTGATGCCGATGCCGCCGACGAGCAGGCTGATCGCGGCGACCGCGCCGAGCAGCTTGGTGAACGTGTCGGCGGTGTCGGACTGCGTCTCCAGCAGTTGGGCGGCGTTCTGGATCCGGTACGAGCCGGCGGCCAGCCGCTGATTCAGGATGGTCGCCACCTCGGCCTGCGCGACGTCCACCCGCCGGGAGTCGGCCGCTTCGACCAGGATCGAGCTGAGTGGCCCGTACCCGGCGAGCACGTGCCGGACGGCGGCGAGCGGGGCAACAGCAGTGTCGTCGGTGCCCTGCGAACCGGCCTCCAGCACCCCGACCACGGTGAACAGCGCTCCCCCGACGGTCACCTGCTTACCGACCGGGTCGGCGCCGGGGAAGATCTCCTCGGCGACGGTCTGCCCGATCACCACGACCCGGCGGGCTTGCGCCTCGTCATCGGCGCTGAAGACGGCCCCGCCGGCGGCCGGGGAGTTCGACGCCGCGAACCAGGATGCCGTGGTGCCGACGAACGAGCCCACCTCGTGCTCGGTCCCCTGGTACGTGATCGTCGCCGGCATGCTGACCACCGGGGACACCGACCTGACGTCCGGGGCGAGGACCGGGTCGTCGAGCGCCTCGGCGATCTCCAGGGAGAGGTCGCTGCCGCTCATCACGGTCAGCGTGTTGGCGCCCAGCGCCTCGATCCGGGCGGCGACCTTCCGCGCCGACCCGTTGCCGACCGCGACCAGCAGGATCACCGCGGCGACGCCGATCAGGATGCCGAGCATGGTCAGCCCGGAGCGCAGCTTGTTGGCGTACAGGCCGCGCAGCGAGAACCGGATGACCTCCACGAGACTCATGCGAACTGCCGTTCGTCGGACACGATCGTCCCGTCGACCAGGCGGACCACCCGCTGGGTATGGGCGCCCAGCTCCTCCTCGTGGGTGACCAGCACGATAGTGCGGCCGGCCGCGTTGAGATCGTCGAGCACGCTCAGCAGCTCCTCGGTGGCGTGGCTGTCCAGGTTGCCGGTGGGTTCGTCGGCCAGCAGCAGCGCAGGTTCGGTGACCAGGGCGCGGGCCACCGCGACCCGCTGCTGCTGACCGCCGGAGAGCTGGTGGGGCTCGTGGCCGGCCCGGTCGGCGAGGCCGACCAGGTCCAGCGAGAACATGGCCCGGCGATGGCGTTCCGCGGCGCGCATCCCGGAGTACGCCAGCGGCAGCTCCACGTTCGCCACCGCGCTGGTCCGCGGGATCAGGTTGTACGCCTGGAACACGAACCCGATCGACCGGTTTCGGACCGTCGCCAGCCGCGCGTCGTCGAGCCGGCTGACGTCCACCCCGTCCAGCAGGTAGCTGCCGGCGGTCGGGCTGTCGAGGCAGCCGAGGATGTTCATCAGGGTGGACTTGCCGGACCCGGAGCACCCCATGACCGCCACGTACTCGCCGCGTTCCACCTGCAGCGACACGTCGTCGAGCGCCCGTACCGCGGTGTCGCCGTCGCCGTACACCTTGGTCAGCGACCGCACGTCGAGGACCGCCATGCTCAGAGCCCGCCGGTCGAGGACGCGGTCGGGACGATCACCCGCTCGCCCGCGGCCAGACCCGAGGTGACCTGGTACGCCTCGTCCCCCTCCAACCCGACCTGGATCTGCCGGACCTCGTGCTTCCCGTCGCCGCCCACCACGGTCACCGACCGCCGCTCGCTGATGGTGGTGACCGCCGCCGAGTTGATCGTGACCGCGTTCTCCACACTGCCGGTGACCACCGAGACCGAGACGGTCTGCCCGGGTCGGGTGCCCTCCGGCGGGTTCGGCAGGCTGATCGCCACCCCGTACGTGACCACGCCGTCCTTCTTCGTCGCGGCCGGGTCGACGGCGACGACCTGGCCGGTCGTCTCGGTGCCCTCCAGCGCGTTCCAGACCACCGTCGCGCTCTGCCCCTCCTTGAGCTCGGTCGCGGCGGCTTCTGAGAACGCGGCCCTGACCTGCAGCTTTCCGAGGTCGGCGAGGTCCACGAAACCCTCGCTGCCGGAGGGCCCGCCGATCGAGCCGTTCACCGCGATCACCGTCCCGGCGACCGGCGCGATCAGGTTGGTGCCCGCCACCGCCGCCTCGGCCGCGTCCACCGCGAGCTCCGCCTGGGTCATCGCGGTGATCGCGGTGGTGGTGTCGGTGCCGGCGGCCTCGGCGCGGTCCAGGGCGTGCGTGGCCGCGGCCAGGTCGGCCCGGGCCAGCGCCAGTTCGCGCTGGGCGTCGGCGGGGTCGATCCGGGCGAGCAGGGTTCCGGCGGCGACGGTCTGCCCGACCTTCACCTTGATGCTGGTCACCGTGCCCGGGGTGCCGAACGTGGCGGTCGCGGTCGAGGCGCTCTCCACGGCGCCGTCGGCGGTCACGGTCCGGGTGACGGTGCCCTGGGTCGCGGTGAGCGTGCGCACCCCGGACGCGTTCGCCCCGGTGTCCGCGTCGGTGTCCCGCAGCAGGGTCCAGCCCCAGCAGACGGCACCGACGATCAGCAGGGCCAGCAGGGCGTTCACCGCCGTGCTGGGACGAGGCAGCGCTTTCACATTTTCATCATGTCCGGTGCGGCCCGGTTCGGGGCCGGGATTCACCAGGAACGGACGACCTGCTCGCCTTCGGCCAGCCCGTCGGTGATCTCGGTGTACTGATCGCCGCGCAGCCCGACGGTCACCGGACGCTCCTCCGACCGGTTCGCGCTGCGCACCAGCACGGTCCCGGCGGTCCCGGAGATGTCGTGGACGGCGGTGGACGGGACGCGTACCACCGGGGTGACCTCGTCGGTGCGGACCCTGACCTGCGCGGTCTGCCCGACGAGCAGGTCGTCGGGGGCGTCGGCGAAGGCGAGCAGCACGCCGTACCGGACCAGCGTGCCGTCCGACGTGCCGACCGGGTCGACCTGCGCCACGGTCGCGTCGATCGTCACGTCGGAGCCGGGAGCGGAGCCGGCCAGCGTGACGGTCGCGGTCTGCCCGGCCGCCAGCGATCCGGCATCCGCCTCCGGGAACCGGGCCCGCACCTGCATGGTGGTGGTGTCGGCCAGGCTCAGCACCGCCGTCCCGCTGCGCACCTGGTCGCCGACGCCGGCCGTCACCTTCACCACGGTCCCGGCGATCGGCGCCTTGATCACCGTCCCGCGCAGGGCGTCGGCGGCGTCGTCGACCGCCTTCGCCGCCCGGTTGACCGCCTGTTCCGCGCTGAGCACCTGGTCGGAGCCGGTGTCCGGGAAGCCCTGGGTGGCGCAGGCGACCACGACGACCGGCTGGGTGGCCGGCGCGCAAGCGGTGGCGTTCCTGGTGGCGGTCGCGGCGACGCCAGCAGCGCTCGCCAGCCGGACCTCGGCCGCGGCGAGCTGCGCCTGCGCGTCGCTGAGGTCCTCGACCAAGCCGGTGTCGTCGAGCGTGGCCAGGGTCTGTCCGGCTTTGACCCGGTTCCCGGCGCGGACGGCGACGGACTCCACGGTGCCGTCGACGGTGAAGGCGAGGCTGCGGGTGCTGGCCGGTTCGACGGTTCCGGTGGTGGCCACGTCCACGGTCACCGCGCCGCGGTCGACGATCGCAGTGACGACCGCCGTGCTCCGGGCGCCGTCCTCCCGGCCGGCCACCAGCACGACGCCTGCGGCGATCGCGCCGGCCAGCACGATGCCGGCCCCGATCCAGCGTGCCTTGCTCATGCAGCGATTGTTGCGGTTCCCACTCCCCCGAGAACCTGCTTTCCGGTACGAGCGACGCGCTCTTCCCCGTGCGTCCCGCGATCACCAGCCCGGTCCCGGCCGCCCGGCGACCGCCGGGCTCAAGCAGCGGGTCGATGTCACACCTTGCGTTCCCGCTCTGTCTCGGTTACTGACGAAGGGTGAGACGACCATGGCGTTACTGACGTACAACACCGGCCGGGGCCGGTGGGTGCTGGCCGCGACGGTGGGCGGTTCGGCGATCGCCTCGATCGACGCGACCGCGGTGAACATCGCGCTGCCCGCGATCGGTCACGAGTTCGGCACCGGCCTCGAGACACTGCAGTGGGTGGTCACGTCGTACACCCTGACGCTGGCCGGCCTGCTGCTGGTGGCCGGGGCCCTGGGTGACCGCTACGGCCGCCGGCGGGTCTTCGACATCGGCATCGTGTGGTTCGCGCTGGCCTCGCTGCTGTGCAGCCTGGCCTGGAACCCGGAGACGCTGATCGGTGCCCGGGCCCTGCAGGGTGTCGGCGCCGCCCTGCTGACACCGGGCAGCCTGGCCATCCTGGAGGCGGTCTTCGTGCCGGCCGACCGGGGCCGGGCGATCGGCGCCTGGTCCGGCCTGACCGGTGTGGCCAGCGCGATCGGCCCGTTCCTGGGCGGCTGGCTGATCCAGACCGCGTCCTGGCGGTACATCTTCGCGATCAACCTGCCGATCGCCCTCGCCGTGGTGCTGATCTCCCGGCGGCACATCCCGGAGTCGCGCGACCCGGAGGCCACCGGTCAGATCGACGTGACCGGCGGCGTACTCGTCACCCTCGGCCTGGTCGGTCTCACCTTCGGCCTGATCCAGGGTCCGTCGATCCCCGCGCTGGTGGTCGGCGTCCTGCTGCTGGCCGCGTTCATCGCCTGGGAGCGCCGCGCCCCGTCCCCGATCCTGCCGCTGCACCTGTTCAAATCGTCCCAGTTCAGCGCCACGAACCTGGTGACCTTCATCGTCTACGGCGCGATGGGCGGGGCGCTGTTCCTGCTGCCCATCCAGCTGCAGGAGGTCTCCGGCTACACCCCGCTGCAGGCCGGCATCTCGCTGCTCCCGGTCACCGTGATCATGCTGCTGCTGTCGGCCCGGTCCGGCGCGGTCGCCGCCCGCATCGGCCCGAAACTGCAGATGAGCCTCGGCCCGATCCTGGTCGGCCTGGGCTTTGCCCTGTTCACCCAGATCGACGCCACCGGCTCGTACCTCACCTCGGTGCTACCGGGAGTGACCGTGCTCGGCCTCGGTCTGGCTGTGACCGTGGCCCCGCTGACCGCGACCGTTCTGGCCGCCGTCCCGGCCCGGCACGCCGGCGTCGCCTCCGCGGTCAACAACGACGTGGCCCGCGCCGCCGCCCTGATCGCGGTCGCGGTCCTGCCTGCGGCGGCCGGCATCACGAGCAGCGCGTACCTGAGCGCCACCCAGTTCACCGAGGGCTTCCACACGGCGTCCCTGATCTGCGCCGCCCTCTGCATCCTGGCCGGCGTCCTGGCCGCGCTGACCATCCGCAACGAGACCCGCGCCCCGGTGGCCCCGCCCACCCAGCCGTGGCACTGCCAGCTCGACGCCCCGATCCCGCGGGTCGCCGCCGCCCCGGAAACCACCGAGCCCCGCACATAGGCAGGGTCACAGCGTGTCGAGGCGGCGGCGCAGGAGGGCTCGTTCCGGTTCCGTGCCGGCCTGGCCGAGCGCCGCCTCGTAGGCCTGCCGGGCCTCGCCGGGGCGGCCCAGGCGGTCCAGCAGGTCGGCGCGGGCGGCCAGGTACGGGTGGTGGCCGCGCAGCAGCGGCTCGCCCGCCAGTGAGTCGAGCAGGTCCAGCCCGGCCTGCGGGCCGTCGCGCATCGCCACCGCGGCGGCCCGGTTCAGCGCGACCACCGGGGACGGGGTGAGGGCGAGCAGCACGTCGTACAGGGCCACGATCTGCGGCCAGTCGGTCTGCGCGAAGTCCGGGGCCTCGTCGTGCAGGGCGGCGATCGCGGCCTGCACCCCGTAGGGCCCCGGCGGCCCGCCGGTCAGCGCGACCACCACCAGGTCTCGGCCCTCGTCGATCATCGCCCGGTCCCAGCGCGCCCGGTCCTGCTCGGCCAGCAGGAGCAGCCCGCCGTCGCGGGCCTCGCGCCGGGCGTGGACCAGCAGCATCAACGCGAGCAGCCCGGGGATCTCCCGCTCGGAGGGCAGCAGCCGGTGCAGGATCCGGGTGAGCCGGATCGCCTCTTCGGCGAGGTCGGGGCGCTGTGCCGCGTACCCCTCGGTGAAGATCGAATAGATGGCCTGCAGGACCACCGGCAGGCGGTCGGGCAGCTCGTCCGCGCCCGGCACCCGGAACGGGATCCGCGCCTCGCGGATCTTCTTCTTGGCCCTCGTGATCCGTTTCGCCATGGTCTCGGTGGGCACCAGGAACGCCCGCGCCACCTCCGGCGTGGTCAGCCCGCCCAGGCAGCGCAGGGTCAGCGCGATCCGGTCCTCGGCGGCGAGCGCCGGGTGTGCGCAGGTGAAGAAGAGCTGCAGACGCTCGTCCGGCAGCTCGGCGCCGAACTCCGGGGCCGGCACCGGCCCGGCCCGGTCGGCCTCCACCTGGAGCACCGCGAGCCGCGCGGCCAGCACCTGATCGCGGCGCAGCCGGTCGACGGCCTTGCGGCGGGCGGTGGTCATCAGCCAGGCGCCCGGCTTCGGCGGCACACCCTCGGCCGGCCAGTGCCGCAGTGCGGCCTCGATCGCCTCCGAGGTGACCTCCTCGGCCAGGTCGAGGTCGCCGTAGCGGCGGACCAGTGCGGCCAGCAGACGGCCGTGCTCCTCGCGGAACACGGCCTCCACCGACTCCATCAGAAATCCGCGACCGGGCGCACGGTGATCGAGCCGTCACGGGAACCCGGGCAGCGGGCCGCCCAGTCCAGCGCGGCGTCCAGGTCGGGCACGTCGATCACGTAGAAGCCGCCGAGGACCTCCCGCGTCTCGGCGAACGGCCCGTCGGTCACCGTCCGCTTGCCGGCGGCGTCCACCCGTACGCTGGTCGCGGTGACCAGGTCGGCCAGCGACTCACCGGAGACGAAGATCCCCGCCTCCTTGACCTCCTTGTCGTAGGCCATCCAGTCCGCCGGCTCGCAGCCCGGCGGCTTGCCCGCCTCATCGACGGTGTCCGCGTTGATCAGCAGCAGGTACTTCACGATCGGCTCCTTCGTTCGTGTGCCTATGTCATCACTACGAACGGGGCCGCGCGAGATGGACACCGTCCGAGAAGTTTCTCGTGGTTGCTGATTCACGCGGGTTGTCTAACGTCAGCCGGGTCAGACATTGACGCCCATGACAGGAGGCGACGAATGATCCGGCGAATCCTCACCATGCTGCTCGCGCTGAGCGCGACGGTCACGCTGCTGCCGGCCGCTGCCCAGGCAGGGGATCGGGTACGCCCACTCACGCGCGCCCACGCCCACAACGACTACGAACACGAGCGGCCGCTGTTCGACGCGCTGTCGCACGGGTTCACCAGCGTGGAGGCCGACATCTACCTGGTCGACGGGGAGCTGCTGGTCGCCCACGACCCGGAGGACGTGGTGCCCGGCCGTACCCTGCAGAGCCTCTACCTGGATCCGCTCGCCCGGCTGACCCGCTCGGGCAAGGTCCGGAAGCTCCAGCTGCTGGTGGACATCAAGAACACCGGGGCGGCCACCTACACCGAGCTGGACCGGGTGCTCCGGTCGTACCGGAAGATGCTCACCTCGTACCGCTACGGCCGGGTGTCCCGCGACGCCGTCACCGTCGTGGTCAGCGGTGACCGACCGCGCGAGCTGATGCAGGCGCAGCGGGTGCGGTACGCGTTCTATGACGGCCGCAGCACCGACCTGAACTCCGGTGTCCCGGCCTCGTTCATCCCGCTGATCAGCGACAACTGGAACAACCTGTTCACCTGGCAGGGTGCCGGCCCGATCCCGGACGCCGAGCGCGCCAGGTTGCGGCAGTTCGTCCGGGACGCGCACGCCGCCGGCCAGCGGGTCCGGTTCTGGGCCACCCCCGACGTGCCCGGCCCGGCCCGCGAGGCGGTCTGGCGTGAGCTCGTCGCCGCGGACGTCGACCACATCAACACCGACGACCTGGCCGGTCTGGAGGCGTTCCTGCGCTCGCTGCCCCCGTCCCGCGCCGCCGCCTGAGATATTCACCTGTTCGGTTACTGGCACGCCCGGCGGCGAACCGCCACCCGCCGCCGGGCGTAGCCCTCATCGAGAGTCAGCTGTCGATGAGGCCAGGTGATGAAAGAGATGAACGTGTACGTGAGCCCGCAGTGGTGGTGGCGTCTGCTGATCGTGGCCGCCGGGGTGACGGGGCTATACGGCGCCGGCTACAACATCGTCGCGTACACGACCCAGAGCACGATCATCGTGATCGGCTACTACAGCGGCGTCCTGTTCTGGATGCACCGCCGCCGCACGGTCGACGCGGCCGCACCCCGGCTCCGCGCCGCGGTGCTCTCCTGGATCCTGCTGAGCGGCGTGGTGCTGCACTTCGTGCTGGCCGGCGGCAGGAGCCCATTGCCCGGCCTGACCAGCACCGCCGGCACCCCGGTCGTGCTGGCGAACTGGTCGAGCTTCCTGCTGCACTACGCCCTGCCCGGGATGGTCCTCCTGGACTGGCTGCTGACCCGCCCGTACGGCGCCGTCCGCTGGCGTGACCTGCTGCTGTGGACCCTGTACCCGCTCGGCTACGCCGCCGTGCTCCTGGCCCGCGGCGCCCTCTTCCCCGACGCCGGCTACCGCTACCCCTACGCGTTCCTGGACCCCACCTTCCAGGGCTGGACCGCCGCTGGCACATGGATCGCCCTGCTGACCGCCGGCTTCCTCCTGCTCGGCGCCGTCCTGGTAGCGATCGACCAGCTACGCCGCCCCCACGCACCCTCCCCCACCACCTGGCCCGAAGCCACCGCCCCGGCACCCAGCTGGCCCGAGGCGGCCGGCCCCACGCCCACCTGGCCAGACGCCGCGCCTTCCTACGGTTCCGGCTACCGACCGGCCGCTGATCCCCGCACCGCAGTGGCCGCACCGTCATGGCCCACCGCCGCTGACCCTCGCACCGCAGAGGCCGCACCGTCATGGCCCACGGCCGCTGACCCTCGCACCGCAGACGCCGTACCGTCATGGCCCACGGCCGCTGGGCCCGAGCCCTACAGCGCCACGCCACCAGCCGCGACCGGCCCCCGCGCGCCGAACCACGAACCCACCACCGCAGCCGCACCTTCCTGGCCCACAGCCACCGGCCAATCACCTCAGGCAAGGCCCCGCACAGCGATGATCCCGCCGTCCTGGGGCGAAACCGGCGACCCCTACAACGCGGCCCCACCGCACCCGGACGGTCCGCGCCCGTCGGCTACCGGCCCCTGGAACGCGCCCACTCCCTCGCCCTGGTCCACGCCTCCGGGTTCCTACGGCCAAGATCAGGACCAGGAAAGTGCCTGGCCCTCGCCGCGCCGCCGAACCTGACCGCAACAGCACCCCGGCCCCCGCCCGAAGTCCCACGCCCGGAAGGATCAGGCAGCCGCGAGCCCTTGCCGGAGCGCCGCAGCAGACTCCCGCGGGTCGTACCCCGCTGGAACCCCGTCCACGATGATCACATCACCCTCGATGTGCCGGGTCCGCAGCGGCAGGATCTCCTGATAGGCCGGCGACGCATACCAGGCACGAATCGCCTCCGTGCCCGGGAACTCGAGCAGCACCACAGCTCCGGGCCACTCCCCCTCGACCACCTCGATCTCGGCCATGTGCACCAGGAATCGACCACCGAACGGGTCCATGGTGTCCTGAATGCGATCGATGTACTCGATCACCTCTTCGTTCATCTCCGTGGGACGCAGATGGGCGATGGCGTAGGCAGTCATGGCTCGTCCTTCCAGCTCGGTGTCGCGTCGTTGGCACCGATCCTCACGCCGGAGCCGGGCCGAAGGCGATTACCCGCGAGGTAATGGCCCCGGTGACGCCGAGCCGCCCGCGGAGATCGCGGCCGGGTCCGGGCCTGGGCCACGCCGTGCCGTGCCGTGCCGTGCCGTGAGTAGAGCAGGCCGGAACCGGCTCAGTCCGCCACCAGCAGGACGTGCAGGTGGCGGGGCCCGTGGACGCCCTCAACCCGGTTCAGCTCGATGTCGCTGGTGGCCGACGGCCCGCTGATCCAGGTGAGCGGCCGCCGCGGATCCAGGCGGGCCACCGCGTCCGGCACCGCGGCCACCACCTGGTCCGTGCGCAGCACGCAGATGTGCACGTCCGGCAGCAACGTGATGATCCGGCGGCCCTGGTCCGGCGACGCGTCGAGCACGATGGTGCCGGTCTCGGCCACGGCCACGGCCGCGGCCGTCAGCACGGCGTCGGCCGCGGCGATCCGGTCCGGCGCGAGGTCGTCGTCGACGAAGGCGCCGGCGGGGCGCCAGGATTCCGGCAGACCGGGCGGTACGAGCACCGCAGCCTCCCCGCCCACGATGGCAGCCACCGCACCCACCACCTCGGCCGAACTCACCCGGTGCACCTCGGCCTTGTAGTCGACGAGCCGGTCGACCAGCACCTCGACGTCGACCGCGCGGCCACCCTGCCGGTACTCGCGGGGCACCTCGGCGACGACCGGCGCGTCCCGCAGCGCCGCCCGCACGCGCCCGAGGATCAGGTCGCGGGAACTCATCGCTCGGCCCACCAATCGCGGAACGTCTGGGACGGGAACTCGGGCAGGTCCCGGCCCGCCGTCCACCCGGAGAACGGCGGCGGCAGTCCCCGTCCGCGCCGGCCCGCGATCCGGGCCAGCTTGGCGGCGCGTTGCGCGTTCGCATACAGCCGGGGGCGGGCCATCGTGTAGGCGGCGGCTGCCATCGCGGCCCGCTCGGCCGGTGGGTGCGGCACCTGGTTGCGCAGGTGGACCAGCAACGACGGGATGTCGATCTTCACCGGGCAGGCGTCGAAGCAGGCGCCGCAGAGCGAGGACGCGTACGGCAGGGAGGCGTTGTCGGCCACCCCGGTGAGCTGCGGCGACAGCACCGCCCCGATCGGGCCCGGGTACACCGAGCCGTAGGAGTGCCCGCCGGTCCGCTCGTAGACCGGGCACACGTTGAGGCAGGCCGAGCACCGGATGCAGTGCAGCGCCTGCCGCCCGGCCGTGTCGGCGAGGACCGCGCTGCGCCCGTTGTCGAGCAGCACCAGATGGAAATTCTGCGGGCCGTCGCCGGGGGTCACCCCGGTCCACATCGTCGTGTACGGGTTCATCCGCTCCCCGGTCGACGCCCGCGGCAGCAGCTGGAGGAAGACTTCGAGGTCGCGCCAGGTGGGCAGCACCTTCTCGATGCCCATCACGGTGATCAGGGTGTCCGGCAGGGTGAGGCACATCCGCCCGTTGCCCTCCGACTCGACCACGCCGAGCGTGCCGGTCGCGGCGATCGCGAAGTTGGCCCCGCTGACCGCCACCTCGGTGGACAGGAACGTCTCGCGCAGATAGCGCCGGGCCGCCGCGGCCAGCACCGGTGGGTCGTCGGTCAACGCGGGATCCACTCCCGGCATCGCCCGTAGGAAGATCTCCCGGATCTCCGACCGGTTGCGGTGGATCGCCGGCACCAGGATGTGGCTCGGCTTGTCGTCGCCGAGCTGCACGATCAACTCGGCCAGGTCCGTCTCGACCGGCGTGATGCCGGCCTCCTCCAGCGCCTCGTTGAGCCCGATCTCCTGGGTGGCCATCGACTTCACCTTGATGACCCGCGACGAGCCGGTCTCCCGGACCAGGCGGGTCACGATCTCGTTGGCCTCGTTCGCGTCGGCGGCCCAGTGCACCACGCCGCCGGCCTCGGTGACGCGCGCCTCCAGCTCCTCCAGCAGTTCCGGGAGCCGGGCCATCACGTCGGCCTTGATCGCCGAGCCGGCGTCGCGCAGCTCCTGCCAGTCCGGCAGCTCGGCGATCACCTTGCCGGACTTGCCGCGGATCGTCGTGGTCGCGTGCCGCAGGTTGCGCCGCAGCTGGGAGTTGCCGAGCGCGTCGTGCGCCGCTCTCGGGAACGTCTGGTCGCCGCGCAGGTGCCCGACGCCGCGCGGTGCGGTCGCCGGCATCCCGAGGAACGTGCTCATGAAGTGAACTCCGTGGAGGCGAGGATCTCGGCGAGGTGCACGGTCCGCACGCCGGTGCGCAGCCGGGACAGGCCGCCGCCGATGTGCATCAGGCAGGACGCGTCGCCGGCGGTGCAGACGTCCGCGCCGGTGGAGACGATGTTGGTCATCTTGTCGGCGAGCATCGCGGTCGACGTCTCCGCGTTCTTGATCGCGAAGGTGCCGCCGAACCCGCAGCACTGCTCGGCCGCCGGCAGCTCCACCAGGTCCAGCCCGCGGACCTGCCGCAGCAGCCGCAGCGGCTTGTCCCCGACCCGGGTCATCCGCAGGCTGTGGCAGGTCGGGTGGTAGGTGACCCGATGCGGGAAATACGCACCCACGTCCTCCACGCCGAGCACGTCGACGAGCAGCTCGGACAGCTCGTAGGTGCGCGAGCCCACGTCGGCGGCCCGGGCGGCGAGACCCGCGTCGCCGTAGGCCGCGGCCACCATGGAGTGCTGGTGCCGGATCGACCCGACGCACGACCCGGACGGCGCGACGATCACGTCATACGGGTCGAAGACCGAGGCGTATCGCTTCACCAGCGGCAGCGCGGCGGCCTGATAACCGGTGTTCACGTGCATCTGGCCGCAGCAGGTCTGCTCGGCCGGGAAGACCACCTCGTGGCCGAGCCGCTCGAGCAGCAGCACGGTCGCCTTGGCCGCCTCCGGGAAGAGGGTGTCGGCCAGGCAGGTGGCGAAGAGCGCGATCCGCACGGGTCACCTTCCTGCTCGCGCGGCGGCGGCCTGCCAGGCGGCCGGTCCACCGGAGGTGCGCGGCTCGTAACGCACGATCCGTTGAGTCTCGCGCACCAGCGAGCGCAGCGCATCCAATCCGCCCTGGACCACGCCGGCGGCGCGGGCCTGGACGAGGAGGTTGCCGAGCGCGGTCGCCTCGACCGGGCCGGCCAGCACCGGCAGGCCGCACGCGTCCGCGGTGAGCTGGCAGAGCAGCTCGTTCAGCGCTCCCCCGCCGACCAGGTGCACGACGGAGACCTCACGGCCGGCGAGCTCCTGGGCCTGGCGCACCGCACGACGGTGGGCGAGCGCCAAGCTGTCCAGGATGCACCGGGTGACGACCGCCGGCGACGCGTCAGCCGGAAGGCCCGCCAGCTTGCGCAGGCGCCCCTCCATGTCGCCGGGCGGCAGGAAGACCGGGTCGTCGAGGTCGACCACGTAGGCCAGACCGGGCTCGGCCGCCGCGGCGGACAACAGCGAAGGAAGATCGGGTGAGCCCCACTCGCGGAGGCACTCCTGCAACGGCCATAACCCCATGACGTTCCGGAGGTACCGGAACGTTCCGTCGACGCCACCCTCATTGGTGAAGTTGGCCCGCCGCGACGCGTCGGTCAGCACCGGCTCGTCCAGCTCCAGGCCGACCAGCGACCAGGTTCCACAGGAGATGTACGCGAAGTCGCTGCCGCTCGCCGGCACCCCGACGACCGCGGAGGCCGTGTCGTGCGAGCCCACGGCCACGACGGGCGTGCCGTTGAAGAACCCGATCCGCTCGCCGGGCTGCCGCACCGGCGGCAACAGCTCGGCACGCAGGCCGAGCTCAGCAACGAGAGAAGCGGACCAATCCCGGGTACGCACATCGAGCAGCCCGGTCGTCGAGGCGTTGGTGTACTCCGCCCCGATCTCCCCGGTCAGCCAGTAGGCGAGCAGGTCCGGGATGAGCAGCAGGTGCCGCGCGATCTCGTACTGCGGGGTCCCCGCCGCCGCGACCAGCTGATACACGGTATTGAACGGCAGGGTCTGCAGCCCGTTCACCGGATAGAGCTCACCCACCCGCGCAGCGATCCCGTCGGTACGCGAGTCCCGGTAGTGGACCGGATTCCCGAGCAGCGCCCCGCTGGAGTCGATCAATCCGTAGTCCACCGCCCACGAGTCGATGCCGATGCTGCTCACCGGCCCCGCCGCGCGCAGCCCATCGAGCATGCCGCGGTGCAGCGACAGGATGTCCCAGTGCAGCGTCCCGCCGACGCGGACCGGCTCGTTCGGGAACCGGTGCACCACGTCCAGATCGAACACCCCGTCGCCGAACCGGCCGACCACGACGCGCCCGCTGGACGCGCCGAGGTCGACCGCGGCAAACGCCTTACTCATCGCAGGAACGCCGCGGCGACACCCGCGTCGACGGGAACGTGCAGGCCGGTGGTGTGCGACAGCTCGCCCGCGGTGAGCACGAAGACCGCGTTGGCCACGTGCTCCGGCAGGACCTCCCGCTTGAGCAGGGTGCGCTGCGCGTAGAACTCGCCCAGCTGCTCCTCCGGCACGCCGTAGACGGCCGCCCGCTGCGCGCCCCAGCCACCGGCGAAGATGCCCGAGCCACGCACCACACCGTCCGGGTTGATGCCGTTGACGCGTACCCCGTACGCCCCCAGCTCTGCGGCCAGGAGCCGGACCTGATGGGCCTGGTCCGCCTTGGCGGCGCCGTAGGCGACGTTGTTGGGGCCCGCGAACAGCGAGTTCTTGCTGGAGATGTAGACGATGTCGCCGCCCATGCCCTGCTCGATGAGCACCCGGGCGGCGGCCCTGGCGACCAGGAACGAGCCCTTCGCCATGACGTCGTGCTGCAGGTCCCAGTCCTGCTCGGTGGTCTCCAGCAGCGGCTTGGAGATGGACAGGCCGGCGTTGTTGACGATCAGGTCGACGCCGCCGAAGGCGAGCACGGCCTCGCGCAGCGCCGCTTCGACCGCGGCAGCGTCGGTGACGTCCGCGGTCACGCTGACCGCCGCGTCGGTGCCGCCGATCTCGCGGGCCACCGTCTCGGCGGTCGCCGCGTCCCGGTCGGCGACCACGACGCAGGCGCCCTCGGCGGCGAGCCGCAGCGCGATGGCCCGGCCGATGCCGGAACCGCCGCCGGTGACGAACGCGACGCGGGTGGCCAGGGGCTTCGGCTTCGGCATGCGCTGGAGCTTGGCCTCTTCGAGAGCCCAGTACTCGATCCGGAACTTCTCCGACTCGTCGATCGGCGAGTAGCGGGAGACCGACTCGGCGCCGCGCATCACATTGATCGCGTTGACGTAGAACTCGCCGGCCACCCGGGCGGTCTGCTTGTTGGCGCCGAAGGAGAACATGCCCACGCCGGGGACCAGCACGATCGCCGGGTCGGCGCCGCGGATCGCCGGGCTGTCCGCGGTGGCGTGCCGCTCGTAGTAGCCGCGGTAGTCCTCGCGGTACGCCTCGTGCAGCTCCTTGAGCCGGGCGACGACCTGCTCGAGCGGGGCGTCCGGGGCGGTGTCGACGACCAGCGGCTTGACCTTGGTGCGCAGGAAGTGGTCGGGGCAGGAGGTGCCGAGGGCGGCCAGCTCGGCCAGGCGCTCGCTGCCGACGAAGTCGAGGACCACGTCGCTGTCGGTGAAGTGGCCGACCTGGGGGCGGTCGGTGGAGGCGAGACCGCGGATCACCGGGAAGAGGGCGGCGGCGCGCTCACGGCGTACCTCCGCTGGGAGGGGTTGATGGACAGTGGCGCCGAACGGCGCGCTGCGGCCGTGCGAGGCCAGATAGGCCGCGGCGGTGTTGATGATCTCGTTGGAGTTGGCCTCGCACTCGGCGCTGGTCGCGCCCCACGCGGTGATCCCGTGCCCGCCCAGGATGACGCCGATGGCCTGCGGGTTCGCCTTCTGCACGGCGGCGATGTCGAGGCCGAGCTGGAAGCCGGGACGGCGCCAGTCCACCCAGACCACCCGGTCGCCGAAGATCTCCTTGGTCAGCGCCGGACCGTCGGCGGCGGTCGCGATCGCGATGCCCGCGTCCGGGTGCAGGTGGTCGACGTGCGCGACGTCGACCAGGCCGTGCATGGCGGTGTCGATGCTCGGGGCGGCGCCACCGCGGCCGTGCAGGCAGTAGTCGAACGCGGCGACCATCTCGTCCTCGCGCTCCAGACCCGGGTAGACGCCCGGCAGCGCCCGCAGCCGGTCCAGGCGCAGGACGGCCAGGCCGGCCTCGGTGAGCGTGCCGAGGTCGCCGCCGGAACCCTTGACCCACAGCAGCTCGACCGGCGCGCCGGTCACGGGGTCGGTCTCGGCGCCCTTGGCGGAGGTGTTGCCGCCGGCGTAGTTGGTGGTGCGCGGATCGGCGCCGAGGCGGTTCGACCGGGCGATCAGTTCGGAGACTGCGGGGTTGGTCATGACGGTCCTTCGAGATCGCTCATGAAACGTTTCAGAGTTACGGACAGATTACGCGCGCGCTGAAGTCCGGGTCAAGGGTCAACGACAACACCCTCTTCCACGTACGTTTGTACACATGACCGTGAGTGAGAAGAGCATGCGCGAGCGGATGCTCGCCGGCGAGCTGTACATCGCCGACGACCCGGAGATCGCCAAGGAGCTGGCGCACGCCCAGCGGCTCAGCCACGAGATCAACACGATCGATCCGACCGATTACGACCGGCGTCGCGAGCTGCTCACCGAACTGCTCGGCTCATTCGGCGAGGGCAGCGAGATCCGCCCGCCGCTGCACTGCGACTACGGCTACCAGACGAGTTTCGGGGCCCGCTCGTTCGCCAACTTCGGGCTGGTCATCCTGGACGTCGCGACCGTGACCGTCGGCGACGACGTGCAGATCGGGCCGAACGTTCAGTTGCTCACCGCCACCCACCCGCTCGAGCCGGGCCCGCGCCGGGACAAGTGGGAGGCGGCCAAGCCGATCGTGATCGGCGACAACGTCTGGCTGGGCGGCGGCGTGATCGTCTGCCCGGGCGTGACGATCGGCGAGAACACCGTGGTCGGCGCGGGCTCGGTGGTGGTCCGCGACCTACCGGCGAACGTGGTGGCGGTCGGCTCACCGGCCCGGGCGATCCGCGAATTGTGAACACCACCCTTCCCGCAGTGCCCGGTCCGGCGCCGTCGCCCGAGGGCCGCAGCGGCTCGGAGCGCGGCGCTCGGCGGGCGCGGCGGCACGATCCGGATCGCAAGGACCGGATCGTCGACGCCACCATCCGGGTGATCGCCGAGCACGGCGTCGCCGGGACCACCCACCGGCTGATCGCCGCCGCGGCCGACGTGCCGCTGGGCTCGCTGACCTACCACTTCAGCGGCCTCGACGACCTGCGCGCCCAGGCGTTCCGCCGGCACGCCGAGCGGATGTCGGTCGCCTACGCGGCGCACTTCGAGGGGGTACGCACGCACGACCAGCTGGTCGACGCGGTCACCGACCTGATCCACGGCAACGCCGGGGCGGACTCGCAGGACTGGGCGATCTCCTACGAGCTCTACCTGGCGGCGCTGCGCGACCCGGGCCTGCGCGAGGTGACCGAGAGCTGGATGCGTACGAGCCGCGCCGTGCTGGAACGCTTCGTCGACCCGACGACGGCCCGTGGCGTGGACGCGCTGATCGAGGGTCTGGTCATCCACAAGACGCTGGCCACCACCCCGGTGCCGTACGCCGAGATCCGCGAGATCGTGCGCCGCGCGGTGGGCGCAGCCGCTCGGGTGTGAAATTCCTGTTACAGGTGCAACCTGGCCGGGTGGTCATCGCGTCCTCACTATGAGGGCTGTTGCGGCCCGGCACGGGTACGGGGTGCGGCGGCGGCACCGGTTCGGGTTGCCGCCGCCCTGTGTCGCTACTCGACGGGCCCGCCGCCCAGGCCTATCTCGTTGCCGTCCGGGTCGTAATAGGTGATCTTCCGGACCCCGTTCTCGTAGGTCTCCCGTTTCCCCGGTTCCAGGCCGCGCTCCGCGATCCCGGCCACCCGCGCGTCCAGATCCTCGACGAACAGCGTGGTCAGCCCGTGTCCCGCGTGCGCCGGCCGGTGCTCGATGTAGACGAAGCGGTGCTCCGCGACCTCCCACACCGCCTCGACCTCGTTCGGCAGGAAGGCGGGCGGCCCGCCGAACAACTTCTCGTACCAGGCGAGCCCGGCCGGGAAGTCGCTCACCGAGATCCCGGCGAACAGTTCGACGCTCACGAACCCGCCTCCAGCGGCGCGCAGATCATCACCGGATTGCCGTCCGGGTCAGCCACGTACGCCATCCGCTCGCCCCACGGCTGGTCGGCCGGCTCGGCGAGCACCGGCGCCTTGGCCGCCCGCAACTCCTCGACCGCCTGATCGACGTCGTCGGTGTAGACGCACAACTCGAACGGCCGGCCCACCCGCATCTTGATCGGCAGCCCGTGCGAACCGTTCTCCCCGTCGTTCACCGCGGCGAGGGAGATGCCGTGCTCCAGGGCGACGAACGCGGCCGGCCCGTCCGGCGGGAACTGGTAGGTCTCGGCGAACCCGAGGCGGTCCCGGTAGAACTCCAGGGCCGCGGGCAGGTCCTCGACGTACAGGATTGTCGATGCATCTCGGAAGACAGCCACGAACCCGACCCTATCGCTCTACAGCAGCCCGTGCTCCCGGGCGAGGACGACCGCCTCCCGGCGCCGGGCCGCACCGAGCTTGCGATAGATGGCCCGCATGTGCGCCCGGACAGTGTTGACCGAGATGGTGAGGCTGTCCGCGATCTCCCCGGCGGTCAGCACCGTGGGCAGGAACCGCAGCACCTCGATCTCCCGCGGGCTGAGTTCCTCGGGCAGCGGCGGCGCCGGGTCCGATCCGGCGGGCACCCCCGGGACCGGGTCGGCCGTCAGCCACTGCCGGCGTTCGACCAGCGACGCGACCCGGCCGCCGCCGAACCGGCGGAACGGCCGGCTGATCCGTTCCGGCCCGGCGAGCGTCTCCGCCCGGCGAATCGCGTCCAGCGACCGGGCACTCTGTCCGTACGCGTCGGCCAGCAGCGCGATCCCGATCCAGGCGGCGACCGCGGAGACGACGTCTCCCCCGTCGGCCGCCCGGATGAACCGGATCTCCGCCTCGGCGCGGTTCTCCATGGCCAGGTAGGCCTGCCCCAGGCACACCTGCTCCGCCGGGTTCAGGGTGCGCCCCTCGGCCCCGGCGTATCGGCTGACGACACGGGCCGGCTCGCCGAGCGCCAGGTCCACCTCCGACCGGGTACGTTCCAGCCAGCGGTCGAGCAGCGGCGCGTCGAGACTCGCGGGCCGGTCCCGGCGTGCCTGCCGCAGAACCTCCCGGGCGCCCTCCGGCTCGTCCCGGGCCAGCCGGACCTGGGCGCGAACCAGGCAGGTGAGCATCACCGTCGCCGCCTCGTGCGGATAGGCATCCAGGTGCAGTGCCAGCCGCAACGCCTCCTCGGCCTCGCTCACCTGGTCACGCTCCACCGCGATCAGCGCCTCGATCAGGAATGCTGTGGTCGCCTGCGGAGTGGCCGTCAGGTCGTACTCCTCGGCCAGGCTCCGGCAGTCCGCGGCGTATTCCTGTGCCTCGTGCAGGGAACCGCGCAGGAAGGCGAGCGCACCGAGATGCCCGAGAGTGTTGATCTCGGTCAGCCCCACCCCGGCCGTTCGTGCGGCGCTCAACCCGGCCCAGAGATCGCGCTCGGCAGCGTCGGCCCGATCGGCCCAGAACAGACCGACACCCTGGTTCGCGATCGCGATCGCCCGGTAGTGGTGGGCGGCCGGCAGCTGTTCCAGCCGGACCGTCGCCAGCCGGCGCAGGATGCGGGTGGTCTGCTCGATGAGCTTCGGCATCTCGCCGCGCACCCGGCGAACGACGGTCGCGTCCAGCAGGCGCGCCGCGGTCTCGACCATCAGCCGGTCCGCCTTCCGCCGCCCGGCGAGCAGACGATCGACGCGGGCCAGCTGCTCCGGCACCGCCCCGTGATCGCCTTCACTGACCAGCCGCAGTGCGCCGCAGACGGCCAGCTCGGCAGTGAGGCTGAAGGCCTCCGGCGGAACCTGTTGCACGACGGCGAAGAGCTTCGCCCGCTCCGCCGTCACGATCAGCGGGGCCGCCGACTCGACCACGATCCGGCCGAGCGCCGGCCAGTCCTCGGCGGCCACCGCGTGGTCCAGGGCGTACTGGGGGAGCTGACGGGTGACGTACCAGCGCATCGCGAGCCGGTGCAGGTCCGGCGCCAGCCCCGGATGGTCACGATGCAGGCGGTGCAGCAGCGTGGTCCGCATCTGCGGGTGGTAGCGGAACTGGTCGGGCGTCTCCGGGTCGGGCCGGACGAAGGCGTCGGCGCGGACCAGCCCCTCCAGGATCCGTGCGGCGTGCCGCTCCTCGGCCAGTTCGGCGGCCAGCGCGGCCGGGACCTGGCGCAGCACGCTGGTGCGCAGCAGGAGCCGACGGGCCGGCTCGGGCAGGCCGGCGAGCACCTCGCCGTCCAGGAAGTCGGCGACCGCGCTGGACTCCGGCTCGTCGCCGAGTCGCAGCCCGGCAGCCCAGCCGCCGGTACGCGCCACCATCGCAGCCGGATCGCCGGTGACGGGCAGCAGTTCGGCCACCTCGAAAGTGGAGAACGCCAGGGTGGCCGGGCCGATCACGGTCAATTCACCGGAGGCCTGCCAGCAGTGGGTGGGCAGTGCCGGTTCGCCGCGGCCGACGAGCACCGTGGACAACCGGTGTGCCGGGTCGCGCAGCACCGCCTCCAGCACGGCGATCGCGCCCGGGTCCCGGAGCCGGTGGTGATCGTCGAGCACCAGCAGCGACGCGCCGGGCGACAGAACCGCCTGCAGCTCGTCCCGCAGGACCACGGCGTCGTTGTGCCGCTCCGTCAGGGAGAGCCAGGCGGCCGGCTCGGGGCGGTCCCGCACCCACGCCGCCACCAGCACGGTCTTGCCCCAGCCGGCGCCGGCCCGGACCAGCGTGAGGGTGCCACGCACCCCCTCGTCCAGCTGAGCCTCCAGCCGCGGGCGCCGGACCAGGGTGCGTGGAAGCGCCGGGAACGCCGACGGCGGCCCCGATCTGCCTGGGCCGCGTTCTCCCCGCATACCCCGCCCCAGTTGCGGCGGGCCCACTGTTGGACCCGGCCGGATGCCAGTGGACCACGGTCGGCAGCGGGGCGGCAACAGCCGGCAAATGTGATCTTGAGCGTTGCTCAACGCCGGCCGGTGCGGCGCGGACCGAGGTCGGCGGTCTTGTACGTGACCACCGGCACCGTGGTGACGACCGGGGTGGCCAGACCGTGCCTGACCAGGTCGCCGATCACCTGCTCGATCCGCTTGTACGCGGTCGGCGCCTCCTCGAACAGCAGCTGCCGGTCGCCGCAGACGACAAGCGAGCCGACGGGCGTACGCCGCAGCTCTTCCACCGTGTGCTTGGCCTTGCCGCGGCGCAGCGCATCCGCCCGGGACATCTTGCGTCCCGCGCCGTGCGCGACCGAGTGCCCGGCCTCCGGGCCGGCGTGGGCGGCCACCAGGTAGGAATGCGTGCCGCGGGTGCCGGCGATCAGCACGTCCCGGCCGTCGCCCGGCGCCGCGCCCTTGCGATGCAGGTAGACGCCGTCACGGACCTCGACCGAGTTGTGGCAGACGTCGACGATCGGCTCACCGATCTCGGCGCCGAGGGCCGCGGCGACCCGCTCCGCCATCAGCCGCCGGTTCAGATGCCCCCAGCGCACGGCCGCATCGTGCATCGCCAGGTAGGCGCCCGGATCCGGGGCGGGCCCGGCGCCGTGCCGCTCGGTGTGTGCCCGCAGGATCCGCTCGCCGAGACCGCGCGAACCGCTGTGCACGATCAGGACCACGTCACCGGCGGCCATGCCGAGACGGCCGGCGTGCGCGGCGTCGAGAACGGCGTCGACCCGGGCCAGTTCGACGAAGTGGTTGCCGCGGCCGACCGTGCCGAGGCTGTCGGTGTAGCCGGCCGGGATGTCGGTGTCCGGCAGGTCGGCGGGATCGAGCGGCTCGTCCAGGTCGGGGAAGCGGGCCGCGATCCGCTCCGGCACGACCCGCTTGAGCCGCAGCGGGAAGACGGCGATGCCGCAGCCGATGTCGGAGCCGACGAGCAGCGGGTAGAGCACGGTCGACGCCATCGCGGCGCCGATCGGGGCGCCCTTGCCGGGGTGCAGGTCGGGCATGCCGGCGACGTGGGTCATGCCGGGGAGGGCGGCCACCTGGTGGCACTGGTCGACGGCGCCGGACTCGATCCAGGAGCCGGGCGCGGCGAAGACTCTGACGGTTGCAGACGTGGACTGCACGAACGCTCTCTTCTGCGAGGAGTTGCTTCTCTGAAGGCCGAGGCGGTTCGTCAGTACGTCATGCCGATCACTCTCGTCGCGGCGGCCGGCAGCGGCAACCGATTTACCGCCATATCACGGCGGCAGGTAGCGGCTGGGATTACCACTTTGTTACTGGCGGGTTACCTTCATTGCATCCATCGATGGCAATGATTCTCCCGCCTACCCCTGGGAGTTCCAGATGCCCTTCTCCGCTTTCCGGACCGCTCTCTGCGCCGCCGCCGTCAGCGCCGCGCTGCTGGTCGCGCCCGCCGCGCCGGCCCAGGCCGCCAACCCGTACGAGCGTGGCCCGGCACCCACCAACGCCAGCATCGAAGCCAGCCGCGGATCGTTCGCGATCGCCCAGGTCACCGTGTCCCGGTCCAGCGTCACCGGGTTCGGCGGCGGCACGGTGTACTACCCCACCAGCACCACGGCCGGCACCTTCGGCGCGGTGGCCGTCTCGCCCGGCTTCACCGCCTCCCAGTCCAGCATCGCCTGGCTCGGCCCGCGGCTCGCCTCACAGGGCTTCGTGGTGATCACCATCGACACGCTGAGCACGCTCGACCAGCCGGACAGCCGCGGCAGCCAGCTGCTCGCGGCGCTCGACTACCTGACCCAGCGCAGCACGGTGCGCACCCGCATCGACGCCACCCGGCTCGGCGTCATGGGTCACTCGATGGGCGGCGGCGGCAGCCTCGCCGCGGCCCGCACCCGCCCGGCGTTGCAGGCGGCGGTTCCGCTGACCCCGTGGCACGGCACCAAGAGCTGGACGACCGTACGCGTCCCGACAATGATCATCGGCGCGGAGAACGACACGGTCGCGCCGGTGTCCTCACACTCCGAGCCGTTCTACACCAGCCTGTCGGCGGCGCCGGACAAGGCGTACCTGGAGCTCAACAACGCCAGCCACTCCGCGCCCACGTCCGGCGGCAACGTCACCGTGGCGAAGTACAGCCTGTCCTGGCTCAAGCGCTTCATCGACAACGACACCCGCTACGACCAGTTCCTCTGCCCGGCGCCGTCGGGGTCCGCGATCCAGGAGTACCGCAACACCTGCCCGCACTCCTGACCTACCTGCTGCGGGCGGGACACCACGTCCCGCCCGCGGTGCTCAGTCCAGCAGCCAGGTGTTCATCTGGCGCCCGTAAGGCGTGAGCGCGAGGACGAGCAACAGCACCCAGACGGCGGTCAGCGCGAATCCCCAGCGCAGCGCCTTGCGGTCGGCGACCCTCCGAGCGCCGGCGATGCCCGCCACCCCGAGCATCAGCGCCGCGAATGCGACCGGGTAGACCAGCATCGCCACCAGCCGGCAGATGCCGACGATCCAGGTCAGCGGGTTGCCGACACCCCCCGGCATGGAGTCCTTCGGGTCGCCGAGCCGATCCAGGCCCGGGTCGAGCAGCGCGCCGGCGTCACCGGTCTGCACGACCGCGAGGACCAACACCCCGAAACCACCGATCAGGTACGCCACCAGCAGCACGCCCTGAGTCCAGAGCGCCACCCGGCCGCCGACCGTGTCCCGTACCTGTGTCATGGCCGGGGAACCTACCGCAGCGCGCGGCGATCAGAACAGGGTGAGCGGCCCGATCGGCTCCGGGGCCGGCAGTGGATCGAGTTGCGGCACCCGGGCCCGGACCTCGTCGTGGAAGCGGCGGCACAGCTCCGGCGCGTCCGCGTTGTCGGGCGTGTGCACGAAAACCGTCGGTGAGCGGCCCTCCCGCAGCCAGCCCGCCACGGTCTCCACCCACCGCTGCCAGCCCTCGACGGTCCGCTCCGGCGAGTCCCGGCCCAGGTAGCGCACGATCGGGCGGTCGGTCAGCGCCCGCATGCGCAGCGGCATCCGCGGCTTCTTCGTCCACGCGTCCCGCTCGGCGTCGCTGGCCGGCGGGGTGGTGAAGAACGACGTCGTGTCGAACGGGATCCACTCCGCCCCGACCGGACCGAGCACCTCCTCCAGACCGCGCGGGTCGTCGAAGAAGGCGGGATGGCGTACCTCCACCGCGTACCGATGCTCGGCGGGCAGACCCCGTAGGAAGCGGGACAGGACCGGCAGATCGCCGGGTCCGAAGGACCCCGGCAGCTGAACCCAGAGCGCATGCGTGCGCGGCCCGAGCGGAGCGATCGCGTCGAGGAAGGCGCGCAGCGGCTCCTCGGCGCCGGTGAGCCGGTGCTCGTGCGTGACCACCTTGGGGATCTTCAGGACAAACCGGAAGTCCTCACCGGTCTGCGCAGCCCAGCCGGCCACCGTCTCCCGGGTGGGGGTGGCGTAGAACGTGGTGTTGCCCTCGACCGCGTTGCACCACCCGGCGTAGGCCCGCAACCGCTCCGGCGGGGTGGCCGGATGCGGCAGGAACCGTCCCTGCCAGGACTTCAGGCTCCACATGGCGCAGCCGACGTGCAGTCTCACCGCCGCACAGTACCCGTGGAGGCGCGAGCCACCAGCGCCGGCACGAACGTCGCCTGCTCGTGCACGTGATCGGGGTTGGTCGCCTCGTCCAGGACCAGGCGCGCGGCGGTGCGGCCCAGCTCCTGCCGCGGCTGGCGCACCGAGGTGAGCGGGACGGCGGCGGCCGCGGCGAAGTCGATGTCGTCGAACCCGACGATCGCCAGGTCGTCGGGAACCCGCAACCCGGCGGTGACCGCGTGCTGGAGCAGGCCGAGCGCGAGCAGGTCGTTGGCGCAGAAGGCGGCCGTGGGCCGGCGGCGGCTCGGCAGGCCGGCGAGACGTTCACCGGCGGAGCGCCCCTCGCTGACGGTCATCGCCTCGGTGGGCAGGTGGACGAAGTCCTCCTCGGCCATGCCGAACTCGTTCCAGACCGCCCGGGCGCCCTGCAGCCGCTCGCGGACCTGGCCGATGCTGGCCGGGCCACCGACGAACGCGACCCGCTGGTGCCCCCGGTCGAGCAGGTGCTCCACCGCAATGCGGCCGCCGAGCACGTCGTCGACCGAGACCGAGCAGTGGTCGCCGGCGGCGCTGAGCCGGTCGACCATGACGAACGGGATGCCGCGCCGGGCGACCTCCTCCAGATGCGGCGCGTCCGGGTCGACCGGGGTGATCAGAATGCCCTGGACCCGCTGCTGGACGAGCCGGTCGAGGTGTTTGGCCTCGCGCTCGGCCCGGCTGTTGCTGTTGCAGACGAACAGGGAGAGGTCGGCGTCCTCGGCCGCGGTCTCGATGCCCTCGGCGACGTCGTGGAAGAACGGGTTGCCGCCGTCGAGCATCACGTAGGCCAGGGCGCGGCTCGTGCCGGCCCGCAGCTGCCGGGCCGACTCGTTGCGGATGAAGCCGAGCTCGGCCATCGCACGCTCGACCCGCTCACGAGTGGCGGTGCTGACCACCGCGGGACGGTTGAGCACGTTGGAGACCGTGCCCAGGGAGACGCCCGCCGCCGCGGCGACGTCCTTGACCGACGGGGCGCGACCGTTGCGGGGCGGTTGGCTCACCGGGCCTCTTCTCTCCTCGAAACCCTTGAAACGTCATAGGGGAGCATAAAGCATTCATGCCGCAGTGGTTGCCCACAAGGGATCCCATCCGGGTGAAACATTTCAACGGCATCGCCGAGCCGGCTGGGCCTGCCGGTAGAAGACCCGGGCGAAGAAGGCACCACCGCCCCGGAACAGCATGATCCACGCATCGAGGAAGCGGGTGGAATCCTCCGTGACGCCCAAGTCGGTGACCAGTTCGGTGGGCCGTTCCGGATCTACCGTGATCGGCACGTTGTGGGCGCGACCCGAGGACGATCAATGGCCGGGTGTCACCCCACTCAGTGTACCGGGATGTATACCATTGCCCCATGAGCACACCGCCGCCCCCGTCCCGCACCGTCGACCGCGCCGACGTGGTGCACGAGCGGCTCCGCGACGCCATCCTCTCCGCCGAGCTGCGGCCCAACCACCGCCTGGTCGAGAAGGAGATCGCCGACTGGCTCGAGGTCAGCCGCACCCCGGTGCGCGAGGCGCTGTTCCGCCTCGTGCAGGAGGGCCTGGTGGTTCAGCGTAAGGGCTGGGTGGTCCGCGATCACACCCCCACCGAGATCCTGGAGATGATCGAGGCGCGTTCCGGCGTCGAGGCGCACGCTGCGTACCTCGCCGCGCAGCGGATCACCGCGCCGCAGCTGGCGCGGATGGAGGAGCTGATCGAGACGATGGAGGACGACTCGATCTCCCGGCTCAAGCTCAACGAGCTCAACAACGTCTTCCACGACATCATCACCGAGGCCAGCACCAACACCGTGGTGGCCCAGCTGCATCGGCGCACGAAGATCAACTACTGGAACCTCAACCAGCCGGTCGTCTTCACCCCCGCCGACGACGAGATCGTCAACACCCAGCATCGCCAGCTGGTCACCGCGCTGCGCGACGGCGACGGCGAGACCGCCGCCCGGGTGGCCCGTCAGCACGTGGAGAACACCGCCCGCATCATCCGGGCCGCCCTGGGCATCAAGTGATCGCCCGGGTCGACCACACCCACCTCTTCCCCGGCGCGATCATCCATCTCCCGGGGCCCGGCAGCGCGCTCACCCTCGAGTTCTCCGACGGCAGCCGGGTCACCGCCGAGATCATCGGCGGCAGCCTCGCGGTCGAGGCCCACACGACCGCCGCCGGCACGGCGATCCCCGCCAAGGTCTGGGCGATCAAGGAACAGACCCCGCGGACGCTTCGGCTCGGCGCCAGACTTCCGGCTTAACCCTTTTCTGGTACGGGTTTTCGAGAAGTTCCCGCCGCACCGCGCGATCATCTGCCGGTCCGGGCCGCCCGGCGGGCGCCGGGCTCATGCAGTCTGCCGCGGCCGATCCCGCGTACGGCCTCGGAGGCGAAGACGGCCAGCCCGCCCAGGATCAGCGCCAGGGCCACCCACTGACGGCTGTTCACCGATTCGCCCAGGACGAGCACGCCCAGGGCGATCCCGACGATCGGCTGCAGGTAGGTGTTGAACGACGTGGCACTCGACCCCCACCGCAGGATGAACCGGAAGAACAGCAGGTAGCAGAAGGCTGACGCGAACACCCCCAGCTCCAGGACGGCGAGCAGCGGGAGCAGGCCGGGACTGTGCGCGGGCCACACTCCCCCGGCCAGGGCCGCCGCCGGCAGCAGGTAGAGCAGGCTCGCGGTGATCTGGCCCCAGGCGATGACGAGCGGGTTCAGGCCGGCCAGGTGACGGCGGGTGTAGACGTTGCCGGCCGCGTACAGGGCGGAGCTCAGCACCACGACCAGCGGCCACCCCCACGATCCGGCGCCGCCGCCGTGCCAGCCGGAGAGCACGGTGACGCCGGCGAAGGACAGGGCGACGCCGAGCAGCCGCCGGCCGCTGAACGGTTCGGCCCGCAGCAGGCCGGCGAAGAGGAACACGAAGACCGGGGTGGTGGCCGACAGCACCACGGTCAGCGACGACGTCACGTGCTGCTGCGCCGCGGTGAGCAGCAGGAACGGCAGGGCGATGTTGAACCCGCCGAGCACCACGAGATGCCCCGCCGCCCGCTGTGCCGGAAGCGGTGGACGGCGGATCAGCACCACACCGGTCAGCACAGCCGCGGCCAGCGCCATCCGCAGGACGACGACCCCGACCGGGGTGAACGAGCGCAGCGCGATCGCGGTGAAGAAGAAGCTCGCTCCCCAGCCGGTGGTCAGCAGCGCGAAGAGCAGCCGGTCGGTCACCCCGTCATCCGGGCCAGGAACGCACGGGTCCGCTCGTGCGACGGGTCGCGCAGCAGCTTGTCCGCCGGCCCCTCCTCGACGATCCGGCCGTCCACCATGAACACGACCCGGTCGGCGATGTCCTCGACGAGCGGGATGTCATGGGTGGCGATCAGCATCGTGCACTGCGACCGGGCCAGGTCCCGGATGACGCCGGCCACCTCGACGCGCAGTTCCGGGTCGAGGGCGCTGGTCGGCTCGTCCAGCAGGATCATGCTGGGGTCCATCGCCAGCGCTCGGGCGATGGCGACCCGCTGCTGCTGGCCGCCGGAGAGCTCGCGCGGGTAGTGGTGTTCGCGGCCGGTGAGCCCCATCCGGTCCAGCAGCTCCCGGGCCTTCTCCCGGGCAGCGCGTTTCGGCAGGCCCAGCACCTCGCGTGGCCCGTAGGCGACGTTCTGCGCCGCGGTCATGTGCCGGAACAGGTGGAAGTGCTGGAAGACCATGCCGATCCGGGCGCGCCGGCGGCTGGCCTCCTTGTCGCTCAGCGGCTCCAGGCAGCCGTCGGCCTCGCGGTAGCCGACCAGCTCGCCGTCGACCGAGATGTGCCCGGAGTCGATGGTCTCCAGGTTGTTGACGCAGCGCAGAAAGGTGCTCTTGCCGGCGCCGGACGGCCCGATCAGGGCGACGATCTCGCAGTCGGCGACCTCGACCGAGACGTCCTTCAGCACCTGCAGGTCGCCGTAACTCTTGAACACGTGACGGGCGGAGAGAGTCATCGCGGGGGGAACTTTCGCTCGACGAAGTGCTGGCCGATCGTGATCACGGCGGTCAGCAGCAGGTACCAGAAGGCCGCGACCAGCAGCAGCTCCAGGTACTTGAAGTTGGTGTAGTAGACCCGGCTGACCGACAGCAGGATCTCGGAGTAGCCGATGGCGTACGCCAGCGAGGTGTTCTTGATCATGAGGATGTACTGGTTCGCGAGGGCCGGCAGCACGATCCGGAACGCCTGGGCCAGCACGATCTGCCGCATGATCTTCCCGGCCGGCACACCGAGGGCCCGTGCCGCGTCCCGTTGCCCGGCGTCGACGCCCTGGATGCCGCTGCGCACCACCTCGGCCATGTAACCGGCCTCGGCCAGGGTCAGCGCGAACAGCCCGGCCACGAACGGGGTGAAGAAGTTGCTGGCCGGCTGGTACGGGACGAGCACGATGTCGGTGCCCGGAACGTAGAGGCCGACGTGCCCGACCACCCGCGGCACCGCGTAGAACCAGATCAGCAACTGCACCAGCATGGGCGTGCCGCGGAAGACGAAGACGTAGAGGGACGCGCCGGCTCGCAGCACCGGGTTGGCGCTGATCCGCAGCAGCGCGACGCCGGTGCCGAGCACCAGGGCGAGCGCCGTGCTGAGGGTCGCGAGGGAGAGGGTGCCCCAGACGGCTTTGAGGATGGTCGGCCCGAACAGGTACTCACCGACGGTGGCGATGTCGAAGACGCCGGAGGAGAGGAACGGGTAGACGACGGTGGGGATGAGGGCGACGACCACGGCGGCCTGGACGATCTGGCCCCATTGCCGCGGACGGCGTACCGGATAGAAGACCTTGTCGCTCACATGCGCTCTCTATGGAAAAGGGTGCGGGCGGCGGCATCGCCGCCCGCGCCGTCTCAGGGCTTGCCGGTGAGTTCGCCGTTGTAGGCCGGCTGGGTGAGGCCGCCGGTCTTGAGGTTCCAGCCCTCCAGGATCCTGGTGTACGTGCCGTCGGCCATCATGTCGCCGAGGGCCTTGAAGACCGCGTCGCGCAGCGCGGCGTTGCCGTTCTTCCCGAAAGTGAAGTTGATCAGGTAATCCACCAGGTGATAGTCCGTCGTGGCGAACTGCCCGGGGTTCTCCTTGACGATGTACTGCGCCTGGGCGAGGTCCGGCGCGTACGCGGTGATCCGCTCGGACAGCAGCCCCTGCAGACCGAGCGGCGTCGAGGTGTAGAACTCGATCTGGATCGGCTTGCCGCCACACTTCTCGTTGAGGGTGGCCACCGCCTTCTCCAGCGTGGTGGAGCCCTCGAGCATGCCGAGCTTGTGGCCGCACATCGACTCGCCGGTGGTGTACTTACCCTCGTCGGCCGCCCGGACCAGGAACGTCGCCCCGGACTGGTAGTAGCCGATCATGTCGACCTGCTGCAGCCGTTCCGGGTTGACGCTCATCCCGCCCGACCCCATGTCGAACTGCTGCGCCTGCAGCCCGGTGATCAGCGCGGAGTAGTCGGACTGGACCCATTTCGGGGTGAGGCCGAGCCGTTTCGCGATCTCGGCGACGATCTCCACGCCGAAACCGGTGAGCTCACCGGCGCCGTCCTCGCGGAACTCGCCGGGGATGTAGGACTGCTGGGACCCGATCATCAGGGTTCCGCCCTGGATCGTGGTGAGGCCGCCGGCCTGGTCGTCGGCGGCGGACTCCGGTTTGCCGCAGCCGGCGACGGCGAGCGCCGTCGCCAGCAGCACGGCCGGGAGCAGACGTATCTTCCTTGACATGCTCGTCTCCCTGGTCGAGTCGGCGGTGCCGGTTACCGGCTGTCGGCGGAGCGGCCGGGTTTGCCGGCCGGCATCGGGCGGTCGAAGTCCGGGCACTCGGCGGCCTCGTCGAAGGTCCGCTGCACCTCGGCCCGGTAGTCAGCCGGGAAGTTCTGCTCCGCGAGACCGTTCGGGACACGTTCCCAGTAGAAGCGCGGCGGCCGCATCCGGATGCCGGGTTGCGAGAGAACGTACGTGAAGCAGTCGTACGCCTGACCGTCGTCCCCCCGGACGGTGAGGAAGACGATGTCGAAGTCGTCGAACTCGTCCTTGAGCCGGGCGTCGTCCACCTGGAAGACGATGCCCTGCGCCGCCTTGCCATAGGTGCCGCGGTCGGCGAGGTGGCACCAGCCGCGGTCGGTGCGCTTCCCCGACGCGCGGAACTGGACCTGATGGTTGGGCGCCACCGCCTTCGTGACCGGCGAGGCCTCGGGCAGGTATTTCCGCAGCTCGTCCTCGAGCAGGTAGGTGCAGTAGCCGAAGTAGTACATGGAACCTCCTGGCGTTGGTGCACCGCAATGTATACCGTCTGGTGTGCCGTACAGAAGTCATCGGGAGGTAAAAGTTGTTTCAGCGCCTGCATCACGTCTGCGTCGTGGTCGCCGACCTGGAGAAGGCCGTCGCCTACTACGAGGGACTCGGCGTCGGGCCGTTCTTCGACTACCCCAAGGGCACGCCGTACGTCGAGTTCGAGGTGCCCGACCCCGCAGCCTCGGCCCAGATGCGGTACAAGTGCGCCGACCTGGAGAACGTCCAGCTTCAGCTCTGCCAGCCGGGCACCCTCGACTCGCCGCAGCGGCGCTTCCTCGACGAGCGCGGCGAGGGCGTCTACCACCTGGGCTTCGAGGTGCCGGACCTGCCGGCCGCGCAGCAGGAAGCTGCCGGCCGGGGGCTCGGCGTGATCGCCCGCGGGCTACGGGCGGACGGGTCGGGCTTCTGCTACTTCGACACCCGCGCCGACGCGGGGGTGGTCCTGGAGGTCCGCCGCTAGAGGACGGCGATGTGCGCGGCGACGATGCGCCAGCCGTTCTCGTACGCCCAGGTGCGCGTGTAGCGCATCCGGGCGGAGAACGGCGCGCCGCCGAAGGTGCCGGAGACGGTGCCGGTGAAGAACGTGACGCCGGTGCTGCCGACGACCAGCGTCTCCAGGCTCTCCTCGACCAGTTCCCCGACCACCGAGGCGCCGGACCGGTACGCGTCCAGGTCGTCCTGCTTGCGGTAGCGGGCCCCGTCCGGCCCGATCGCGATCAGGCGGTCGTCGAGCAGCCGGTCGAGCTCGGCGACGTCACCGGCACGCTGGGCGGCCTGCAGACGGTGTTCCGCGGTGATCAGTTCGGCCTCGATCATGCGCCCACCCTAACCGCAACGGGGTCTCCGGCACGTCCGCCGGAGACCCCGTCAGCTACCGATCACCGGCCGGTCTCACCGGTCTTCCCACTGCCAGAGCTGGTCGAGCTGGTAGGTGATGCAGGTGTACTGGATGGCCTGCACCCCCTTGTTCGGGCTGTCACCGGGGATCGCCAGACACTTGCCGCTCTTGCGGTTCTTGAGCTGGAAGAACCCGGTGTCGTTCGGCAGGTAGACGCGCTTCCACTGCTGGTCGTGGTTGCTGGTGTCGTAGGTCCACTGGATGATCGGCGCCCCGTTGTCGGTGCGGCCCCCGCTCACCCCCATCGCCTTCCAGTCGGGCGTGCCGGCGTTGCGCAACGAGATGTAGCCGTTGCCCCGGTCGACGATCAGCCAGTCCTGGTTGGGGGCCGCCTGCTTGTCCGGCCCCACGATGTCCTTCGTCCACTGGATGACCTTGCCGCCGTTGGCATCGCTGCTCCCGCTGATGCCCAGGACCAGGCCGGTGGTCTTCCTCTCGATCATCCGCCAGCCGTCACCCGGCTTCGCCTGTGCGGCGCCCGGCGCGGCGGCCACGCCCAGAACGGCAACCAGGGCCGCGGCGACGTATCGAGTCCCCCGTGCAGTCTTCAAACCGACCTCTTCCGTCCACATAGGTGATAAACGAAGATCGATTCAAGCATCTATCTTGAGCGATGGTCAATATCCGCCGGCGGCCGGGCCATCGACCAGGAGACCGGGCGGCCGCGGCCGGGCTGGCCACCCTGCTCGGCGAGCTGTCGCTGCGGCCGCGCATCGGCGCGTTCCAGGCCGCCGCGCTGAACGTGCTGCCGCCCGCTGGCCGGCGAGGCGTGGGTGACCATCCTGGCCGGGCACGCCGCGCGGGCCCAGTTCGACCGGGCCGCGGCGGCCGCCGGATTCACCCCGGACATCCGGTTCCAGACCGATCCCTGGGCCGGCGAGGCCGCCCCACCATCTCCGTCGATCAGGCCGGTGCGGTTTTGCAGGCGCGTTCTTCATCGAGGCGGCCCGGCCGGCAGCACAGAGGCGGGCCACGTCTCCTCCGGGATGAGCGTCCGAGAACCCCTTCGGCGCCACCCGGCGGGCAGATCCGGGCGACTCCGGTGGCAGATGAGTTCCCGAACGCCGGCACACCCGTAGCGGGTGTAACCACACCCGCTGTGGGTGTGGCCCTTCAACCGGAAGGTCTCCCGCCGCAGAACGCCGGCCGCCGCACGCACGGTGCTCTGCCAGCCGGGGCGGGCGCGGCTGGGCCGGAAGGAAGGACAGCCTGGTGCGTGCCTGCACCGCAACCCGGCCGGCCACCCGGCACATCTCGCGATCGAGGCGAGCGGCGGACGGCCGCCGACTCCGGGCCGACGGCGAGACCCCGACGCCGAAGTCCTCTAGCGGGTCGCGTCCAGGACCGGCTTGACGTCGATGACCGGGGTGCCGTCGACGGCCTCGAGGTCGGCCACCCGCACCCGGAGACCGTCGACGGCGAGCACGCGTACGCGGTGCAGGCCGACCGGGTTCGGCCGGTCCGAGGAGCGGGTGCTGAAGACGCCGGTCAGCGGGGTGCGCGGGTCGTCGCGCGGATGGACGGCGAGCACCGAGCGGTCGGCGAGGTGCAACCAGGTCAGCACGAACACGTCGTCGCCGGGCCGCAGGTCGCGGAGGCCGTCGGCGACGGTGGGATGGAACGCCAGCCAGGCCTCCGGACCGCCCTCCACGCCCTGCTTCGGCGCGGTCGCGGGATCGGCCAGCGGTGACTCGACCACGGCGACGGGACGGATCTCGTACATCGTGTCTCCTCTCAGGCGAACCAGGTCAGGCCGTCACCGTGCGCCCGCGCCCAGGCCTGCGGCTTGCCGTCGAGGGCGAGCACGTTGTGCAGGGTCGCGTCGGGCGGGGGCGGCAGATTCCCGTGGCTGATGACGGTCGGGTTCTCCACCGCCACCCAGTGCGCGGGCAGGTCGCGGACCAGATCGACGAAGGCCTGCCGGCGCGGCTCGGGAACCTGGTAGAGCACCGACGTGTGGAAGATGACCAGGGTGACACCGGGTGGCGCCTGGGCAGCCAGGGCGGGCAGGTCGTCGACCAGGTCACCGCGTACCAGATGGGGTCGCTCGGCCGCGGCGATGCGCGCCGCGGCACGCAGCCGCGCCCGGCGATGCTCCTGTTCGGGCCAGATCAGCGCCTGCAGCCAGGCAGCGTCGGCCGGGTCGGTCACGTCCAGCGGGTTCAGGTCCAGACCGGCACGCCACACCACTTCGGGTACGCGTGACGGCGGCGCCACCCCGGTCAGAGCGCAGTCGAGCACCGGCTCGTCACCGGCGCCGAGCAGGTGGTCGCCGTAGCGGTAGGAGTACCGGTCGGGGAAGAGGTTGAGCCCGGCGCTGGCGCCGACCTCGAGCAGGGCGAGCGGCTGCGGCAGGGCGGCCAGCACCGGCAACAGCAGGGCGCACCGGGCCGGCTCGTTGGTCTGGGTCGCCCGGGTGCGGATGTGCGACTCCACCTCGGGCCAGTGTTCCGCGGCGAAGTTCAGGAAGGCCGCCGGATCGGTGACCGGGCCGCCGAGGAACTGGACGACCGCGAACAGCAGGTTGGGCTGCCGTTTCGCCGGGGGCAGCGAGTCCAGCAGAGCGAGCAGCCGGTCGTCGCGGGAAACAGCGGCGGCGAGCGCTTCGTAGGCCGGTGACTCGCCGGCGGCCTCGCGGGCGGCGAACTCGGCATACGTCATGGCGGTCTTCACCGCCGCGATGATGCCACGTGGACGACGTCCGGTTCGCCCCGTGGCACCGGCACGCGGACAGTTTGGGTGGGGCCGATCCGGCGGTCGAGTTCGGCGGCGAAGCGGGGCGAGTCGGCGGCGCTCCAGACGGCGAGGACGCCGCCGGGGTTCAGCCGGGCGCGCAGCAGGTCGAGGCCGGCGGGCTCATACAGGCCGGAGTTGGCGGCGAAGACGGTCCAGTCGGGGCCGTTGTCGATGTCCAGGCAGACCGCGTCGTACCGGTCGGTGGTGGTGTGCAGCCACGTCGTCAGATCGGCGGTGATCACGCGTACCCGGGGGTCGTCGAGCGCGCCCTCGCTGTACGGCCGCAGCACGCCGCGGTGCCAGCCGACGACCACCGGTTCGATCTCGACGACGACGATCTCCGCGGCGTCCGAGCGGGCCGCCTCGGCGAGCGAGAAGCCGACGCCGAGACCGCCGATGAGCAGCCGCGGTCGTGGCCCGGCGCGGTCCAGTGCCTCGCGGACCAGGGCGCGCTCCGACTCGCCGGAGCGGGTGTCCATCAGGAAGACGCCGTTGCTGATCAGCTCGTAGTGGCCGTCCCGCCGGCGCAGCACCAGCTCACCACGCTCGGTGATGATGCGCTCCACAATGTCCATTGCTCGCAGCGTATCGCCGTTAAGGTGCGGTCATGCCGTTGCTGTTTTCCTACGGGACCCTGCGCGACCCTGCCGTACAGATGGCCAATTTCGGCCGTGAGCTGCCCGGCCACCCGGACCGGATCCTCGGTTTCCGCCTCGAACGCGTGCAGATCACCGATCCGCGCGTGCTCGCGGTGAGCCGCCAGTCCCACCATCCGATCCTGCACGCCACCGGCAGCCCGGCCGACGGCGTCGACGGCGCCGTCTTCGAGGTCACCGACGAGGACCTGCTACTCGCCGACGAGTACGAGGTCGACGACTACCACCGGGTCGAGGCCACTCTCGCCTCCGGGGCCACCGCCTGGGTCTACATCGCCCGCTGATCGGTGTTTCGCGGGCGGCTCGGCGGGCAGGTAAAAGAGCAGACAGATAGTCCAGGAGGAGGTTCGTCCCGATGGCCCG
Source organism: Actinoplanes sp. NBC_00393 (assembly GCF_036053395.1). Lineage (NCBI taxonomy): Bacteria > Bacillati > Actinomycetota > Actinomycetes > Micromonosporales > Micromonosporaceae > Actinoplanes > Actinoplanes sp. NBC_00393. Next base: position 317,121 of record NZ_CP107942.1, on the reverse strand, counting down.
CAAGGAGCACGACGTCAACCGCAGCGCCCGCAGTGGACGGTTCGTGAAGGAGAGCACCGCTGAGCGTTCACCGCGGACCACGACGACCGAGCGTGTCGGTGGCGGCAAGAGCGGTCAGAAGCGCGAGGTGCACCGCAGCGCGAGCACCGGCCGCTTCGTGAGCTCGGCCACCGCCGAACTGCACTCTTCGACCACCGAGACACAGCGCGTCTGACCTGTGCTGCGACCGCCCTCCGCACCCGGGTGCGGAGGGCGGTCGTGTTTACCGGATCGGCTACCTTGAGCGCGTGCAGAAGCAGGTTGATCAGGAACAGCAGTGGCTCCTCTGGCCGGTTCGCGCTCTCGCTGTCGTGGTGGTGCTCCCGTTCCGGCTGCTCTGGGAGGGCGCGAAGCTGATCGGCCGGTTCCTGGCCTGGTTGTGGCGGCACCTCGTGGCGATCCCGGTGCTCTGGCTGTCCCGGCTGATCGGGGCCGGCCTGACCGTTCTCGGTCGCTGGCTCTCGGCCGCGCTGCGGGTGCTGATCGGTGTCCCGCTCGCCTGGCTGTGGCGGCAGGCGCTGCGTCCGGTGCTGCGCGCGATCTGGCAGTACGTGCTCCGCCCGGTCTTCGTGGCCGTGGTGCTGGCAGTCACGTTCGTGATCGAGCGGGTGGTGGCGCCGGTCGCCGGGTTCGTCTACCGGTGGGTGCTGGCCCCGGTCGGGCGCGCGCTCGTCTGGTTCCTGCGCGCCGGCTGGCAGGGCACTTCGTGGCTGGGCGTGCAGCTCTACCGGTTCCTGCTGCGCCCGCTCGGCATCGCGGTCGCGTGGCTGTGGCGGTACACGTTCGGCGCGCTGTTCCGCGGCATCGGCTGGCTGTGGAGCGTCACGGTGACTCCGGCTGCCCGGTGGATCCGCGACGAGATCCTGCGCCCAGCGGCGGCCGCGGCCCGGTCGGTGCTGGTCGCGGTCGGACTGCGGCGGTAGCGGGGCTCGCCATGCGGTAGAAATGGGGCGAGCCGCCCCGGCACCGGGGAATCGGCGACGAAGCGGCTCGAGTCATCAGGAGCCCGTGGGAGCGCTCCCAGGAGACGTTACAGCACATTGACGTTCTTGAGAAGATCTGTTGACCGAGCGCTTGATCAGACAGCCGGGAACGGCGGGCGGTCCTGCGCGCAGCGGCTGCCCACCGGCGGGACCTCACCGTGCAGCAGGTATCGGGCGTACCAGGCATCGACGCAGACGCTGTGATCGCTGGTGTGGCCGAACCCGTCCAGGGTCAGCAGCCGCGCGTTGCCGAGCCGGCGGGTCATCTGCACGGCGAACTCGTACCGGGTCGCCGGGTCGAAGGTCGGGTTGACCACCAGAATCGGCTGGGCGGTGCGCCTGTTCCACGGGCCGGCGTAACGCTCGTCGACCGGCGGCCAATTCGCGCAGCCCACCTCGCTGAACGCCTCCGCCCGGCCGAACGTCGGGTACACCGCCTCGAACGCGGCGGCGAAACCGGGATACCGCGCCGGTTCCCGCGGCAGCGGAGCGTCCGCGCAGTTCACTGCGAAGAAGGCGTCGTTCGAGGTGTACGAGTACGCGTCCGGCAGCCACCCCCGCACCGGCGGCGCCTGCGGCAACGGCTTCGGCCCCGGCACCTGCAGCACCATCGGATCACCGAAGATCTCGTCGTGGACGAACTGCAGGGTCTGCGCCGCCTCGGCGAACGCAGCCACGTCGTAGAGCATCCGCCCGGTGAACCCGACCAGATCGTCGAGGGTGACCGTGCCGAGGCTGGGCGACGTCACCGGGCCCTGCCGGAGCCGATCGCGCAGCCGCTCGAACTTGGCGCGGGCGTTCCCGGCGAAGGCACAGTTCAGCCCGGCCCGGTCGCACTCGGTGAGGAACCCGCGCAGGGCGATCTCGAAGCCGCCGGCCCGGGCGAACTTGTTGGCCAGCCGGGCGCCGGTGCGCTGCGCCGGGTCGACGCTGCCGTCCAGGATGATCGCCCGCACGCTGCCCGGGAACAGGTTGGCGTAGGTGGCGCCGATCAGCGTGCCGTACGACTTCCCGACGAAGGTGAGCTTCGCGTCCCCGACGGCCTGGCGCAGCAGGTCCAGGTCCTTCGCCACGTTCAGCGTGCTCATGTGAGTGAGCAGCGGCCCGGCGGTGCGCTTGCACCCCTCGGTGTATTCATAGTTGGCCCGCAGCGTCTCGCCGATCTGCTCCGGCGTCACCGGCACCCCGGTCATCCGGTCAAGCAGCGCCTCCGCCTCGGCGTCGGTGGCGAAACACTGGATCGGGTCGCTGGCGCCGATGCCGCGCGGGTCGAAGCCGACCACGTCGAAGCGGGCCAGCACCTCCGGCCCCAACAGGGCCGCGGCCGAGGTGACCAGACCGCGGCCGGCGCCGCCGGGACCGCCGGGGTTGACGAAGACGGTGCCGATCCGGCGCGCCGGGTCGCCGGCCGGGCGGCGGGCCAGAGCGATCGTGGTGGTCGCGCCGCGCGGCAGGTCGTGGTCCAGCGGCACTTCGTACGTGGAGCACTGGTAGCCGGCCAGGGGCTCCTCGATGCACGGCGCCCAGCTGACGGCCGGGGCGGCGGAGGCGGCGACGGGCACGGCCAGAGACGCCGTCAAGGCGGCGAGCATGACCGCGACCCGGGCCCACATGCCACGCATACTCTCACGTATTCACATAGATCCGCGCCTCTGTCTCAGCGCTTGATGCCGACACCGGCGTACGCCCCGACCCGCTCCGGGTGCTCGTCGACCGCGTCACCGGGCCCGGGCCGCCACTGCGGTATGAACACCAGACCCGGATCGACCAGGTCGAACCCGTCGAAGTACGCGGTGATCTGCGGCCCGGTGCGCAACACGATCTCGGTGCCGGTACGCCCGGACAGTTTCTGCGCCTCGATCACCTCGGGCGGCTGCCCGTCCGCGGTGGCGTGCGAGATCAGCAGGTAGCTGCCGGTCGTGACGGCGTCCCGCAGGGCGGCGACCAGCCCGGCCGGCCCGTCCGCGTCGGGGATGAAGTGCAGCACGCCGGCGAAGAGCACGGCGACCGGCTCGTCGAAGTCGATCAGGCCGAGCTTCTCGCTCTCGCCGAGCACCTGGTCCACGTCGCGGGCGTCGGCGCAGATCACGCCGGTCCGGTCGACGCCGGCCAGGATGGCCCGGCTGTGCTCGACGGCCACCGGGTCGATGTCGACGTAGACGACACTCGCGTCCGGCGCCACCTCCTGGACGATCTCGTGCACGTTGCCGGCGGTCGGGATGCCCGAGCCGATGTCGAGGAACTGCCGGATGCCCTGCCCGGCCAGATACCGCACGGCCCGGCGCAGGAAGACCCGGTTGGATCGCATGGTCTCACCGATGTTCGGCGTCATCGCGGCGATGTGCCCGGCCAGCTCCCGATCGACCGGGAGGTGGTGCGTGCCGCCGAGGAAGTAGTCGTACACCCGCGCGGCGCTGGGCTGATTCACGTCGATCCCGGCCGGCACCCAGTCCGTCACGGCGCACCCTCCACAGTCTCCGGCTTCAAGAACCACAACTGTCTATCGCCCGCGGCCGCCGACCGCAACCGACCGGCTCATCCCGCGCGGGTGCGAACGCGCTTCCGCACCGGGGGCGGCGGCACGGTCGCGCAGGTAGCCGAGGCGGACGGCAAGCCGGTCCTGCGGTTTCCCGGCCGGCCGTCCTGCCGCTGGTCCGACGGCACGAACTTCGTGCTGCTGGAGCGGGTGACGAGGACTTCCGGTTCACGGTGGGCCAGTGGTATCTGGAACAGCACTGGTGACAGCCGCACGGATCCGCGCCGACCAGAGCGACGTGGACACCGACCAGTTCCACGGCGGCCTGGACTCGATCGAGTTCGGCCGCCGGGAACTGCCCTCGGACGGTCAGGCGGCGTCGTCGCGGCTCAGGGTCGACAGCACACCCGGCAGCGCGGGACCGCGGGCCGGAATCTGATCGGCCCGGGCCGGGTCGATGCGCCACAGCGAGCCGTCGGCGGCGCCCTGCACGGTGGCGATCATCGAGACGAAGGCCGTGGTGATCTGGAACTCGGTCTGCTCCTCGGGCAGGTCGGAGAGCTCCACCAGCAGCGACGCGCTGCCCAGGATCCCGTACGCGTTCCGCGCGATCCCCTCGTAGTCACCGCCCGGGTAACGGGTCACGTACGCGCCGGGGACCCGGGAGGTGGCCTCGTCGGTGCGCACGGCCAGTTGCCGCCCGGCGGTGACCGCGGCGGCCGTGACCAGCGGGCTGGTCGGCCAGAGCACCGAGGCGGTGGTCTCCTCGCCGTCGGGCTGCAGGTAGCGGCCCTGCATGTGGTAGTCGACGACGATCCGCGGGCGGGTCTTCTGCCACAGCCGCAGCACGGCCCGGGACTCCGGCACCGGGTTGTCGGCGATCGGGGTCAGCGGGTTGTGGAACCGGTTGATGTCGTAGCCGACGCCCGGCGCGGAGTAGTCACCGCTTGCGCTCGGGTCGTGGTTGTAGCGCTGGTTGCGCACGGCGCCGTCCGGGTTGGCCTGCACCACGATGTCGACGGTGACCCGGTTGCGCAGCCAGCGGTGCCAGGCGGTGTCGGGGACACCGAGGGCCCACAGCGCGCGGATCGCGGCCGGGGTGCCGAGCGGCTCGTCGCCGTGCTGCTGGGTGACGAAGAGCAGCCTGGTCCGGCCGTGGCCGACGCTGGCCAGGCGCAGCGGGCGGTTCTCGTTGCTGCGGCCGATGACGCCGAGGCGGACCCGGCCGTCACTGGCGCGGGCGATCTTCGACAGCGCGCGGCGCACGTCGTCGGGGCTGGGACGGGCAGGGACCAGGCCGGCCGGTGTGGCGGTGGTCAGGCTGTCCAGGGTGGTGGGTGCGGGCTGGGCGGCGGCCGGGGTGGCGGTCAGGCCGACGGCGAGGACGGTGGCGGTGGCGAGGGCGGCGAACGTGGATCTCACGGCGGCTCCATCGTTTGACGTCGATGTCAAAGCTCACCGTAAGGAGACCGGCCGGGATCCGCCACCGCTCAGCCCGGCGGCCGCGTCACGGCCCGGGCCACAAACCTGGCTCGCGGGTCGCAGGACCGGGGACGCGTCACGCGTACTCCCCGGGTTTGAAACGCGACAGGTAAGCGCGGGCGCGGCGCCGCCCGGTGTACTGCGTGGCCGCGAGGCTGCCGAAGCAGAGCGCCTGGAAGCCGTAGAGAAGGACGCGGGGCAACGACAGTTCGTCCTCCCAGACGACGTACAGGATTCCGCCGATCAACGGGAGGACGGCGGCCGCGGCCAACAGGGGCAGGGCGATCGGGGTCATCTTCAGGGTGCGTTCGGCCTCGCTGAGTGCGAGACGGCCGGGCTCGCCGGCCGGTTCCTCCTGGTTCTTGAGGATCCGGGCGACCTCGGCGCGGGTCTCGCGGTCGGCGCCCCACAGCGGCGAGACCAGGCTGCCGGCGCGGCGCCTGGTCGCCCGGACCATCAATGTGATGCCGAGGCCACAGATGCCGATCACGCCGAGCAGGACGGCGAGGACGATGAGCCAGTTCTTCGGTTCGCGGCCGATGCCGGCGGCGAGGACACCGGCGAGCAGCGCGACCAGGGTGAGCAGGCCGAAGACGAGCATGACGACGCGAAAGCGGCGGTCAGCGCGGGTTTGCAGGTCGCCGGTCATGGCGTGCTCCCGCAGCGGGCCAGGTAGGCGCGGGTTTGCAGGTCCCCGGTCACGGTGTGCTCCCGTAGCGGGCCAGGTAGGCGCCGGCGCGGCGGCGCAGGATCATCTGGTCGACGGCGACGGCGGTGAACAGGACGGCCGGGAGGGCGCTGATCGCGATTTTGACCGGCGAGCCGCCGACCAGTTGCAGGCCGAAGCTGAGCCACGCCAGGACGCCGGCGATCGTCATCAGCGTGACGGACAGCGGGGCCATCTTGAGGATGCGGTCGGCCTCGGCCAGCGCGAGCCGGCCGATCTCGCCGGCCGGCTCCTCCTGGCGCTTGATGACCTTGACGGTCCGCTGCCGGGTCCGGCGGTCGGCGCCCCACAGCGGTGACACCCCGGTGCCGGCGCGCCGCCGGGCCCAGCGCATCGACAGCGCCATGGCCAGGCCCATCAGAGCGAGGAGCCCGACCACGAAGGCGGCGATGATCGCCCCCGAGCGCCACGTCCAGTCGCCGGCGCCGGCCAGCGCGCCGAACACGCCGGCCAGGCCGGTCAGCGCGAGCGTCAGTACCGCGACGAGACGGAAGCGCCGGTCGGCGCGGGTCTGCAGATCCACACCGGAGCGGTACCCGTCAGCGGCCGTAACCGAACATCTTGGCGGCCAGGTCGGTCATCACCTCGGTCGCGCCGGCCCCGATGCCCAGGATCCGGGTGTCGCGGTAGTGGCGTTCCACCTCCGACTCGCGCATGTAGCCCATGCCGCCGTGCAACTGGACGGCCTCGTCCACCACGTACTTGCAGGTGTCGACGGCGGCGTTCTTGGCCAGGCAGACCTCGCCGATGACCTGTTCGCCGGCGGCGTGCCGGATGGCGACCTGCCGGGTGTACGCGCGGGCCAGCTCGATGCGCTGCCGCATCTGCACCAGCTTGTGCTGCACCACCTGCCGGGCGATCAGCGGCTTGCCGAAGGTGGTGCGCTCACGGGCGTACGCCAGGGTCAGGTCCAGGCAGCGCTGGGCGGTGGCGTACGCGTGGACCGCCGCGATGATCCGCTCGGGGACGAAGACCTGGGCGATCAGGAAGAACCCGCTGTCCTCCGCGCCGATCAGGTTGGCGGCCGGCACCCGGCAGTCGCTGAACGCCAGCTCCGCGGTGTCCGAGCAGAGCCAGCCCATCTTGTCGAGCTTGCGGGACACCGTGAAACCGGGCGTGTCCTTCTCGATGACCAGCAGGCTGATCCCGCCGGCGCCCGGCCCGCCGGTCCGCACCGCGGTGGTGACGAAGTCGGCGCGCACGCCGGAGGTGATGAACATCTTCGCGCCGTTGACCACGTAGTGCTCGCCGTCGCGGACCGCCGTGGTGCGCAGGTGGGCGACGTCGGAGCCGGCGTCCGGCTCGGTGATGCCGAGCGCGCTGACCTTCTCCCCCGCCAGGGTGGGCCGCACGAACCGGTCGATCAGGGCGGGGTCGCCGGTCGCGACCATGTGCGGCAGCGCGATGCCGTGGGTGAAGATCGCGGCGTGCGCGCCGGACGAGCCGCCGGCCTCCAGGAACGCCTCGGTGGCCACCACGGTGTCGACCGTGTCGCCGCCCTCGCCGCCGTGCTCCTCGGCGAACCCGATCCCGTACAGGCCGGCCTTGGCGGCCCGTTCGTGCAGGTCGCGGGGGATCTCGCCGGCCTTCTCCCAGTCGGTGAGGTGCGGCGTGATCTCGCGGCTGACGAACTGCGTCATGGCGGCCCGCAGATCGGACCGTTCGGGAGTGTCAAAGGGGTTGAGGTACGTCACTTGCGCTCCTTTGCGGGACGTTCGACCAGGGTGTCGGGGTCTCGGCGGCCGAGCAGGACGGCGGCGGCGCGTTTCCAGCGGCGGATGAGCAGCTCGCGGCGGGCCAGGTCGCCGCTGACGATGCCGGTCATGGCGGAACCGGTGAGCACCTCGAAGCTGAGCTGGATCACTGTGGCCAGGCGCGGGTCGCCGGGCATGGACGCCTCGAGCAGGCCGCGGGACTGCTCGTGCAGCACACCGAAGACCTCCTTCTCCACCGGGACCAGCGCGTCGCGCAGCTCGGCGTCGGTGCGGGCCGCGTTCCACAACTCGAGGGCGGCCCAGAACAGCGGTGAGGAGAAGTGCCGCCAGAGGATGTCGATCAGGGCGTCGAGGCGGTCGGCGCCGCCGGGCGCGGCCAGCTCAGCGGCGGCCAGCTCGGCGGCGAGGCCGTCGAGACGGCGGCGGGCGACGTGCTGCACCGCGGCGACCAGCAGGTCCACCTTGGTCGGGAAGTGGTGCAGCAGGGTGCCGCGGGGCACGTCGGCGCGGGCGATCACCTCGGAGGTGGTCGTCTCGGCATAGCCGCGCTCGACCAGGCACTGGACGGTGGCGTCCAGAATTTTGATCCGGGTCGATTCGCTGCGCTGCGCTTGGGTGCGCCGGGGTTGAGCGGACACCCAGATACCGTACGACGTGACGGTTAGTTTTGTCTCCGCCGAATTTGATCAGCCCTTGCCGTGACTCAGGTCACCCATTTACCGTCACGGCAGACTGTTAGGGGGATGTCGATGCTGGGTCGTCTGCTCGCTGTCGGCGGGGCCGTGGCCGGAACCGTCCTGAGCCGGATCACCCGGTCGCCCAAGGCGCCGGACACGCCGCCCGCTGTCGAGCCGCCGCGGGAGCTGGCCTACCCGTTCACGGCGGCCGCGGAGATCTCGGCGTCACCCGATGCGGTCTTCGCGGTGCTCGCCGAGCCGGCGCGGATGGCCGACTGGCTGGTCATGCACACCGGCTGGCCGGGGACGCCATCGGGTTCGATCGAGGTCGGCGCGCGCTTCGCGCAGCGCGTCAAGCTGATGGGCATGCCGACCGAGGTGCGGTGGACGGTGGTCGGCCTCGATCAGCCTCGTACGGTGTGGCTGGACGGAACCGGTCCGATGGGGATCGTCGTCGGGTTCTACCTGTCGCTCGTGCCGACCGTGGGCGGGACGACGGTTCGCATCGACGGCGGCGTGGAGGGCGGCACTGCTGACGGGCCGCTCGGGCCGATGGTCGCCCGCAACCTGGCCGAGGCCATGCAGAAGTCGCTCTCCCGGCTCGCCGAGGTCGTCACTCGGCCGGCTCCCGGCGGCAGCGTGCAGGCCGGCACCGGCTCGCAGGCCGCCTCGGGCGCGCGAACCACCGGCCGGGCCGGCACGGCAACCGCGCGCCCCGCTCCCCCACGGCCGGCGCGGGCGAAGCCGGCACCGATCCGGCATGAGCGCAGCGGGCAGGACATCGACCCGTGGACGCCGGTGATCGTCGGGGTCGGGCAGGTCTCCGAGCGGTCCACCGAGCCACTCGGCGGCGACCCGGTCTCGCTCGCGGTCCGCGCGCTGCGGCTGGCGGCGCAGGACGCCGGTGCGGGCTCGGCTTCGGGCACGGGCTCGGCTTCCGGTGTGGGCGCGGGTGGGGCTGAGGCAGGACCCGGCGCTGCCCTGCTGGCCGCGGCCGACACGGTCGGTTATGTCGCCAGCGTGTCCTGGCAGTACCCGGACGGCGCCGCGCTGATCGCTGAAGCGGTCGGGGCGAAGCCCGACGAAACGGTGCAGACCAGCATCTTCGGTGGGGACGGGTCGCTGCGGCTGCTCAACGATGTGGCCGCGGAGATCGCGTCCGGACGTACCGAGATCGCTCTTCTCGGCGGCGCCGAGGCCGCTGCCACCGCGGCCGCCGCCGAACGTGCCGGCCGGGACCTCGCCTGGCCGGGGCAACCGGAAGGCACCGCGCCGGGTCGCACGGTCGGCGTGGACACCACCCCGAACACCGACGTGGAGATCGAGGCCGGCCTGGTCGCGCCGATCTACGTGTACGCGCTGATCGAGTCCGCGATCCGCGGCCGGCTCGGGCTGAGCCCCGAGCAGCACCGGCAGCAGATCACCGCGTTGTGGTCCCGGTTCTCCGGCGTGGCCGCGGACAACCCGCACGCCTGGCGCCCGGAACGGCACACCCCCGGGGAGCTGGCCGCGACGAGCGACGACAACCGGCCGATCTCCGCGCCGTACCCGAAGCTGCTCACCGCGAACCTACAGGTCAACCAGGCCAGCGGGATCATCGTGTGCAGCGCGGCCGCCGCGCAGAGGGCCGGCGTGCCGCAGGACCGGTGGGTGTTCCTGCACGCCGGGGCACACGCCACCGACGAATGGTTCGTCACCGAGCGCGACGACCTCGCCTCGTCGCCCGCGATCCGCGCCGCCGGCGGGGCCGTGCTCGAGCACTCCGGGCTGTCCATCGACGACATCCGGCACCTCGATCTGTACGCGTGCTTCCCGTCCGCGATCGAGATCGGCGCGGCCGAGCTGGGGCTGCCGCTCGACGACCCGGAACGTCCGCTGACTGTCACCGGCGGGCTGACCTTCGCCGGTGGGCCGGGCAACAACTACAGCAGTCATGCGGTCGCTAATCTCGTACCCCGGCTGCGGTCTGACCCGGATGGTTTCGGCCTGGCCACCGCGCTGGGGTGGTATCTGACCAAGCACGCCGCGACCGTGCTGTCGGCGCAGCCGCCGCGGCGCGGCTTCCGGGACATCGACGCTGACCTGCGCCTGCCGCGCCCGGCCGCCCGCAAGGTCGACACCGGCTGGACCGGTCCGGCGATGCTCGAGGCCTACACCGTCCCCTACGGCAGGGACGGCGAGCCGGAGTCCGGCATCGTCACCGCGATCACCGCGACCGGCGACCGGGTGGTGCGCCGTGTCTTCGACCGGGCGCTGATCGACCGGCTGCTCGCCGAGGACCCGCTGGGCTGGCAGCTGGAGATCACCACCGACGGGTTCGCGGTCTCCGGCACCACGGCCGTCGCGCTGCCGGCCGCCGGTGCGCCGCCGGTGCTCGTCGAATGGCACGGCCCGGTCACCGTGATCCGGCTGAACCGGCCGGCCGTCCGCAACGCCGTCGACCTGGCCACCGCCCGCGCGCTGGAGAAGGCCGTCGACGCGTACGAGAAAGATCCGCAAGCCCGCGTCGCCGTGCTGACCGGAAGCGACACCGCGTTCTGCTCCGGGATGGATCTCAAGGCCGCGGCCCGCGGCGAATATCCGGTGACCGAGGGCCGTGGGCTGCTCGGCCTGACCGCGCGGCCGCCCCGCAAACCGCTGATCGCCGCGGTGGAGGGCGCCGCCCTGGCCGGCGGGTGCGAACTCGCACTCGCCGCCGACCTGATCGTGGCCGCGGAGGACGCCGTCTTCGGCATCCCCGAGGTCAAGCGGGGACTGGTCGCCGCCGCCGGTGGCGTCCTGCGGCTCGCCCGGAGCCTGCCCCGCAGCACCGCCCTGGAACTGGCCCTGACCGGCGCGCCGATGCCGGCCCGCCGCCTGTACGACCTCGGATTGATCAACCGCGTCACCCCGTCCGGCAAGGCCCTGGAAACCGCACTCGACCTGGCACACGACATAGCGGCCAACGCGCCCCTCGCGGTGTACCTCTCCAAGCGGATCGCCGACGAACATCACGACTGGAGTTCCGCGGAGGCCTTCGACCGGCTCGCGGACATCGCCGGTGAGGTGATCGGCTCCGAGGACGCCGTGGAGGGTGTCCGCGCGTACGCCGAGAAGCGCACGCCCATCTGGAAGGACCTCCCGACATGATCGAACATCTGCGTGCCGTCCTCCGTATGCATCAGATCGGCATCGTCAACCTGCTGCACCCGCGCCGGCTCGTGCGCGCCGCCGTCAACAACAAGCGTCTCGGCCCGCAAGCCGCCCTGATCATGAAGGCGGCCGTCGAGCACCCCGGCCTGCCCGCGGTCACCGACGAACGCGGCACCCTCACCTACCGCCAGCTCGACGAGCAGTCCAACGCGCTGGCCCACGCCCTGAAGAAGCACGGCCTGCCGGACCGCTCGGTGGTCGGTGTGCTCGCCCGCGACCACCGCGGCCTGCTGCTCGCGATCAGCGGCACGGCCCGCGCCACGCTGCGCCTGGCGCTGATGAACACCGGCCTGGCCAGGCAGCAGTTGGCTGAGGTGGTGGCCCGGGAGAGGGTACGGGTGGTGCTGTACGACGAGGAGTTCGCCGGCCTGGTCGACGGGCTGCCCGACGACATCCCCCGCTACCTGACCTGGGGTTCGGGTTCTTCTTCAGGCGCCGATCCGTCGATCGACGAGCTGATCGCGGCGAACCCGGTGACCCCGCTGCCGCCGCCGGACCGGCCGGGCGGTTTCATCATCCTCACCAGCGGCACCACCGGGCTGCCCAAGGGCGCACCGCGGACCAAGGTGTCGCCGCTGGCCAGCGCCCTGATCGCGGACCGGATCCCGTTCCCCCGGCAGGGCGCCGCGGTGTTCGCGTCACCGCTGTTCCACAGCACCGGTTTCGGCGCGTGGACGGTCGGGTTGTCGCTGTCCAACCACGCGATCCTGCTGCGCCGCTTCGACGCCGAACGCATCCTGCAGGCGATCGCCGAACACCGGGCACAGATGCTGGTCGCGGTCCCGACGATGCTCACCCGCATCCTCGCCCTGGGCCCGGAGATCATCAACAAGTACGACACCTCGTCGCTGAAGACCGTCTTCGTGGCCGGCTCCGCCCTCGCCCCCGAGTTGACCGCCCGCTTCCACGATCAGTTCGGCGACATCATCTACAACGTGTACGGCTCGACCGAGGTCGCCGTCGCCGCGGTCGCCCAGCCCGCCGAGTCGCGCCGCGCGCCGGGGACGGTCGGGAAACCGCCGGTCACCGTGCACGTGGCGCTCTTCGACAACCAGGACAAACGGATCGACCGGCCGCACGCGCACGGGCGGGTGTTCGTGCGGACCGGCATCCCGTTCGAGGGCTACACCGACGGCCAGCACAAACAGGTCATCGACGGGTACATGGCCACCGGCGACCAGGGGCACTTCGACGACGAGGGCCTGCTGTTCATCGACGGCCGCGACGACGACATGATCATCTCCGGCGCCGAGAACGTCTACCCGGTCGAGGTGGAGAACCTGCTCGTCAGCCGCGACGACGTCCTGGAGGCCGCGGTGATCGGCGTCGACGACCCGGACTTCGGCAAACGGCTGCGCGCGTTCATCGTGCCCACTTCCGCGTCGGCGCGGGACCCGCAGGAGATCAAGGACTTCGTGAAGGCGAACCTGGCCCGCTACAAGGTCCCGCGCGACGTGGTCTTCCTCGACGAACTGCCGCGCAACCCGACCGGCAAGGTGCTGCGGCGCGAGCTGCCGACCGGGCCGCTCAACGAGGCGTGAGCGGGGTTCCGGTCAGCTCGGCGCAGCGGGCCAGCAGCTCGTTCTGCAGGGCTTCGTCGTACGCCTGCGGGTGTGCCCGCAGCGACTCGCGCCGCTTGAAGTAGTGGCCCGTCACCGTCGCGTCCGGCGCGGTGGCGAGCCACACCTGGGTCTCGGAGCCTTCCGGCAGGTCGTCGGTGGCTCCGGGGCCGCCCATCCGGGTGCGGATCCAGCCCGGATCGACCGCGTTGCTCAGGGTGCCCGGCCAGAGGCGGGCGACGGCGAACGCGAGCATCACGTCGTACAGCTTCGAGTCGCTGTAGGCCTGCATGCCGTTCCACGGGCGGTCCCGCCACTGCAGGTCGTCCAGGCGGGGCTGCCCGTTCGCCTCCAGGCCCGAGGTCAGATAGACCAGCCGGGCGGGCGCCGGCAGAAGAGCGGTCAGAAGGTACGGCGCGAGCGTATTCACCTGGAAGATGCGTTCGAGGCCGTCCTCGGTGATCACCGGGGCGCTCTGCCCACCACCGATTCCCGCGTTGTGGATCACCACGTCGTACTTCGCCGCCTTCTCGGCCAGCTCGCGGGTCTGCGCCAGCGAGGCCAGGTCGCCGACCAGCACGCCGGCAGCCGCCGGGACCGCCTTGAGCGCCTCCTCGGCCCGCTGTTCGTTACGTCCGTGCAGCACCACGCGGTGCCCCTGGTCGGCGAGGGTGGCCGCGGTGTGCCGCCCGATGCCGTCGCTGGACCCGGTGATCAGAATCGTCGCCATGGCCACACCATGCCCCATCACGTATCGCGTACTCCATACGGCGTAGATCTCAGCCTGGCCAGGCCGCCTCACGTCTCCCGGCGCAGGCTGCCGCAGGCCGCTCACTCCGCGCTTCGGTGCTGAGCCACCTCAGCCCGCGTGATCAACCCGGGCTGACGCCCAGTGTCCCTTCCCGCCCGCCGAAGCAGCCTTGACCGTCAGCCACGCCCTCTCAGCTGGCGCTCACGGTCGCTTCCCGGCCACCGAAGCAGCCCTGACCGTCAGCCACGCCCTCTCAGCTGACGCTCACGGTCGCTTCCCGGCCACCGAAACAGCCCTCAGCGTCAGCCAGGGCCCTCGGGTGGGGTGCAAGCGGAAAATCGGGTGATCGTCGGGGTGGGGCGGGCTAGCTTCGCCGACATGGAACCACTCGATGAGCGGGCGATCCGGGCCGCCTTCGTCAACTGCAGCAAAGGCGAGGCGAGCCGGATCAAGATGCCCTCGGGCTTTGCGGACGGCAGCGTTCCGTGGGGCGACCTGGACTTTCTCGGCTGGACCGACCCGGGTGCTCCGCAGCGGGCGCTGCTGGTCGCGCCCGGTTCGGACGGGCCGGTCGGTCTGGTGCTGCGCCGGCCGGAAGCGCGCAAGGTCAGTGCTATGCGGTCCAGCATGTGCCGGATCTGCCTGACCGACCACGCTGCTTCGGGGGTGGCGCTGTTCGTGGCGCCGCTCGCCGGTGCGGCCGGGCGTAACGGCAACACCGTCGGCGAGTACATCTGTGCTGATCTGGCCTGTTCGCTCTATCTGCGGGGGAAGCGCCAGCCGAGGATGCGGCTGGTTCGCCGGGAGGAGACGCTCAGCCTGGCCGAGCGCGTCGACCGGGCGATGACGAATCTGGCGGCCTTCACCGGCCGGGTCGTCGCGGGCTGATCCGGAGGGCGTGAGCGATGAAGCAGTCGAGTGACCGCACAAGACACGGCCCCGCCGGACACGCGATGGCAGCCGGTGGGGCCGGACAGAGCAGCATCAGCCGTGGCCGGGCCCCGCGGCGCTTTCGCAAGCAGACAGCCCACCGAAGCAAACACGCGCCGGCCGCCGAGATGGGCGGCCGGCGCGTCCGATCCCAGCCGCGGCGGCAACAGCCGTCCTTGGCGTTCGCACCTTCGGCCTGCTCAGTCCGCTGTAGTGGCGGCCGACCTCAGTCGCGGTAGTAGTAGTGGCCGTTGGTGTCGTCGAAACGGCCGCCGCGGCGGCAGCACCGGCGGAAACCGCCGCCCGGAACCGCATGGGCACGGGTCGTTGCCGCCGAGCTTTTCGATCAGCTCCTTGTCGCCGACGAAGCGCTGGCCCCGCTTGACCTGGGTCTCGCTAGAGGGAACCCCCTGCGGCGTTTGTTGGTGACCTCAAAAGGACGTCTCGGTGTCGTGGTCGCGGTACATGATGACCTCCTCGTTGAAGGGGATGGCGACCCAGACGCTAACCGGCCCGCTGCCCGCTGGGCCACGGATTAACCGGGTCAGTGTTTGCGGCCGACGGCTCCGTAAAGCGCCACCTGAGCATCCGTATAGGAGGTCTCCGAGTCGGGACGCCACTGCAGGATCGGGACCACCCCGGGGTCGATCATCTCCATGCCGGGGAAGAAGCGGGCGACCTCAGCCTTGGTCCGGACGCGGGTCGGGATGCCCTGCCGGCCCATGACCTCGGTGAAGCGGCCCCACGCCGACGGGTCGTGGTCGCCGGTCAGGTGGGAGATCACCAGGTAGCTGCCGTGCGGGAGTTCGGCCATCAGGCGGGCGACGATGCCGTACGGGTCGGCGGCGTCCTCGAAGAAGTGCAGGACGGCGTAGAGCAGCAGCGCGACCGGCTGCTCCAGGTCCAGGACACCGCGCAGTTCCGGGGAGGCCAGGATCCGCTCCGGCTCGCGCAGGTCGGCGTCGAGGTAGGTGGTGCGGCCATCGCCGGCGGCGGTGAGCAGGGCGCGGGCGTGGGTCAGCACGAGCGGGTCGTTGTCGGCGTAGACGACCCGGGCCGACGGGTCGACCGATTGGGCGACCTGGTGCACGTTCGGCGGGGTGGGCAGGCCGGTGCCGATGTCCAGGAACTGCCGGATTCCGGCTTCGGCGGCGAGGAACCGTACCGTGCGCTGCATGAACGCCCGGTTCTGCCGGGGCGCGGTCGCCGCGTCCGGGTTGGCCTTGAGCCCTTCCGCGGCGGCCGCCCGGTCGGCGGCGAAGTTGTCCTTGCCGCCGAGCAGGTAGTCGTACACCCGGGCGGGATGTGGCCGCCCGGTGTCCAGTGGTTCGGCCATTGATCTCTGCCCCCATCGATCAAAGGATGATCGACAAGCATAGACCTTGATCATCCCTTGATGGCGCCGGAGGTCATGCCGGCGACGATGCGGCGGTTGAAGAACAGGAACATGATCAGCGGCGGGACGGTCACCAGCAGGATGTCCATGAACAGCAGGTGGTACTGGGTGGCGAACTGCCCGGCGAAGTTGTAGATGGTGGTCTGCACGGTGGCGTTCTGCGAGCCGGGCAGGAAGTACAGCGGGTTGACGAAGTCGTTGAAGACCGCCACCGACTGCACCACCACCGCCGTGATGATCACCGAGCGGAGCAGCGGGAAAATCACCCGGAAGAAGAGGCGCAGCGGGCCCGCGCCGTCGATGATCGCCGCCTCGTCGAGCTCTCGGGGGATGGTCGAGATGAACGCGCGGAACAGCAGTACGCAGAAGCTGAGCCCGAACGCGACCTCGATCAGGATCAGTCCGGGCATGGTGCCGAACAGGCCGAGCCCGTCGAGGACCCAGATGGTCGGCACCACCGCGGGCGGGATGATCAGCCCGCACAGCACCAGGAAGTTGATCAGACCGTTCCACTTCGACGCCCGGCGCTGCAGGACGAACGCGACCATCGCGGCCAGCACCACCATGATCGCCACGCTGGAGACGGTGAGGATCGTGCTGTTGATGTAGGCGATGATCAGCATGTAGTCGCGGGCCTGGAGGACCTCGATCAGGTTCGGCACGAAGTGGAACGACGTCGGCCAGGAGAAGTCCAGCCGGGCCGCCTCGCGGGCGTTCTTCGAGGCGGTCAGCAGGATGAACGCGAACGGGACGAGGAAGAACACCGCGGAGAGGACGATCGCGGTGACGCCGAGCGTCCAGGAGCGCAGCCTCACAGCTCGACCTCCTTGCGGTTGAGGAAGCGCGACAGCGGCAGCACGATCGCGGTGACCACGATGAAGAGCACGACGTTGCCGGCGGTGGACAGGCCGTAGAAGCCGGCCTGGTACTGCTTGTAGATCACCGAGGCGATCACGTCGGAGGTGAAGCCGGGGCCGCCGCGGGTCATCGCCCAGATCAGGTCGAACGAGCGCAGGCCGCCGATCAGCGACAGGATGATCACGGTCACCGTGGCCGGGCGGGCCAGCGGCAGGATGAGGTGCCGGAAGTTCGCCCAGGCGCTCGCGCCGTCGACGCGGGCGGCCTCGAAGTACTCCTGCGGGATGGAGACGATCCCGGCGATGTAGATCAGCGTGGCCAGCCCGACGCCTTTCC